>JAKOQC010000102.1 GCA_029778565.1 bacterium
ATCAAGCAGTTATGGAAGTGGTAGTGTTACAGTGTTGTTATTAGCATTGATAGCGTTGGTTGCATCAACTATTGAATCTGAGTTGTTAGAGTTGCGGGTAATGTTATTTGAGTTGGTAGTGTCATGAGAATCACTAGATACCGAGCTGGTGGTAACTGTGCTTGTGGTAGTAGTGTTATTAGAATCGCTGGTGTTATTGCTACCATTACCATTATTGCTACCATTACCGTTGTTTGAATCATGCGTTGAATTATCGGTGTTAGTAGTGCTGGTAGTAGTATTAAAGCTTCCACTGTAGCTGTAGTTATTGTTAGTTGTAGTATTGGTTTCGGTACTATTTTGTGTGTTGGTATTTGTATAACTGCTTGGTAGAACTGAGGCTAATACACCTAGAACTTGCCCGTTTGAAACAACAGCTGCACCGGCTGCGCCACCCGCAACTGGTGCTGGGCACATACCACTACCGGTAGCTACCAGGGCGTATCCAGCTGGTACTTGGTAAGTTGGGTTAGCATTGTTGGTTTGCGTTGAGTCAGCCTTGGCCAAACGTGGCACCAAAAGTGCAAGTGTTAAAACAAAGGTTGCTGGCACGGCTAGAGCAAGTGCTGCCATGGTACCAAAAAGTGTTTTTGTGTTTATTTGTAGCGTGACGCTTTGCGATTGTGAACTCATTGTATAGTTCCCCCTTTTAAATTTAGTAATACTTGCACCCTACACGCTTTATATTTTGGCTTGCAAGCATAAGATTGTTACTTTTTTTATTTGTCTTCTGGTATACCACTTATGCTAAAAAACTCCGCTTATGCTTGGGTAAACTTGGGCAGGCAGACAACAGCGGAGATCGACATAAAGGGTAATCTAGAGTATAATAATAAGATAATTCTTTGTTCTACAAATACGTAGCCCAAACTTATAGAAACGACGTACACATAACTACTTCTCTCACCCAATCAAACCAACGCAAAAAACTCGGCACTGCCGAGCTACTTTTTACTTCAGCCCAAGAGTTAGGGTTGCAGCCTAAGTGGCTCGATTATCGAAAGATTTTTAGTATTCAAACCTCTAGCGGTGAAAAGTATATCGACCACAGCTGTAGCATGCTTAACTCAGTAGCCTCAGCTATGCAGGTGCAAGATAAGTATTTAACTCGAGTTATTCTCGATCGCCACAACCTGCCTAACATACCCTATGCCCTCCCCCGAAATACCAAAGAAGCCGAAGCCTTTTTGGCAAAACACGGTGAGATAATTGTAAAACCCAAAAACGGCTGGGGATCACACAATATTCGCCGCATTTCTCGCAATAGTGAGCTAACCGACATTACCTACCCGAAATATATTTTCGAAAAATATATTCCAGGTAGAGAAATGCGTTATCTAGTGCTCAATAATGAAGTGATTGCTGTACATCATAGTGACTATGGCGAATCGGTAGCTGTCGATAGAGAATTACAACGCATCTCGTACGAGCCACAACAATGGAATGATGAAAAATGTGCTATGGCACTACAAATAGCAAGCATTTTCGACCTGCACCTCACTGCTGTCGATTTTATGGTATTAGCTGATGGTAGCTATACAATCTTAGAAGTTAATAGCTCGCCCGGCTTTAAGTGGTTTCATGCCCCCAGCTCTGGGCCAGCAGTAAATGTAGCCCTGGCTTTTTTACAAGCCGTGACGGCAGAAAAATAAGTATTTATTGAATGTGTCTCGGGTAGAGATAACTTAGGCTAACTACTACAGCTGAGAGACCGACACCAAAGGTGGCGCCTCGCCAGAAAGCATCAGCCGGTGCAAACCAGCCTACCAACATCGCACATAGTCCAACTACCAATAACGTCCATCCCGTAATGAGGTTTTTTCTCTGCTTTGGTGTGTGTTTGGTTTTAAGTTTGAGGGCCATATTATCCTTTGTTTTAGTACTATTATCTATATTTTAACCATAAACATAATATGTGGCAAGCTATAACACTAGAGCGTTCTCTTTTTAAACACTGGTAGGCGCAATATAACCGGAATAAGCAAAAATCCAAAGAATGCCATATTGCCCAGCGGAATAATCGCCAAACAAACTAAGCCAGAAACAATTAAAAACACCAGACTGCGGTTTTGGCCAGCACGAATATTTGTCTCATCGTATTGCCCGTAAAATTCTTTGTGGCGACTAGCATATACGCCTTGGATATACGTCACAAGTGCTAGCAAAAACAGATTTAGTGGATAAAAAATTTGTCCAATAATAAGACTTGGGTAGTGTCCATTAAGGCTGGTAGTAAACGGTATGAGAACCACAATAAAGAGCCGTAGTGTATTAAGCGTAACGAGCGTATCGTCTACTTTGGTTATGTACTCGTACTGACGAGTATGTACCGACCACATTACGCCAAGAATAATAAAACTCAGTGTAAAACTAATAAAATTGGGTGAGAGCGATGTCAGTGCCTTCCATAACGTAGCGTCACTTACCACCCCGTTAATTTGCGGTACCACCAAGTCGAGCACCAAGAGTGTCATTGCTATCGCAAACACTCCATCAGTAAGGTTCTCTACTCGTCTAGTAGAATAGAGTTCGCCACGACTATGGGCTATTGTTTTCATATTGCTTACCATTATAGCAAATTATCTCTCACAAGTTTGCTACAATAGAAATCCATGGAGATGTATAGTAAAGACCAAGCTGAGGCACTTACAACAATTGGTCGGTGGCTAAAAAACCCCGAGCAACAATATTTAACGCTGGGTGGATATGCTGGTACTGGCAAAACTACCCTGCTGGCCGCGTTTCGCAAAATTCTCCACGATAACAATCCAGGAAAGCGTGTGGCCTTTGCAGCTTTTACTGGTAAGGCTGCCCAGGTGTTACGCACCAAACTGCAAGACCAAAAAGTATTACAAAAAGCCGATAGTTGCTCTACTCTACATAGCCTAATGTATTATTCCGAAGGCAAAAAAGATGCCGCACCCCAGTGGCGCAAGCGCGAAACCTTGCCGTACGACATTATCGTGGTAGATGAAGCTTCGATGGTTTCGGAAGATATCTGGAATGATGTGCTTAGTTTTGGAAAACCAGTTTTAGCAGTAGGTGATCACGGTCAATTACCACCCATTAACTCTCAATTTAATCTAATGGCCAACCCAGATATCCGGCTCGAGAAAATATGGCGACAAGCAGCCAATAGCCCAATTATTCAAGTAGCCACCATGGCTCGGCAAACTGGCCAAATACCAGTTGGTGAATATGGGAATGGTGTGCAAAAGCTCTCGCGTTCTTTGCCAGAGACTGGTGATGTTATCGAAGAAATATTGCGTGGACCAGCCGATGAACGGTTGGTATTGTGTGGGTACAATCACACTCGAGTAAAACTGAATACACATATTCGTGAGCTGAAAGAATTTGATAGCCCCGAACCGGCTCGGGGTGACACGATAGTATGCTTACGTAACAGTCGTGAGAGTGGTTTGCACAATGGACAGTTAGGCGTAATAGAAGCAATCGTCCCGGCCGAAAACGATCCTGAAAATATTTGGTATTATATTGTGGCTCAGTTTGACGATGTGCGTTTTGAAGGCTATGCCCCGCGTGAGCAATTTGGAGCCGCTACTACCTTAGCGCGGCCACCTCGTCGGCCCAAAAAAGATATAGTTGGCTTATTCGACTTTGGCTATGCCTTAACGGTCCACAAAGCTCAAGGCTCGCAAGCACCCAAAGTATTGGTCTTTGAGGAACGCTTTGCCAAGATGAATGATGATGACTGGCGCCGATGGCTCTACACTGCTGTTACCCGCGCCGAGCAAGAACTGATTATAATTGGTTACTAAGAATAATAGTTGTAATATTAACTAATTTATAGTAATATATGCGCAGCTTACCTTCTGTCGACAAAGAGGAGACAAGAATGAGTACCTTCGAATCGAGTAGTTTACTCGGTGCATTGATTGCTGGAATTATCATCTTGATTGTATCAATCGTGATCGTACTAGGAAGCAAAACCAATAAAACTACAAAAATGGTTGGCCTGGTAGCGATCGTCGTTTCTACGCTACTTATTAGTATTGCTGGTATTGGCCTCTACGCCAAGAGTAGCGGATCGCAAGACAAAAGTCAGATTTATCAGGACATTCTGGGTGATAACAGTGGTATGCAAATTACCGCTCTCGATACCGGATCGCAGTCGATTACCTACATCGTTCACGGTCAGCAGTGGCCGGTCTGTGTGGCGCGTTACAGTCAAAACGACAAGAACCGCTACGTGGTCGATGCCGAGTCGGTGATGTGCCAGATGAATGTTCCACAGAGCGTGCGCGATGCACAGAAGAACGCCTCATCAACCACTGCTCCTCCTACCACCGCTTCTGGCAACACTGTGTTGCCGCCATCTTCTACTACCCCTCCCCCTGCAAGTTAGCAGGGGGAGTTTTATTTAATTGGTCTAATTGGTTTCAACAATTTTTACAAACCGTTTGCCATCACTAAGGTAGTAATCAGAAATATTATACAAAGCAAATTCTGGCAATCGAAAACGGCTCGCAATATCCAGCAGCTCATTAAACGTTGGTGGTTCGGTATCAAGCAAAGAAAAAACTAACACCGTTGGTACACTATAACGTCGCCAATGCTTAAAAAGTTTGTTTTCAAAAAATATAGCTATTTTATCGGCTCGCTCTTTGCCCTTTAACTTTGTGGGTAAATTTACCTGACACATAGCTTCGTCAAAATAACAGTCAATAGTGGCTTGGTCTGGTGAAACAATTACCGAGTCAAACCCAATTTCTTTTTGGCCATTAGAGTAAATCATATCGGGGTTTTCGCTAAAACGTACAAACTGATAGCCATCAAAATCATCACAAATTTGCAAGAATTGCTCTATAAGCTGATATTCGCGTTGTTTTTTTTCTTCCGAAAGCGAGCTATGTAATTGTGGGTTCATTGACTAGCCGCCTGTTTAGTATTACCATTGCAGGCGACGGGACTCCAAAACCCTTTCTGGGCTGCTTTGGCCTCGGCCTCGGCTAGCTTAAACTGCGCCTGATATTTATAGGTCTGCTTATTGTAGGTATATTCGTGGGCGTAGCCGTCAGCTATCATAGCTTGATTATACAGTGTGCCATCGGGCAAAAAAACATAACCAAGGGTACGCCCGTACTTGTCTACCTCGCCCACCAGCTGGTCGGTTTCTATTTTTATCGTTTGATTCTCTAGTAACTGATGACCACGCGCACTGGCCTCGCGACCAAAACACTGCACGGGTTTGCGCGGGTCAACCACTTCTGGTGTATCCATCCCAATCAGTCGAATAGTTCGTTTTTGACCATTCCAATCTACCACCACTGTATCACCATCATCCACACGTACTACCTTAAATGTAGCACTTCTATTACTACCAGCCTGGCTGTGGTTTCGGTATACACCTGCATAAATAAGGAGGGTGCCAATAATAATTGCAGCTAAACTCAGGCCAAAAGCATTGGCACTTCGTCGTCTATTCATAGACTTCTTTGCTTCCTACGGTAAGTGTTCGTCGACGAGCATAGATACTTTCTAAAATACCTACCGAAACAAGCGAGATTAACATACTTGTGCCCCCGGCCGATATAAAGGGCAAAGGAATCCCCGTAACCGGCAATATGCCAATATTCATACCAATATTAATAACTACATGAAACGCAAACATGGTAGCTATACCAATTGCCAAGAACGTACCAAACCTATCAGATGAATTTTTCGCTATCCAGAGAGCACGCACTACCAGTACACAGTAGAGCACGATACACACCAGCGCTCCAAGAAAACCGAGTTTTTCAGATAACACAGCAAAGATAAAGTCGGTGTGTTGTGATGGTAAAAAATTACCCTGTGATTGTGAGCCAGAGCTAAGACCCTGGCCTAGTAATCCGCCCGATCCAACCGCAATAATAGCTTGGTTTACATTGTAGCCCGTACCAGTTGGGTTGGCGGTTGGCTCAAAAAACGTCGTTATGCGTTGGCGTTGGTACGGTGCTAAATGCGGCAAAATAAGTGGAATTGCTACAATAAGAGCCACAGCACCAATTAAAAAATAGCGTTTTTTTATGCGAGAGCACATTGCCATAGAAAGCCAGATAACACTTAAGACCATTCCTGTACCTAAATCTGGTTGGGCTACGACCAAAACGAGTGGTGGCAACAAATATAGTAAAGAATATACCAGATACTTAAACTTATCACTCTGGTCATAATTTACAGAGAAAAACTTAGCCAGAACAATAGTGAGTGCGAGTTTGGCAAACTCAGACGGTTGAAACTGAAAGAATCCGAGGTTTATCCAACGCGTGGCACCAAGTCGAGTAGCACCAAAGACTTCTACTATAAGCAGAAGGCCCACCATAACAATATAGATTACCCGGCTATAGTTTTTTAGAATTGAATAATCAGATCTGGCAAATAGCCATAGTAGGCCAAAACCCACAAGTACATACAGAACTTGTTTACTCGTATCTAGTTGATTACTGCCAGCATTTTGAATACCAGCAGAATATAAGATAAGCAAACCCAAAGCCGCCAAGAGCCCAGTAGCTGCTAGCAATATTAAATCGGTCTTACGAAATTGAAATCGCAGGCGATTCTGCATTTACTTACGCCTTTTGCAAAGAAATTGTTAATGTCATACCCTCAATTGTAACATTCTTTGTAAAAGCATGATTTTGATTATTTTGAACGAATGATGTAGCTAATACCTCAGTTTTGAGTAGTTTTTCGAACTCGTTAATTGCTGTTTGTAGCTTTTTGTCTTCGCTCACCAAACTAAGCGTAATGCGATTCTCTACATCGAGATCTGCCTCTTTTCTCGCCTGTTGTACATTCCGTATTACCTCTCTTACCCATCCCTCATTTTGAAGAGTTTGAGTAATATTTGTGTCCAATACAACATTTAACTTATCGGCTTTTTTTACAACAATGCTTTTGGTGTTCAACTCGTCGGTTATAATCGATGTTAACTCTTTGCTCAGCACATGCGGGCAATGTAGTGTTACTTTCGCCAATGGTTGGCGTACTTTAATTCCAGCACTAGCACGTGCTGCTAGACCATCATTAACAACCTGTCTCACAAGAGACATTTGCTCTAAGATGGTCGTTTCTTGCTTAGGATCTGGGACCGGCCACTGACTGAGATGGACAGAATCTGGTGCTTTTGCAATATCTTCTACTAGGTGTCGGTAGAAATAGTCAGCGGCAAATGGAGAATATGGTGCGAGAAGCTGGCAAACCGTTACCAAAGCCCAGTGAAGTGTTCTATAGGCATCAGCCTTATCATTATCGTCTTCGCTCTTCCAGAAGCGGCGTCGACTACGACGAATGTACCAGTTGGAAAGTTCGTCTACGAGCTCATACACCGGCCAGCTTGCCTTGGCTAAATCGTAATTCTCGGCTGCAGCAGTACAGTTAGCTACTGTAGTATTCACCAAAGCCACCAACCACTTATCGAGCGGGTTGGTTAGTTTAGTAGGCATATCCAAACTGTGTGGCTTCCAGCCATCAATTTCTGCATACATCGATAAGAATGACACACTATTACCGAGGGTCATAAAGAGGTTGCGGTTAATATCGCGTAGGGCTGTTCTATCAAAACGCATATAGTCGGCATTTACCGCTGGCGCACTCGATAGCAAATAGAACCGCAAACTATCTGCACCTTCTGTCGCAAAAACATCTTCAATTGGTGGATAATTCTTAAGGCGTTTTGAGAGTTTTTGTCCGTCAGCAGCCATTATCATGCCATTAACCAATACATTCTTGTAGGCTGGCTTATCAAGTAGAATAGTCGAGATAACGTGCAATACGTAAAACCATAGCCGGGTTTGATCGAGTCCTTCGCCAATGTAGTCGGCTGGAAAACTTTGCTCAAATTGCTCTGTATTCTCAAACGGGAAGTGCTTTTGTGCGTACGGCATAGAACCTGATTCAAACCAACAATCTATTACTTCTTCTACTCGTCGGTAGGTTTTACCGTCTTTTTTAATAATGACATTATCTATATACGGACGGTGCAGGTCATCTAAATCTGGTGTGCCCTCTGCAAGCTCCTGAAGCTGTTGAATACTTTCTATAACTATATAGTCGGTTTCATCGGCCTCATTTACCCAGATAGGTACCGGAGCCCCCCAATAGCGATTACGGCTAATTGCCCAATCGCGCGCGCCTTCAAGCCATTTACCGAACCTACCAGTGCTAATATTTTCTGGAGTCCAATGAATATCTTTGGCAGTAGTCAGAAGCTGGTCTTTTATCTTCGAGACAGCAATAAACCAGGTGTCAATAGCGTAATACAGAAGCGGGGTGTCACAGCGGTAACAGAAGGGATAGGTATGCTTGAAAGTTTCGGCAGCATATACAGAACCCCGAGAAGTAAGCTCTTCAATAACTATCTTATCGGCACCTTTAAAGAATTTTCCTTCAAAGCCTTCAAGACCAATACCCGACTTCACCTTTCCTTCAGTATCAACAGTTTGCAGTACTGGAATATCATTGGCTTGACCAAGCGCGAGATCATCTTCACCAAAAGCTGGTGCAACATGCAAAACGCCGGTACCATCTTCTATACTGACAAACTCGGCAGGCCAAATTTTGTACAGATTATCACTAAGAGGCATATTACGTAACTTAAACACCGGCTCATAACTTAGACCAATCAAGTCTTTTCCTTTTAGCTTTTCTAGCACCTCAAATGTATCGGCATTAAGGCTTTCTAGGCGCTTTTCAGCCAGAATTAACACCTCACTCTTACCATTATCATCAGCAAGCTTTACCTTAACATAGTCGGCGTCTTCTTTAACGGCTAGTGCAGCATTGCCAGGTAAGCTCCATGGTGTTGTTGTCCAGGCAAGCATATATTCTTCACTACCTTCTAGCTTAAATTTCACATACAAACTCGGGTCTAATACGTTGTCTTTATATCCCTCATTTACTTCAAAATTACTCAATGGTGTGGCACAGCGCGGACAATATGGCATACTCTTATAGCCTTTATAGATCAGGTCTTTTTTGTATATCTGAGCAAATACCCACCAGACCGATTCGGTAAAACTGGTATCAATCGTAGCATAGGCATGCTCTTTGTCTGTCCAGCGACCTATTCGTTCAAAAAACTCTTCCCAGTCTTTTTTATAGGTAAAAACCGATTCCTTACAAGCTGCATTGAATTTATCTATGCCATATTCAACAATCTGTTTTTTGCCTGAGATTTCGAGCTTTTTTTCTATCTCAAACTCTACTGGCAGGCCATGACAATCCCAGCCATTACGACGTTCTACGTATCGCCCGCGCATGGTTTGAAACCGTCCTATAGAGTCTTTAATGCTGGTTACCAAACTATGTCCAAAATGTGGCAAACCATTGGCAAATGGCGGCCCATCGTAAAAACTAAAGGGTTCGCCTTGCTTTGTTTGCTCGAGAGAACGCTGAAAAATATCATTTTCTCTCCAGAATGTAAGCATTTCTTCTTCAACTTGCTTGGCATTGTACGGGGTAAGTTTTTTCACACATTTCTCCTTATAAATAACAAAAAACACCGCTAAATATTTTTGCCAGTGAGGCAAAAAGCGGTGTCAGGGCTCGGCGGTGTCTCCGAACGGTACCACCTGACTTTCTCTCTTGTTTTATCATAGAGAAAAACTTCATTATCTGTCCTTACGAGACAATTACGTCGGGGTCTACTTACTCTTAGCTTCAAGAGGTTCTTCCCGCTGCTTCGTGGGTGATAACCACTCATCTGCTTCATTATCGAGCAGAACGCATGTATCTAGTGCCAGTATACAATAGCTGGCAGCTTCAAGCAAGTATTTAGATACGTCCTAAAGCCATTCCCACTTGGCTAGCTTGGGGTAAACTATGTTGCCAGATATGCACTGGTGCACCATCGGCGCGAGTAACAACAACTGCAGGAGTATCAACAATATCAAGGGCTTCGGCGCTTGCAGCAGCCTCACTCTCTTCAACATCAAAAAGCGAATATTCCATACCAGACTCAGTTAGTTGGTCGAGTAGGAGTTGAAGTTCTTCGGTAATACCGACACTGGCTTTAAAAAAGACTTTAATTTGCATACATCCTATTGTGGGCTATTTAGTATCTAAGCGCAAACAATTTACTAATAATATGCTTTTTTTATAGTATTTTATGCAGTTTTTGCGTAATTATTTTGTACATATGCTATTTTTGCGGCTTTTGGCGTTTTTTGAGCTGGTGGAACTCTTTTTCGAAACTCGCTAAATCTGTAAAGCTTCGATATACACTGGCAAAACGCACATAAGCCACATCGTCAATGGCTATGAGCTCTCTCATTACCATTTCACCCAGTTCTTCACTGGTAATTTCTTGTTTGTTGCCAGATAGAATGGTCTGTTCAAGTCGAGCCAGCATTTGTTCGACAGTTTCGGCAGAAACAGGTCGTTTTTCTACCGCCCTATAAATACCGCGCGCCAATTTTGCCCTATCGTAACTCTCACGCTCGCCATTTTTTTTAATTACCATTAAATGCGGAATTTCTATTCTCTCATAGGTAGTAAAACGTGCCCCACACTGCGCACATTCGCGTCTGCGTCGAATCGAAACATCATCGCTGCCATCGCGCGACTCTAATACCCGGATATCGGTATGGTTACAAACCGGGCACTTCATTTATTTAGTACCTAACTATAATTTTCGTTTAATAAATGATGGGATATCATCATCGTTACCTTGTCCACTCACTTTTTTGTTGTGGCGCAAAAAAGCAGGCTTGTCCAAATTGTCTTCATCTTCTTCAGAAAAACTTGGTTCAACAGTTTCAACAATTGGTTCACTTTTATCTAGCTTTGGTTGCTCACTTTCAGTAGAAAGCATAGTTTCGTCAAGCTCGAAACCGATTATCTCTTCATCTACTGGTGGTTCATTTGGTTCGCTCTCGACTGGTTCAGCTTGGATCATCGGCACTGTATCAGTATCTTCAATGGGCTGTGGTTTTTCTCTGCGCAAGAAGGGAACACGCAAGTTGCGTTCTTGGTGTTGGTTTTCGTATTCATCAACCTGAGTAACTTCTTCGCGAGCTGGAGTGTTGCTAGTACTAAAAGAGCTCGATGCACTAGTTGCGGCTGGGACTTCTTCGCGATTGTTTGCAGTAAAGCCCAGCATAGAACCAAAACGATCACTTTCAAAACCGGTTGCCACAAGAGTAACCCGTACTTCTCCAGTTATATTTTCATCAATTACAGTACCAAAGATAATGTTGGCTTCTGGATCGACAGCATCGTGCACCAACTTAGCGGCTTCTTCAATCTCGTGCATACCCATATCACGCCCACCAGTAAAGTTAATAAGTACACCTTTAGCACCAGTAATTGATACTTCTAATAGTGGTGAATCCATAGCTTGTTTAACCGCATCGATAGCGCGGGTATCACCAGCTCCTTGACCAATACCCATCAAGGCCGAGCCAGCATCTGACATAATCGATTTTACGTCGGCAAAATCAAGATTTACCAATCCATTTACGGTAATAAGATCGGCAATACCCTGCACACCCTGTTTCAGTACATCATCTACGGCACCAAAAGCATCAAGTAATGAAGTTTTGCGATCAATTATCTGTAAAATTCTATCATTCGGAATAACAATAAGGGTATCTACCTTGTCGCGGAGTTCTTCAATGCCTTGTTCAGATATTTTACGTCGTCGATCACCTTCAAAAGTGAACGGTTTTGTTACTATACCAACAGTTAGGGCACCAATTTCTTTGGCAATACGGGCCACAACAGGTGCAGCTCCTGTACCTGTACCACCACCAGTACCGACTGTGATAAAGACCATTTCTGAGTTTTTGAGTGCTTCATAAATATCGGCTTCAGATTCTTCAGCTGCCTGACGACCAATATCTGGATTAGCACCAGCACCAAGACCTTTGGTGGCTTCTTTGCCAATATGGACTTTTTTATTCGCCTGTGAGTAATGAAGCGCTTGAGCATCAGTATTAATAGAGACAAAATCAATACCGCGTAGTTTCGATTGAACCATGCGATTTAGAGCGTTGCCACCACCCCCGCCAATACCAACAACTTTAATGCGGGCAAATGTTTCTATTTCTGGCAAAATTTCTGCCATAGAACGTTCTCCTTTTCTCTCATACAAATTTGTAATAATTTCTTCTAAAAAGGCAGGCCAGAGATGGCCTGCCAGAACAGGATAAAATCCTTGCCACACACTCTTGTTACGCTTCAAGAGATAATATTAGTATAGCGCTTTGCTTAACTTAATACAACATTTTTATTCAACTTTTTTTAAAAAACCTTATGATTAAATAATGTGTTCAATAGGCATTTATTTTTTGTTCGGTTGCCACACAAAAAGACACCTTTTTTGGCGTCTCGACTAGTCTTTGATTTTACTATGCTTTACGGCAAAAGCCCTTTTATAATTGAAATTGCTTTGGCAGAAACATTACGAAGAACATTATTATGACCAATTCGTTTGGTATTTTTGGGCTGCTGCATATCCTCTAACATTAAACCAATAGCTGCAGCATAGGTGGGGTCAGAAATATGCTCGGCAACACCACTAATATGTGAGACTTTCGCCACTTGAGCGGGTGCTTTAAACACTTCGGTAGCATAACGACCGAGTTCGGCCATATTCGCTCCACCACCGGTTAAAATAATGCCATTGGCTAATACTTTGGTGTCTTTTACTACTTTTACAATTTCGTCCTTAGCAAGGGTGAGAATTTCTTCCAAACGAGAATGCACAATTGTATCAATGTCATATTGATACACATTACCCGCAGCACCATAATCTTCTAGATTTATTTTTTTGTTTGTCTTACCCATTGGTCGACCGGCAATGGCATGATCGAGCTTAATTTTTTCGGCCACTTCTGGGGTAGTGCGCAAGCCATACACTAAGTCTTTGGTAATATTATTACTGCCTATCGGCAAAATAGAGGTATAGCTAATCATGCCATCTTGATAAATTGCGATACCAGTAGTTTCAGAGCCAATATGTACTACGGCTACGCCCGCTTCTTTTTCACTAAGTTTTAAGATAGCCTTGGCGGCGGCAAGTGGCGTGGGTAGTTGAGAATTAATGGCAATACCCGATCGAAATACCGAGTTGTGGAGGTTTTTCATAGCCGGAATAGAAACGGTAAGAATATGCGTATCAACTTCTAGCTTAATACCATTCATACCTACCGGATCGACTACATTGGTTTGGTCGTCAACTGAGTATGAGCGCGGAATAACACTTAAAAGTTGTCGGTTAGCATTCAGCGTAATGGCACTGGCAGCTTCTTCGGCACGGGCAAGGTCTTCAAGAGCAATTTCATGATCAGCACGGGCCACTGCTACCACGCCCTTAGAGTTCATACATTGCACCTGAACACCATCAACATTAATGGTTGCCCGCTCGATAGCTACCCCACTCATTCGCTCGGCTTCTTCTAAAGCAGCGGTAATAGCGCTTACCGTTTCTTCGACGTCATTTACCACACCACGTCGCACGCCACTAAGCGGCGCTACACCGAGACCAATAATACTTGGGGTGGCCGATTCGGCCTGAGCTAAACCAACAACGCAAACAACTTTGCTACTACCAATATCTAGACCAACATAGGTGGCTTCGTGTTTTTGCTTTGTGCTCATATGTAACAATTATACCGGTTTTAAGCTTATGATTGCAAACGAGCTTCCACCCTATGGCAAGGTTAAAATTTCGGCTCCGTCTTCTGTAATAAGAATAGTGTGCTCGAATTGGGCAGACAAACTACCGTCTTCGGTAACGTAGGTCCAGCTATCATCGGCCAGATGAGTCTCGTGCGTAGAAAGTGAAGCAATTGGCTCAAGAGCAATCGTCATACCGGCTTTGAGTGCCTGGCCGGTACCTTTGGTACCAAAGTTGGCAATAAATGGATCTTCGTGCACAGTATGGCCAACTCCATGACCACCTAATACATCAATAACTTTTAGCCCACCCTCTTCTAGGGTGGCTTCTATCTGCGCACCAATACTGCCGACACGTACACCATCTTTTAGGATACCAATAGCATCAGTGAGCGCTTTCTGTGTAAAAGTCAGCAATTTTTGCGCCGCCGGGCTCACTTTACCAACCGGCACAGTAACTGCAGAATCGGTAATCATGCCATTAAATTCAACACCAAAATCCAGACCCACTAAATCCCCGTCTTGCACTACTTTTTCTCCAGGAATACCATGTACTATCTCATTATTAATAGATATACAAATACTTGCCGGAAACCCGTTATAGCCCAAAAAAGCAGCCTTGGCTTTACGTTTTTTCAACTCTTCAGCGGCTAGGCCGTCTAACTGCGCAGTTGTTACTCCTGGCTGCGTGGCATCGGCCACAATTTGCAAAATTTCGGCCAAAATTCGACCGCTCTGGCGCATATTTTCAATTTCTTCTGGTGTTTTAATTTGGGTTTTCATCATCGTAGCGGTAAGGCTAATTTACTATTCAGAGCGGTTTCTAGCTGTTTAAAGATCTCCTCTGGTGATTTGCTAGCGTCTATCTCGATAAAAGCATCAGGGTTGGCGTGACGAAAATGTTCTACTACTGGCTCACTATATTCTTTAAACTCTTTCAGCCGCTCGATCACTACATCTGGCGCATCATCTTCTCTAGCTCGCAGTTTTAATCGTAATTTTACCTCAGTATCAGAAACTGCAAAATATACGACCGCTACCAGCTCAGCGCTAGCGTCTTTAAGGTAATGCACTAGCGCGCTAGCCTGCTCTCTCTGTCGCGGGTATCCATCGCTTACAAAGATAGCATCGGGGCTCAACGTATGTATTTGCTCTATTAAGAGCGTATCGACAATACTATCTTCTACCAATTCACCGCGCGCAAGCGTTTCTGCAACACTCGAGTCTGTCTTGGCTCGTTCGCGCACCAAATCACCCAGACGAATAATGTCTACTTGATATTTTTGAGTCAGTAAATCAGCTTGAGTATCTTTCCCCGAGCCAGTCTTACCAAGAAAAACAATACACTGTCTCAATTTATTTACCTACAATATGCATCATTATTTCAGCGAGCTTGGGTACAAAAATGACAACCGCAACAATAATTGCACTAATAGCGGTTACCAGCACACCTGCGGCGGTCATGTCTTTGATAATTTTTATTAACTGATTGTTTTCTTGACTAATAAGATCGAGGCTCTTTTCTATCGCTGTATTGGTAATCTCGGCAAAAAATACCAGGGCTATCGAGACTACCACAAACAACCACTCTTGCAGGTCTATCTTAAGTACAATACTGAGTAATAATGCCAAGATAGCAAAAAAAACATGAATACGAGCATTTCGCTCAGAGCTTAACACCATACGCAAACCATGCGCCGCATATCGAAAACTCTTTAGGGTTACCATGACATATTCCTAGCAGTGAGTTTGAGTTTTTTCATAATTTCGTTCTGAGTTTGTTGGTATAGCTCTTGCTCGCTCGATGTTTGATGATCGTTTCCGAGAATATGTAGCACGCCATGAACAAACAATAAGCAAACTTCGTTTTGCAGACTTACATTATACTGCTTGGCTTGGAGGCGTGCAATTGGTGTACAAATAATTATCTCTGCTGCTGCCAGACCTTTTTCGTGCTTATCTACCGGGTAGTGCAAACTAAGTACATCGGTTGGATAGTCATTGCCTGTATTACCAGCATTTATCTTACGCGACTCAGCCCGAGTAACAAATGATACATGAACCGCACCATCGAGCTGTGCATTTTGCATAGCCAGTGTAGTATTCAGAGCCTGTTGCAAAACAGATTTCGTAATACCCTCAGGCAGTGGTGTATTCATAACAATTGTATTATTCATGGAGGTTGTGAACGTTTAAGACAATCGTGATTTTACTATGGCGCTAAGCTGGCTGCCATCGGCTGCACCGGCAGATTTTTTCTGCGCTACACCCATTACCTTACCCATATCGGCCATTGAGGTTGCACCCACTTCGGCTATTGCTTCATCTACCAGCTTTTCGAGGTCTGCTTGGCTCATTTTGGCCGGTAAATACTCATCTATAATTTCTAGCTCGGCAGTTTCTTCTTTTACTAAATCTTCTCGACCAGCATTTTTGTATTGCTCGATAGAATCTTGATGTTTTTTAGCTTCTTTTTGCAAGACTGACATTATCTGTTGGGGCGATAAATCTTCGCCGACTTCAATTTTGTAATTTAACAGTGCAGTCTTCAGTAAACGCAAAACAGTCAATCGAATTTGATCACGAGCCTTTGAGGCTTCGGCTAAATCAGCCTCCAACTGAGAAAGGTCGTTGAGGGGCTTGGTATTCTCTTTAGGTTGGAGGGAATCTGTCATGACTAGCGAATTCCTAGTATTTCGCGGGTTTTTGCTTCTTTGCGAATACGTTTACGAATAGCTACTTCGCGTGCTTCACGCTTACTAAGTGGTTTTTCGAAATACCGTTTTTTACGAGCAGTAGCAACAATACCAGATTGAATAACCTTCTTATTAAATCGACGAACCATACTTTCGGTTGATTCACCTTCTTTGAGAGTAACTTGTAACAAAAGTTGTTTCCTTTCTTAAAAATGATAAGCAAAATTGATTAGAGCGTGGCTATTTTTGTTGCCTCGCTAAATGCTTGCCTTATTATAGCGAAATTTTAGACTTCTGGCAAGTAGATTATATGCTTCACTGCAGCAAAGTGCCTAATGCGCATATTGAACACATTTGTTTTTATAAATAAGTATGATTATTTGCTTTATTTAAAGTATTTTTTGGTGTGTTTGTATAGTTTATTTATTCTTTTTTATTTTCTGTAGTAATTATTACATCTACCAGTTCGAGTTGGATTTCGCGTACACCTTGCCATTCATTTTCACTCAAATAATACGCAAATTCATACGATTCACCAATTTTAAGATCTTTCCACGCCGCCGCTTTAGAGAAGGCTATAGCAGAGTAAATGTTTTTATTGGCTCGCAACTGAAGTTTAAGGTGATTTAAGTCTTTACCGATTGGTCGGAGACTAAAAACCTCAAACGTAGTAGCAAAGAGTGGTTGTGGATGAGCATTACCATATGGTGCTAATAATCTCACTTCTTGGTAAGATTCTTGGGTGATTTTATCTGGGCTTAGTACTACATCGATAGTATATGTCTTTAATATATCTTCGACATTTAAATTTTTTATGCCGTATTGGTTAATAGCGTGGCGGAATGCTGCAATATTTTCTGTTGGTAACGTCATACCAGCGGCAAAATGATGGCCACCAAACTTATCGAGATACTGACTAGCGGATTCTATCGCATCGATAATCGAGAACTTACCCAGACTTCGCGCCGAACCTTTGGCGGTGTCACCAAGTTCTTGCAAAAGAATCGTGGGCTTACGCAGCTTTTCCGAAAGATTAGATGCCACAATACCAACAGTACCATGCGACCAGTCAGGGTCGGAAAGCACCAGAATACAATCTTGCTTATACTCTCTTGCTTTCTTTTTGGCAGAGGCTAAGATTTCGGCAGTGGTAGCCTGTCGTTCGGTATTGAGTAACTGAAGTTTTTGGGCATTTTCCTCTCCCTCACCGTCTGTCTGCGCCAATAGTGTAGCCAAGCCCACCCGGGCATGGTCTATTCTGCCGGCAGCATTTAGTCGTGGGCCAAACCGAAACCCAAAATCGGTCTCACTTACTTTACTCAGATCTGTACCACTTACTTTCGCCAAAGCCCGAAACCCTGGTCGGCGTCCCTTTTGAGCGACCATTAATCCATATCTAGCCAAAATTCGGTTTTCGTTAATCAGCGGTACCACATCGCAAATTGTGCCAAGTGCTACCAGGTCGAGCAGCCATTTTTCTTGCCCTTCGGGCACTGTGTTGGGATGTAGTGCAATAATCGCTCGTACCAGTGCATATGCCACGCCAACACCGGCTAGCTCGGTAAATGGATATTTTTGTCTGGGTAGCTTTGGGTTAATAACCGCCAGAGCACTTGGCTTTTCGCCAATTGGCTCGTGATGGTCGGTAATAATAAGATCGAGGTTAATTTTTTGCGCATAGTTAGCCTCGACGGCAGAGTTGACGCCACAATCTACGGTAATAACCAGGTCTGCACCTTTCTCTTTAAGGCTCTTGAGAGCCGATTTATTAATACCATACCCCTCACTAAACCTGTCAGGAATGTAGGTTTCTGCTTGTAAACCAATTTGCTCGAAAAAATCGTACAACAATGCCGATGCAGTAATACCATCAATATCGTAATCCCCATAGATAACTACGGTATCTTTTTGTTCTCGAGCCTGCATAAGTCGCTTCACCGCTGTCTTCATACCATTTAAGAGTAATGGATCATTCAGCCCACTGGTGTAGTCGGCACCCATAAAGTACTGTGCTTCATCTTTAGAGAACCCCCGCCCAAGCAAAACCTGCTCAGCCAATGTAGAGCCATCTTTTACCTCTGGCAAATACTCCCAGTGTGTCTTCATACTCTCTATTATAACGCAAAGCCAACCAGGAAAACTGCTGATCGATACTAGAGATACATTCTAGCGATAATTACTTAAGAAATACGCTGAAGTGCTGCGAGTTTTAAAGCCCATGGGAGTTGCTGGAACAGCAAAACTGCGGCGATTTTGTAAGTATTCTTGTGTCTTTATACGTTTGTTCTGTCTTTGCTCGGCTAGCTCATAACTGCTTTTGCGAGAAAGGGGACGAAAGAATTTTTTTGCTTTTTGTATCATTGTTTTTACTACCTTGTTTATTGTTTTTGTTATTTTTTTAACGAAACTGACGAACGATATTAACGCATTACGACCTCTTATTGGATGTTTTTAATACCATACTCTGTAATTCTTTAAACAGCAAAAATGTCTGATTGGCCCAATAAATTTTGGTGTTACCATCTTTAGATGAGCGTACGTAGCCGATTTTCTCAAGACGCGTAAGCTCGCGAGCAATATTGCCAGGATCTTCTTTAATAATCTTCGCTAGTCCACGAATATGTATCTTATAATCAGGGTATTTCGAAAAAAGCATAATAATTTTTCGACGCGTCTTAGATGTAATAAAATATTGCAGCATTTTTATCTTGGTTTTCCCCTCTTTTTTTCCCTCACTTGTTATCTCTAGTATACCGCAATAAATGTCACAATTACAACACTTTTTTGAAAGTTTTTATGCTATACTATATACAAATAGGTAAAATAAACAACGAAGATAAAAACAAGCTATTATGAACGTCGAATATTGCCCCGAATGTAATACCGAACTTACCCGATCGATAGTCGGTTATCTTTGTCATGGTTGTGGATCTGTCTATGGGTTTGAAAAGGTTGCTAGCATGCCAATTTCGAGCTCTGCTACCCCTAAGCACAAAAAGAGTGTTCACTCTACCCATTCAAAGTTTGCTCCGGTTCAGCCAGATATGCACCCCGAGAAACAAGAAAAGTCAAAAAGCCACAGCAAGATTCGCCATAAGGTAAAAAAATTTGTTGTTCCACAAATTGTCGAAATACAAACCCTAGAAAAAACCCCTGAACTACCGGCACCATCTATACAAGAGCAAGGTTTACCGGCAAGACTAGCTGAAGCCGCTCCACCACCAAAACCAAGTGTAACAGCCATGCCTATCATGCCACCCGAGGCAAGCTACAGCGACCATAACGCAGAATACAATCCACATCTAACCGAAAAGGCCCTCAGTGAGCTTAACAAAGACTATACAGAAGTTACGCCCGAGCAGAATGCCGGCAGTTATCTCTTGCCCGCTTTGGCAGGATTACTAGTAATTGGTGCCTTACTAATTGCCTATATGGTAATCCGCTAAAAACTCGTTCTTTTTAGCTGGCTTTTTTAGGTTTTTTGCTACTCGGGCGCTTGGCGCGTTTGATCTTCCAGTTGTTATATACCACCAGTAATGGTGCGGCATTAAAGATAGATGAATACGTTCCAGAGAGAATACCAATTAAGAGTGCGAGAATAAAGAACTTAATAGAGCCGCCACCAAAGAGGAAGAAGGCCAAAAGAACAATTAATACCGTAACAGAAGTATTAATTGAGCGAGCAAAGGTCTCGAGAATACTTTCGTTTACAACCACCTCAAAAGGTTTGTTATAGCGGCGGAGGTTTTCGCGAATTCTATCATAAACCACAATAGTATCGTGTACCGAAAAGCCAATTACAGTAAGTACCGCCGTAACAAAGAGAGCATCTACCTGAACCCCTAAGAAATGACCCAGAATAGCAAACACCCCGAGTACCAATAGAGCATCGTGCATTAGTGCAATTACAGCCGTTACTCCAAAACTCCAGGGACTAACAGGGGGTGGTGTATTACGAAACGCGAAGGCAATATAGAGAACAATGGCAAGGGCAGCCAAAGCAACACCTAGTATCGCATTGCGGGTAATATCTTTACTAACCGCTGGGCCTACCGAATCAAACGAAGATTCAATATATCCTTTCTGCGCTAATCTGGCCTTTATTTCTTGATGTATCTTTTCTGAATCACCCACGCCTTTATCGCTATAGCGAATAAGAAGTTTGTCCGATCCTGAGGTAGTGACCGTCACATCTTTTACACCGGTAGGACTCACAATACTAATAACCTCGGTTTGATTTTGTCCACCGCTTACTTCCATTACCTGTCCACCGGTAAAGTCTATTCCTGGTTTGAGTCCCCAAAAGTACAACGCCAAAAGCCCGGGTACAAGAATAAGGAGCGATATTGTAAACCAAATCTTTCGTTTACCTACAATATTCATCCCGTTAGACCTCCAAGATAATCAACAGACTTTTTCTCGGTAATAGTTGTTTTCATGTTTTGGTTAACCGGACGCTTGATGTAATGTCTAACGGGATTCATTTGCTTGCCACCTTCTTTGCTTGCTTGCTTTTTTTGTGTAGATAACCATACCACCGCTCTTGGCTACCCCATTCACTACGTATAACCATCTCGAGTAGAGTGCGGCTAACCGTAATTGCAGTAAACATACTTACTAGCACCCCAATTGCCAGCGTAACCGCAAAACCTCTAATAACTGTAGAGCCGGTGTAGTACAAAATTACACAGGTTATAAGAGTAGAAATATTAGAATCACGAATACTACTCCAGGCGCGTTTAAAGCCAGATTGCAAACCGGCCTGCAGGCTTGCACCACCCCTAACCTCTTCTTTCCAGCGCTCGAAGATAAGAATATTGGCATCTACCGCCATCCCAATACTCAAAATAAAACCAGCTATACCCGCCAAAGTAAGTACAATTGGCAGACCAACCATTCCACTCAGCTTAAATATATCAATATTAATTATAGTGTATACACCCAACGCAACACTGGCGATTACACCGGCTAAACGATAGTAGGCAATCATAAACAAGACAACTGCAGCAAGGCCAATTATGCCCGCAATAAGACTTTTACTCACCGACTCACTCCCCAAGCTCGCTCCCACTGTTCGCTGTTGCACTAAATTAATTGGCACTGGCAGTGCACCAGCATTGAGTAATACTGCAGTCTGCTGAGCATCTTTTATATTTTTAAATCCTGTCATTTGTCCACGACCATCAGTAATTGGTTGGCTTACCGTACCATTAAAGAGTGGTTGATCATCGAGAATAATAAGTAGTCTTCCGCCCGATTGATTAATCTTGGTGGTTAGATCGGCAAACTTTTGCGTAGCATCCGATTTCATCGTAAAAGTAATAATTGGCTGGCCAGATTGTGTATCAATATCGGCTGTAGCGTTATCAAGATCTTTACCAGAAATGTCAGTTGGAGTAAGGGTGTTCTCGGTTGAGACAGCATAAAAGTTTAGTTGAGCAGTTTTACCAATTAGCGAGATGGCTTCTTCGGTATCTTTAATACCGGGTAATTCTACTAATATTCTATTACCACTCGCCTGCTGTACCACTACTTCTGACGTACCGGTAACATTTACTCGCTTGTTAATAACATTTACTACCCCGTCGAGAGCTTTTTGTTTGTCAGCAGCATTCGTTTTAGACAAATCGGCTTGATACAACAAACTCGCCCCACCCTGCAAATCGAGTCCTTGTCGTACCTTTGGCGCAGTGTCTTTTATACCAAGGGCTGAGAGAATCTTATCTTCGCGAGGCAGCGCAAACAAAATTGCCACAAACACAAAAACACACAGTAAATAAAACTTTGTCTGAACCTTCACGCTCGAACTCGCTTTTTCATATAATCAGTAGTTTATCAGATTGCTACTTGGTAATGCAACTCTCGATTTTTTACGTTTTAGCGAACAAAAGACGATATAATAGAGATATGAAGCCAGGATACTTTGTGCGAGTGGACGTAGCAAATTTTACCGGCCAAGATGGTAAAACGTTTTGGTATAGCTCTGATACCCAGCTAAAGGTAGGTCAGATTTGTGAGGTTCCGTTTGGTAAACGATCGAGTCTCGGGGTGGTATTACAGATACAGTCGGCAAAACCTGCCAATATTACTGGTCTAAAAGCCGTGACAAAAATATACGAGCATATTCCACTGTTACCCAAATATTTGCTCGAAACTGCCGAGTGGCTAAAAGAGTATTATGTAGCCAGTCCATATGCTGTCTGGACAACTCTCTTGCCTTCGGGCTTGCGGGCCAAACCAAGAAATGCATCTACCTCAAGCTCAAAAAAACCGCTCAAACCTCTTAATGTACTCAATAGTGAGCAACAGATAGCGTTAGAGCGAATTGTGCAGTCTACTAAACCTACGTTACTCGAGGGGATTACCGGCTCTGGCAAAACCGAAGTCTATCTTCACCTAATTGCCGAGGCTCTAAAGAAAAAAAGTTCAACAGTTGTTTTAGTACCCGAAATTATGCTCACTACTCAGCTAGCAGATAGGTTGGCAGCACATTTTGATACTCTCTACATTGTTCATTCTGGGCTAAGTGTAGCCGAGCGTAAGCGCATCTGGCTAGAGTGCAATACAAGCTCGCAACACAAACCGGTAATTGTAGTGGGCCCGCGTAGTGCTCTGTGGATGCCGCTGCATAATTTGGGTCTAATAATTATTGATGAAGAACACGAACCAAGTTATAAACAAGAGTCATTTTTGCGCTATAACGCCCTACATGTTGCCGGCCATATTGCGAGTACCAAACCGGCACAATTAGTGCTTGGTAGCGCCACACCACAAGTTAATACAAAATTCTTAGTTGATAAAAATATCTTCACTCTGGCCGAGTTGCACCAGCGACACAACAGCAGTTTACCAGAAGTAACCATAGTTGATAAAAACAATTTTTCTGGCCTGCTTTCTCCCGAACTAACCCGAGCAATTAGTAAAACACTAAAAGATAATAAGCAAGTATTACTACTGCTAAATAGACGTGGTAGCGCGAGTAGTCTTATTTGCGACCAGTGCGGTCAGGCTACCCGCTGCCCTAACTGTGACATTGCCCTGAGCTTTCATGGCGATATTGCTCGCTTGCTATGTCATTATTGTGGCTACCGAAGTTTACCACCTACAAGCTGTAAGCATTGCGGTGGCGAACTAAAATTTGTTGGCAGTGGTACCCAAAAACTCTTTGAAGAAATTTCTCACCAGTGGCCAGATACCAGAGTAGCTCGTCTCGATAGAGACAATGCTACCTGGCAAAATATGCACACGCTGTTTCGCGATCTACAAAGCGGTGCTGTAGATATTGTAGTAGGAACCCAAATGATAAGTCGTGGGCTCGATATTGCCAATCTTCGCTTGGTTGGTATAGTAGATGCCGATACTAGCCTAGCAGTACCCGACTTTACCAGTACCGAGCGCACCTATCAGCTCTTAGCCCAAACGGCTGGGCGAGCTGGGCGACGCAAAGAATTGGGTACGGTTATTATTCAAACCCGCAATCCAAAACAGGTTGCCATTACCGCAGCGGCTACTCATACGCCAACCCTCTTTTACCAGCAAGAACTCGCTACCCGCAAGCGTTATGCTTACCCTCCTTACGTTTATCTGGTAAAATTATGGTATGCACATGCCAACCCTACATTGGCAGAAAAACACAGTGCAGATTATCTCACTACCCTACAATCTAATCGCGCGATACGGGTACTTGGCCCCACACCGGCACTACAAAAACGCCAAAGTGGTAAATACGTTTGGCAGGTAATTATTAAGGCCAAAACTCGCGCCGAATTAACCAAAATTGTGCACACTTTGCCTCGAGGCTGGCAAGCAGAATTTGACCCGATTAGCGTAATATAAAGCAAAATGATTCAAAAACTCGTTACTATACCAAATAAAGTCTTACGAATGAAGTCGCGCCGTATCGGCTATGTTGATGATGCGATTAAACAAATGGCATCTGACATGATTGAAACTACCATTAATTGGGACCACGACAGCGAAATTGGTGCTGCGCTGGCAGCTATACAGATAGGTGAGCCCATTAAATTAACCGTGGTGCGTAACGACTTTGAAGACCGAAATAATCACGACTTTACCAGCCTTATTAACCCCGAGATTGTAAAACATAGCACAGAGAAAGTTAGTGATATTGAAGGCTGTTTGAGTGTGCCAGGTATTTATGGTCGAGTAGATCGCTATCTTAAGGTAAAAGTAAAAGCTGAAGATCTAGAGGGTAATGAAGTACGATTAACCCTCGAGGGCTTCCCGGCCCGTGTATTACAGCACGAAATTGACCATATGAATGGGGTTATCTTTTTAGACCACATTAAGAGCGCGAAAAATCTCTTTTCTATGAACGAAAACGGCAAACTTTCTCCCTTAAGTGGTGATAAACCAAAGGTAGATGAGTAACAAATGAACAAAGCAAATGCTCAATCGATAGTGTTTTTTGGTACTGGGCAAACCAGCCTAGACGCATTAAAAACTCTTGCCGAAGAGTTTGTAATAGAAGCAGTAATTACCAAGCCTGATAGCACCAAGCACAGCAAAGCTCGACCTACCGAAGTAGCTGCGTGGGCGCGACAAAACGCTATTTCGGTATATAAGCCAGCTGGCAAAAAAGAACTTTCTACGCTGGTGGCCGACAAGCAATTTAGATCGAGCATTGGTGTGGTACTCGACTACGGCGTTATTATTCCCGAAGATGTCATCGACTCATTCGAGCACGGCATAGTGAATAGCCATTTTTCGCTCTTACCATCCTGGCGCGGCGCCGACCCAATACGCGCAGCTATTTTGCATGGTGATGAAGTTACCGGAGTAACAATTATGTTAATTGTACCCGAGCTAGATGCTGGGCCAATATTAAGTTGGGGTGAGATGCCACTCAATGACTCTACTAACGCAATCGATCTGCGCACACAGCTTTCGGAAATTAACTGTGCTCTGTTGCCCGAAACGATTCAACTCTACATTGCCGGCGATATCGAGCTTATGCAGCAAGACGAAACGGCTGCTACATTTACTACCAAAACCCAAAAAGAAGATGGGCTCCTCGACCCTTCACTTTCACCACAAGAACTACTACGACAAATTAATGCCTATGCGGGTTGGCCCAAGAGTTATTTTGACTGGAACGACAATCAAGTTGTTATTACAAAAGCTCTTAGCTCAGCCCACAATGCTCCCGAAGGAACACTATCGGTAGATAATGGCAAGCTCTATTATGGCTGCCAAGGCGGCAGCTTAGAGATAATAGAAATTCAGCCAGCCGGCAAAAAACCAATGGATAGCAAAAGCTTTATTAATGGATATAAAAACTTACTTTAAGAAAGGTTGGAGTTTTTCGACTACCTGAGAAGGTGTAAGGTCGGTCTTTACAATATAATCACGTGCACCAAGCTCTTTGGCTTGCTCGATAGTTTGTGGGTCCATAACGTTAGTTAGCACAATTACTGGTAGGCCTGGTACTAAGTTCTGTTTTTTAAGTGACTTTAATACATCTATACCGTTAACATTCGGCATCATTAGGTCTAACAAGACAAGGTCTGGTTTGTGCTCGCCAATTTTGTCGAGGGCCATCTGGCCATCTACGGCTTCTACTACCGAAAAATCGGCCTTGGCTAGCTTTAACTGGTACATATTGCGAATAAAATCGTTGTCTTCAACGAGGAGTACTACTTTGCTCATGTATACATCATACTTTCTTTTTATACCTTACGTCAATTATTATGTACCAGATTTTGCATGGCTAGCAGCAACCTTAGCACCAATCTTCTTGCTCTCTTCTAAAACTTGTTTGGGAATACCACTCAGTGGCAGCTTAAAGCCAAAGGTAGAACCTTTACCTTCTTTACTCTCAAACCATATCTCACCACCCTGCTGCTCTACTACCCTTTTTACTAAATACAGCCCCAGACCAGTACCATCGGGGCGTACACCTTGGGCATTAGGGGCGCGAAACATCTTAGTAAAGAGTTTCTTTTGCACAGCTGCTGGCACACCAATACCATCATCTGCTACCCAAAACTCTACAAAGTCACCATTCAGTACCAAGCTAACTTTTACGTGTCCACCGCCAGCTGGTGGTGCGCTATAGTGCAAAGCATTGTCTACCAAGTTCATAACCACTTGACGCGTCTTATTCTCATCTATCTGAATGATTGGAATCTTCTGCTTGGGTGCCGCGTACGTTAATTCTACTTTCTTACTCTCGGCAAACGATTTTAGCTGCTCGAGCTCTTCTGGTACCAATTTGTTTAAATCTACTTGATTACCTTCTAAGAAGAATCTGTTGGCATCCATGCGGCTAACATTTAGCAGATCGTCTATAAGTCGCGCCATACGGTTAGAACCATCTAAGGTTTGCTCGACAATCTTCATTTGCTCTTTTGTTAGCTTACCAAAATCACCTTCTTGCAGCATACTGGCATACCCTTTAACGGTGGTAAGCGGTGTACGCAGTTGGTGCGATGCCATACTAATAAACTCATCTTTGGCCTTATCGAGCTCTTTTAGCTGATCGTTAGCATGGCGCAACTGGGCAGTACGCTGTCGCACCTTCTCGGCCAAAGTTTCGCTAAAGAGCTGAATTTCTTTATAGCTGAGCGCGTTGGCCATAGCCACACTCACCTCGTTGGCGATAATCTTGAGAACTGCTAGGTCTTGATCATTATAAATATCGCCACTCTTCTTCTCTCCTAGCAACATATAACCAATAAATTTTTCACTGGTACGCAGCGCTAGGCTAATACTAATACCATATTTTTGCATTAGCTCTTTTTTGTCGCTCGTTTGAATATCGTCTCTTACCACTATTATGCGGCCTAGCTTACTTAGTTCTTCTGGGCTAATTTGCCCACCGCCATTCTTGAAGACATTGTTTTCGTAAAACAGTTGGTTCTCACCAAAGACTATAATTTCGGCCTTGTCGATTTTTATTTGTTTACTCAGCTCGTGCAAGACTCGCGAGCTTACCTTGTCTAAGTCTATTTCTGACGCCAAGATTCTCCCAATTTCGTTTACCAACTCTTGGCTGTCGTATCTATCTCGATAAAAAATACGATTACTAATACGCTCGAAGAACCGACGCAGCGGTGAAAATGTAAAGGCTAAAATTACAGTTAATACTACATAGATTGCATCACGCCAACCATGGCTCAGACTATCTACGAACCTACCTGTTAATTGGAAGGCAATCAAGCTATAAAGAATTGCAATTACACCAATAGTAAGAACGTAGGTTACAGATCTTGCTACAACGGCACGAATATCAAATAATTTATGCTTAACAATCGCAAATGCTGTTAGACCAATAAATAACAACAGTGATGGTGGGCCCAAATAGCCCAACGACGAAAACCCCATTACTACCAAAACGAGATTAGTTATCGCAGCTATTACGGCAGATATAAGTATTCCAATTAGTAGAAACTGTACCTGTAGTTTCACTGCACCCTTCGATTTTCTAAAGCTCATCGTATAGTTGTACATGGCCATACCGAGATAGATAACTAAGTAGATAAAGAATAAAATGTAAACTGGACCTGTAACAACATCTGCACCATAATCCTTAATACTTACTGACTGAACCACCAAAGAAGTTCCGGCAAAAGCAATAAGTAATATGGAAGGTATTGAAATTAAAATAAGTGCTAGCTTTTTTATCCGGAAATGTTTATTGGGAAATATAAAGGAAAGATATAGATTAAATAATGACATTAGAATAGCACTAACGTATGCAGCCCTGCTAGCAAACATCACGATTTCTAATGAGGAAGAATTATCTGCGAAGATTAACGACAGAACCCATAAATCTACCGACATTACAAAAGCAAAAAATGTCTGATTCAAGCGATTTTTGTTATTATTTAGTAATACAAATATTCCTGTTATGAATATCATTACAAAAGTGAATATGTATACTACTAATCTAATGCTCATATAGATGGGCCGTGTGTGTTACCAGAACTATAAAATACATAATCTATTTTCCCGATTGCGTCGTGGTTGTTTGTAGAGTTAATAATATCCAAAGTCTTTGCTTCGACTGCCCTAAATCTTTCAGGCAGGATATTTATTAAAGCCTCAGCAGGTACAAAACCTTTACTATTATGGACAATGGCATCTTTATCAAATACCCCTAACCTAATTAAGTACCAAATTGCGGTCATGAATGAGCAAGGTAAAGTATTCTTTTTAGATATATACTTTTCATAGCTTTTACGAAGCCTCTTATCTTGAATAATATTCAATAACTTCTCTGTATACTTAGCCATATCTGCCTCATACGCATAATAATCTGGCTGTACACCCTCATTTTTCAATCTTTCTAGGAAATCATCAACATCGAGCAAGTCTTCTGTTGAATTGTAATTATCGATGAATACACAAGTCTGGTAATCTTCGTCTTTCAGCTTAGGAAGATACTCCTTTAGACTCTGAATACTTTGCCTGTGTTCATCACTAAAAGCTTCATTAGTATATATGTGGCTAAATTCGACTGAAAATTTTGTCTTTTTCATAATTTCTTTCAATGCTTATTATATAACTAATCCGTTTTTTTTGAAATGAAGAAAGGGGCCGGCTTTCGCCGACCCCTTGTAGAACCACTTGGACGCGGGTTCAGGACGTAATCCCGTCAGGGTCGTAGATCCAGAACTCTTTCTCTGGATCAAGAGACTCACAAAGAAACTTGTAACCAAACATGCTCATGGCTTTTTGCACGTATTCAGCATCTCGATGTGTCCGAGTCACAAAATACCTATAGCCGTAGATTTTCTGAGCAAGTGCATGTCCCTCGACAAACACCTGTACGGTATTGTCTCGGTAACCGGGAAGAACACCGATGACGTCGACGTAGGCTGCGTCATTTCCTTCCGGTAAATCCGAAAGTTCATCGACGCTAGAGACGGCATATCCCCAAACCCATGCCACAACTTCGTTTTCAGAGTTCTTACCAAAGACACCACCAAAATTCGGCTTATTGGCTGCCGTCTCGAAGTACTCCTTCACTCGTTCATTACTCCAGTACTGCTCCAGTTGAGTAGAGCAGACTGGGCAGTGAGTAAGTCGTGGGTCGTCGTAACGACCAGCTGCACCAAAATCTCCCGGAGGAGAACAATTTGCACAACGCAGGTACTCGTTCCAAGGATCCCGTTCATAGAAGTCCCGGAACGATTCTGCAAGCAACTGCAAAGGCATTTCTGTTGCTACAATTGGTTCGATCTTAAGCATGTTTCACCTCTTTCGTGCGATGATCATCGCATCGATCCCTGCGTAACAGGGAGTAACGGATCGGACAGTAAACCCAACGCTTTCGCACATACCAACCAGCTCATCGCCACTGTAGAAGTGGAACTCGCTGTTATCGAAGAGTCCGCGTATCGTCAGGTTCAAACCCCAGGCAATGAACCTAGGGATATTGAGTATCGAAATCAACAACTCCTTCGTAGTAGCAAGCCTGAAGTGCTCTCGCACCAGCGGCATCAGTTGCTCACTGGTGGGCGAAGCAAGCCACAATTCGCCGCCTGGCTCTAGCACTCGAAATGCTTCAGCAAGCATAGTTTTCGGATCTGGCAATGCATATAGCACGTTGAGACTCACTACCGTAGCAAACGTAGTGTCTGCAAAAGGCCATGAGCCACAGAGATCCGCTTGAACAAACTTATTTCCGCGTTTACGAGCAACTCGAAGCATTGTGTCCGAGAAGTCGACTCCGACAATCTCGCGTTGTGCATATTTACTCAGTCGCCCGGTACCACAACCTGCATCAAGTACCCTTCCCGGATTCTTGGTAGCTGAGGTTGCTGTGTCGGCGACAAGATTGCGATGTGGTACAAGAGCAAAAAGCGCCTCATACAACCACCCTTGCAGTCTCCAGAAGTTCACTTTGTCACATCCTCGGTTTTTGACTTGGTAAAACGACTGACCAGTTTGCCAACCGGTGATTCAGTCATTTTCTTGATGTAGTCCTGCTTGCGATAGTTCTTAATGAAAATCACAAGGCCAATCACCATCCATGCGATAATCCCGGCGGGTACCCACCAAGGGTAACCACGTCCAAAGATCAGCACATAGAGGTAAGGAATTGCCCAGACAAACCTGTTCAGGGCAATACCATGATACAGAGTTTCTTTATCTCGAGTCACCACACCCTTTGCAATCTCAAACCACCCTTTGTAGTAGTGGTAAAGAGTCGCAAAGAGCAAACCGACAAAGATGAATGGATTGATATTCCAGTCAATTGCATTTTGCCAGCTTTTCTTAAACCAATCAATCAGATAGCCTCGGAAAATGAACAGCAAAAACAGACCTGCAAGTGCGCCTAAGCACACCAGAACTGCTCTCTTCTTAGAACTCATCTCAAGGACCTTTCTCTCGGGTCTGAAACCTTGAAGAACAGTTTTATTCTATCATACCTGTAGTGTTTTGTCAATAATACTTACGCTATTCAACAGGTTAGCTAATCTGTGTTGTTAAATTTAGTCTGTTTAACCTTTTGTAACCTGTTGTTTTAGGCTCTACAGCTAAAAATGCTGGGATATCGTTAGCTCGCAAGTAGAAGTACAATATTTAAATAATTTGACCATTTTTATTAGCTATTGATAGGCTATCATAATATTGTTAAAAAAAATTAGGAACCGCAGTTAAGCGATTCCATAATAATGAAAATTTTATTTACTTCCACTCGAGTTGATCAAGAATAGGATCGCCCTGATCCTTTTGATCAAAAGTTAAGTCTTCTGGAACCTCAGGGGTAGGTTCTGCATGAGTAACGTTTAGTATATCCGTTTTCTTTTGTTTCATTTGGTATCCCCTTTTCACTTTGACATCCTGGGAGTAGTAAGCTGAATTGCTTACTACTCCCAGACGGATGTTCAGCCGGCGCCTGGCTGTTCTCCGGGCGGATCGGACGGAAGGTTGTCCTCGGCGGTGTCAGGATTGTCGTAGGGGCCCATTTTCACCTCCTTTACGAAGTAGTAGGGTGGGTACATCTTGGTTGAGTATTTTACTACTCACCAGAAGAATACTGAAATAATATATGCTTTTGCATATATTGTCAATACTATCTATTACTTTTTAAAATAGTTTTATCTATAAATGCCCAGTTTCTGGCCTGCGATACAATGTCGTCATTCAAGCTAGATCCACCTGTGTGACCTGAGTTTAGATCTGTATAAACAAATGAATTAAGATTGTACTCTTGTAGTCTTGCTGCAAATTTCCATGCGTGCATGGGATGCACGCGAGAATCGTTCATGCCCGCCCTTAATAAAATGGGTGGGTAGGTAGTATTATTAAGAACATTATGATACGGCGACCATTTCTTGATTTTACTAAAATCACCTGGTTTTTCAGGATCTCCATATTCTTCTTTCCACCGACTAGCAATAAGAAATTTATGAAATCTATACATGTCACAAAGTGGTACATTTGCAATAACAGCCCCAAATAGTTTTGGTTCTTTGATCATAGCTGCAGACACTAAAAGACCACCATTACTACCACCCCATATAGCCAACTTACTTGGTTTGGTATATTTTTTTCTTATTAATGTTTTTGCAACAGCAATAAAATCATCAAAACTTTTCTCTTTATTCTTGTTTATGCCTTCGGTATGCCAATGCTTACCAAATTCACCACCGCCCCGAATATTTGCTACTACATAAATACCATTTTGGCGTAAAAATTTTTCCCTATAGATATTATATGCAGGCAATAATGATATTCCAAAGCCACCATATCCATATAATACCAATGGGTTATTTGAGTTGAGGGTAATCTTTTTTGAAGCGACCATGAAGAACGGTATTTCCACACCATCTTTGCTTTCGCATTTCATTTGTCGAACCTTCATTTCTCTAGACAAGTCAAACTGAGGTTTTTGTAGGATTTTCTGTGTATTATTATCGACATCATATAAAACAATAGATCGAGAGATAATAAAATTTGAATAGCTAAAGCTTAACTGATTTTCACTATTTGTACTCATCATGTCGTTTACAGATGAATATTTAGGTAAGTCGACAGTTGTTTTGAGTTGACCTGTTTTGGAATAAATCTTTATCTCTGAAGCAACGTTTTTGACAAAAGAACAAACTAGATAATTCTTAAGCACAATACAAGTATCGAGAATGCGATCTTTTTCTGGTTTTACAATAGTCTGCCAGTTTTCTATTCCTTTCATTAGCTGTGAAAAACTACAAGAAAGTATTTTGCCATTCGGTGCGCCATTAAGTGTATGTATGAGTAATTTATCTTCAAGTATAAGTGGATGTTTGAAGGTTTTATCTAATTTTAAGATTTCAGAATAGATATTTGTTTTTAATTTAAGAATAAAAACCCTTGAATGTTGCCAACCTTTGGTTGCTAAAACTACTAGATTTTTATTATCACTACTTAGACCAAATACCATACTATACTCTTTTGATAAATGCTTACCAAAAATTTGCTTATCATCGCTTGGATCATCTCCTAATCTGTGGAAATAAATGCGTTGATAATAATCGGGCTGTGATTTTTCAACAAGTAATGGATCTGGTTTTTTGTAATAAAAGCCAGATTCATCATCTAGCCACTTACAATATCCGCCTCTACCTACCATGATTTCTTTGTCTACTGGCTGGGAGTTTGACATATTGCCTATATGGATAATTGTTTTTTCACTACCCGATTGTGTAATTTCGTAAATATAATAATCCCCTGAAAGACTTGGCTGAAAAAGGGCTACTTTGACATCCGGTGGGAGTTTATTAGAGTCTAAGATAAGCTGGCTATCTCTAAAAGGTTTTCTACAGCGTAAGTAGCGCGGTCTTTGTTCTGTAACATTTCTTTCTTGGTAATACCAGAACTTTCCAATCAGTCTCGGAGTAGAGCGCCAAGTGTAATTAAATTTATCTTCGAATTCTCTTACATAACGAGTAATTCTTTTCTCGCCTATGTATGCATTAAAATACATATTCTGTTCATCTACCCATTTTTTAACAGACCTATCGTCAACGTCTTCAAGCCAATGATAAGAATCATTAATTTGATGACCTGCGATTGTATATTGATAATTCGTTTTTTTAGTTTTTGGTGGAATATGCATTTTTACCTAGATTTTTATACACTTTATATATAAGAATTATAATACATATCTTAATTATTTGCAATTATTTATTTGTGATAGTATAATATGCAAGTCATTTAATCGTTCTTCCCTATACCAGAACACAGCTGAAGGGACGGAAATGAAGAGTACCTTTCGTTTTGCATGGATAAAAGCATTTCGCCGCAAGCACGGTGCAAGTGCCGAGAAGGTTTCGGCCATTCGTATTGGCGCTTTTGCCTTTACGGGTGCACTAATAATGATGTTTGTTGCAATTAACCTCGAGAGTACAGATGGCACTGCCAGGTATTTTCGTACCAACACTTCAGACTATATTGTTACCCAGACTGGGTCTCGCAGTAATGTCGAGAGCTCGGTTGTCCCTACCGATGTAATGAAGAGCCTTAAGAATATAGATGGCATAGAAGCCGCGGGTATGACGTTCTACTTTGGCAAGCTGAAGGGTCGCGATACCCTTTACTCTATGTACGAGCCTGGTAGCCCTATCGAGCCTTTGCTCGATTCTGGTCGGCATATTCAGAAAGATAATGAAACCGTTATTGATAAAGATCTTGCTGCTTCACTCGGAATCAACCTGGGCGACAGCGTAAAGCTTGTTGAAGACAACTTTACTGTTGTGGGTCTTAGTCGTGAGACTGGCAGCTTTGGTAAAGAAATGGTTTTTATCTCTAACCCTGCGATGTTTCACCTCTATGGTGGGTTTGAGGTCTATAACCAAATTGCTGTTAAAACCAATGGTCATGCCATCCCAGATTCGGTAAAGTCGTCTTGGGGTAATTCTGTCGAGCTCATTACTCAGCAAGGATACATTAATGGCATTGTTGATTATTGGGGCCGCAATGTGAGCCCGCTAATTCTTACCATTATTGCAATTGTTACCCTACTTTCGCTCGTGAGTCTGTTGGTCTTTCTTATTAACCAGCTAAAGTTGCAATTACCTACAATGACTATCTTTCGTACCTGTGGTGCATCGCGGCGCCAGGTAGGAGCTATTGAGGGCCTGGCCATGGCGATGCTTGCTGTAGCAGGCTATGTAGTGGCTGTGCCACTTGGTTATCTGTTTATTACTGCCAATAACCTCATTACGCCCGGCTTTCATGCCACACTGAGTAGTACCGAGCTGGTGTGGACAGGTATAATTATCTTTGTAATTGCGTCGATTGCCGTGATTGTTACCTGGCGCAAGGCGAGCAAGAGCACACCCATGTCGCTCTTGCGCGGCCAATAGTTGCTATTTACCCAGAGTTTTCTCTGGGTTTTTTTATTTACACAATATACCAAAATAATGCAT
>JAKOQC010000013.1 GCA_029778565.1 bacterium
ACAAATGAAATATTGGATCCAACATCCTATATAAATGTACCACCAGCCGTTCAAACATTAGGAATAGCGATAATTAGTGCAGAAGGATGTAAGAGTTACACTACGCTAAACATCCGCGTATTACCAGTTCCAACGCCAAATACAACGCCAAGCACATTGCCAGCCTTATGTGAAGAAGTTACAGGTAGTGGTCAAGCACATGTAGACCTAACCCAGAATGCTACTTATATTATAAACAACGATCCAAATGTAGTGCTACATTACTTCAACAGCATGAGTGATTTAGAAGCAAATACAGGCGAGATTACCAATCCGGCCAATGCATTAGTAGGCGATGCTAGTATAGCAGGACAAACAATAAACTATATACAATATGTTTATATAGCCGTGTCGAGTACAGTCAACAGTGACTATACCGGCAGACCATGTTATGTAGTAGTACCACAAGGATATATCATCAATCCATTACCAGTAGTAGCCCAATTGCCAAACGGAAATATCTATCAAGAGTGTGAAGCCGATCCATCAGGAATAAATGATGGAATAACACAGTTCAACCTCAATGGACAGATAACTAATTTACTAGTAGGCAATCAAACCACACCAGCCTCAAGTTATAGTGTAGCGTTCTATGAAGGACCAGGCGCAACCAATATGATAGGTAACCCGAGCAACTATACCAATTTGAGCAATCCACAAACGATTTATGTTGTGATAACCAATACCATAACAGGCTGTGATAGTGCAGTAGGTCAATTTGATTTGGTAGTAAATCCAAAACCAACAATAGCCTATGTGATGCAGGATTTTGAAAGTTGTGATGACATCAATGCCAATGACGGAATGATGTTCTATGAAAACAACCCATTAGGATTAGCAGATTATATAGACGATTTATTAGGACCAACACAATTGCCGACAGATTATACGGTAGAGTTTTATACCAACCAAGCAGATGCAGAAGCAGGCAATAGTGCCAATGCCATCCAAAACTTGGATACTTATCAAGTTCAAACAGGCACCTATTGGATACGAATAGAAAACAACATAACAGGTTGTTACAACATAGATAGTTTTAATGTATTAATAGAAAAACTAGCCGAGCCACTTATAGAGAGTAACACAGGAAGCAATATCGCATGTGTGAATTGGAACACAACAGCCGTATTGAACAATTTAATATTAGACAGCCAAGTCACAGGAAACTATACCTTTGAGTGGTATGCCGATGGCGTATTGATACTAGGCGAAACAGCAAGCACATTAGCCATAACCGACATGGCATTAGCAGATGTTACCTATAGCGTTATAGCCGTTAGCAATAGCGCATTAGGCTGTCGTTCAGCAGAAGTAAGTTTTGAAGTTATCCGCTCAGGCGAAGCAGCCAATATGAGTTATACAGTGACCAATGCCTTTAGTGATAACCAAATAATAACGGTGACTAATGATGGATATGGTATTTACCATTACAGTTTAGACGATGGACCGATATTGGATAATGGAGGTGTGTTTACCAATGTACCATTTGGAGAGCACACAGTCTATGTATGGGATGTTCGCGATCCAGATGGATATTCATGTGGAGTAGCACAGATAACAGGTGTTCAAGTGATAGATTATCCACATTATTTTACACCAAATGGCGATGGAATACACGACACATGGAATATTGTAGGATTAGGTAACCAACCAAGCGCAAAAATTTATATATTTGACCGCTATGGAAAACTGTTGAAACAAATAAGTTCGACAGGCGATGGTTGGGACGGTACATTCAACGGAGCCTTGATGCCATCAACGGATTATTGGTTCTTGGTAGAATATGAAGAACAAGGTCAGATTAAAGAGTTTAAAGCCCATTTCTCATTAAAAAGATAATACAAAAT
>JAKOQC010000103.1 GCA_029778565.1 bacterium
CAGAGTCTGCCTGCGAAAGAAATCTTTCACTCCCCATGTACCCAGAGCTAAGTGATGAACAGATACATTATGTAGCTCAGGCGGTGCGAGACTTCTTTGAAGAAAGGGGCGCTTAGACAGAATGGACAAATACAAATCAGAAAGAGCAGCTAATTCTGTTGCCAGTGAGCTCATAAGGAGAATACATGATAGGCGCACAAGAATAGAGGCTGAACTGTCGGTTGTCATTTACAGGAGCTAAAATAATATGTTGTGTTTGGGTACGGCAAACAGTCTGTATGTCTGGTATCGTCTTGAAATAGTAAAGTGCCAAGGATAAGTCGTTAAAGTATCGTTTAAACAAGCCAATGTACTTGCATCTACTGCGTTGTGAGTACCTGCAAAATATACTTGTAGCTTTTGGTATGCTGTCTGGTCACAATTAGTAAATGTAGCGTTATCTATCGTCTTTTGGTTGCGCACAATATACCAAAAGAAATGGCTAGATAAGGTGGCTTTAGTGTGTACATAGTTCCAGCTTTGCAACTAGAAATCTGAAATAACATCTGGTCTTTTTGTTTGCTGTCATAGTTGATATCCACTACTGTCAAAATTCGTCACGAAGGTTCACGCTCGCCCTTGATCAATTGCAAGACTTCGATATTTGTTTATTAGCTGTACGTGTTGCTTTCATGAGCATTATATTAAGGAAGCGCAGTGTACTGAATTTGGTATAATTAGAAGCAATGCTAGATAGTAACGATAGTGGTCTTGCTATGGACAGTGAACCATATGGTACTTAGCAAGACTTATATAAAGAGAAGAAGCCTTGTTGACTTTTTTGGTTTGATAGTTAGTGGATGTTTGCTGTTGCTGTTTACTATTTGCGATTTTAACCTGTGGTTTATTCTTGCGGCTGCAATACTAATTTTAATGTGGAGTTTGTGGAGTATTTCAAATCCACTTCTTGCATATGGCGTCATCATATTCGTTTGGGTAAATTTTTTTTACAGAGCTTCTATCTTTATAATGCCACTAGAGGGGTACACAAACAGAGGCTCTCTGTACCTAGGTAACATTATGTTGACTGTATTCTTGGTTTCAAACTTTGTAAAATATCTGAAAAGCCATAAAACTGTAAGAATTATCAAACCGTCTATAAACACGACCATTTTTCTGTTCCCTTATTTACTTTTTTCAATATTGTTGCCGCTATTGGGAATTTTGAGTGGGCAGTGGCCTCTATCGTATGCTGCGACTGCCATTAGGAATATGCAATGGATACTTATTACTGTAGTTGCATATTTCCTATGCAACAAGTATAGTAGCTCAGCTGTTATCAGAATGACTTTTAAGGTTTTGTTGTTTAGCTGTTTCATGGAGGTTTCATATTCAGTTCTGCAAATGGTATATGTCTATGTATTTCCTGCACAGTATCCATACCTTGACAAGGTTTTTATGGAAACGCATCCTTATGATTGGTTAACATTTGGTCGAGCTACAGGTTTGACTGTCAACCCAAACAGTTTGGGTTTGCAAGGGCTCGTGTTCATGAGCTTGTTTTTCAGTTTGCTTCTGTCAGGTAACTATGTGAACGCATGGTTACCTGTTTTTTTAGGACTGGCTAGCGTGTGGTTAATAGTCTCTTCGGGTTCTAGAACTGCCATATTAACATTATTTGCACTGCTCTCATCCGTCGCGTTTATTGACGTTGTTAAGCGAGAAAAGCTATCTCTCCTAAGAAGAATAGGACTTGTAGCTGCTACTATACTAACTTCAGGAGCAGTAGCGTGGGCGTTAGTCTCGAATATGTCAGACTTATTAGAAACTAGATTATATTCGGCGTTTGTAATCCCGTTTCAAGGATTTCTATCTGATCCGAGTTTTGGAATGCGTGTCGAAACATGGCAGGCTGCATTTGCTTATTTGTATGAGCATCCTTTTGGTTCACTAGTGCCTCCAAGTTATGCATTGCAACGAGCAGTAGACAGTTACTGGGTAAATGTTATTGTCCAAGGTTCGGCGATATATCTGTTGATGTTCATTCTGTTTATAGCAGCAGTGATCACGCTTGGTGTTAGAAGTATAAACAATATAGAGCCAATGACAAGATGTGCCGGTTATTTCCTGGTATTAGTGGTCCTAGTTGCGCTTGTTGGGGGAATATCAATGGCGACGTTTCAAGATTCAATAGTGATAATCTTGCTTTATGAATTTATTGGTATTACAATTTACAATG
>JAKOQC010000104.1 GCA_029778565.1 bacterium
CAAAAGAGCTGAGTTTTTCTAAAGGGAATAGAACGGTACTACTATATGGACATGCCTTGAAATATATATCCTTCAAGGGGGCAACAAATGTTACCACAGACGATATTGGGGAAGTTATTAACACCCTGCTCTCGAATTCTGCTTTAAGCAAACATATTTAGTTTTATCCCCTCCCTATACGCCCAAGCTCCCTTCAATCCCCTGCAACCAATTCACCCCATCACAAAAGAAAAAGCCCCGCGAGAGAGCTTAATTGCTTGCTTTCCCACGGGGCTGCTTGGTTTTTCTGTTGCTAACGGGTTAGGTTAGCTGGGAAACGAAGTAACCTCATGTTATTCTTCCTCACCAGCGACATCTACGTTGTCTTCTTAAGTGATATTTGCGTCTATTGCATCTGTTCCAACAATGTCATTTTGGTCGTCTCCATTCGTTCCACCGCTATCTGGTTCGCTTCCAGTTGTCCCTTCGTCATCAGCATTTTATTCAGGTGTTCCGCTATCTCCATTTACCGGTTCACTATTTTCGCCTTCATCGGGCTCTTCAATACTTGGACCTTCTGTCGTATTCACAAGTATGGCTTTTGAATAATCAACGCCATCCGGCCAAGTGTTACTGTTTACTAAACTCGCTATAAGCGTATCAACTTTACTCTCATCGTAGCCTGTAATTTTGACATAGTCAGGGTCAATCGGTTCTGTATTATTATTTGGTTCAAAAGTGTTTCCTGTAACGGTGAGTGTTGCAGTGCTGTCCAGCGCAAGTCTTAAAGCGCGACCGCCTTCACAGCCTGCTGAAACTTCTGTTTCTTCGCCATTCTTCTTGTAATAGTATTTCCCGTCCTCTTTTTGATAGTCCTGATTAGAATCCCAGTTACTGAAAGTATTATTTGTTATCTTCACCTCACCAGCAATACCTCTATAAAGATTAACGCAGTTATGGTATGTGTCGCTGATAGTATTATCATCAATTGTGATATTGTCATAGTCGTGTATCGTGATACCAATACCGTCGCCAGGATGGTTTATATCATCTCGAACGCCATTGATTGTGTTGCCTTTAATGGTAACAGTTCCCGTATTCGAACCGTACACGTAAATCGCATCAGCGGCGATCACACCCTCTACCTTTCTAAATGTTGTGATATCTTCAAAAGTGTTGTTAGTAATATTCACAGTATCATAGCCGTTAACTTCAAGATTCCTAGTATTAAAGGTAATATTCGAGACTGTCAGGCTTTTCCCGCTAGTTGTAGCTTTTGCAAAAATGCCGCCCGTTAATACTGTTCCCTGTATGAGTAAAATTTTTGTAGGTTTTTTAGGTTAAAAAAGAAGGCAAGGAGCCTTAAATCCCGAAGTATTGGTTTAGTAAGAAACACAAAGGGAGGCTCCTTGCGATGGATATACTTCAACAGATGTTTCAGTTTTCCTTCAAAGATTTAGAGATATTTTTATTTAAAGAGCTACGAAAAGCGTTTGGGGACATATTGAA
>JAKOQC010000105.1 GCA_029778565.1 bacterium
ACGTAGAAGGCGAAAAGATGGGCAACGGTATCCTTAAGTTTTTTGATTACTGGATACGTGATAAAGATAACCCACAATCATCAATGCTATTAGAAAACTGGCTTGGCAGAACATTAGGACATGGTATGACGTTCTGCGAAAACATTGGGTGTGCAGGGCAATGGTTTGGCATACACCCAGATGGAACGCTAATGCCTTGTGGTAGAGATTGGGACGAAACGCTGTTCTTCGGCAATGTACATGATTATAGCAGTGCCGATGAAGTTTACCGCAATGAAAACTTTAAACGTTACTCTTTGGCTCAACTGAATAGATTTAAGGATTGCAACGATAAAGAATGTCCATTCTTTGATGAATGTAAGAGCGGATGTGCAGGGAAAGCTTGGGGCAATGGAAACATTGACAGGGCTGCTGAAGATGTTTGCAAGTCTACACGCATTATTTTCACAGGTTTGTTTAACAGATTGAAGGTATTGGATAAAGAAATTGATGAACACCCAGAAAATTTTAACCCGTTGTTTATTTCATACCTTACAAAGGCTGGCTACAGAGGCTGGAACTTAATACAGAAAGTGGAAAACACGGCATATGAGGCTTAATAAGTTTGTACGCACATTTGAATATAAGGATAAATACTGGGGCTTTAACGGATTAAACGGCAATCTAATTAATATGGATCTGGATACTTACAAGCATTTGCAAGACGGCTCTGTAGATGAAATAAACGAGGGATCAAAAACGTTTTTAATCAATACACAGTTTATTGTTCCAGATGACTTTGACGAACTAAAAGCATACAACAACATGATAGAAACCAACAAACACAGTGATTGGTTAAGTCTGACCATAGCTGTTACGATGAACTGCAATTTTAACTGCTACTACTGTTATGAGAAGAACTACAAGCGGAACAGCACGATGAGCCCTAAGGTGCAAGAAGCAGTGGTAAATTTTGCTAAACGCATGATACGACCTAACAGTGGCATGTCTATAACGTGGTATGGCGGTGAACCCCTGCTTGCAGCAGATGTTATCAAAAACTTGAGTTACGCTTTTAAGCGTGAAGGCTTCACATTGCACAACAACTCCATTATTACCAAT
>JAKOQC010000106.1 GCA_029778565.1 bacterium
CATTATAAAAAAGGCTATGTATGATTTAAGGAAATTGTTAGACCAGGCAGACTATGAGGGAGCAGAGAACAGCCAAGCTTATGATAATTTAGAATACCTTATAGAGAAAAAGGTATTGACAGCATGATGCTATGATGTTATAATTAAGCCAGAAAAACAAAAAGGAGGTTGAAAGTATGAATTGGGCAGTTGTTCATCTTATTCACGTACGAACGCCACATCGGCACATAGCAAAACTTTTCGTTACCGATGTGCCAGAGGAGGTGTCTACCAAGGAACTCCGCTCGGCCCTAACCAGAGCAGGGTGGCAGTTCGGTGAGTTCGGGGTTCCATGGGCAAATCACTATCTCAGCCCCGAAACGGAGTGGGAGGATGAGGTAGTAGGGGCCTACCGGAGAGGAGGTATCAAAGTTATCGACTGGGAAGATATTGCTCCACAAGAAAATATTAAAAGAGTTACGCTCCGTCTGCCTATTGAAGTTTGGCAAGCGGTAGCAGAAGCAGCAGAAAAGCAAGGAATAAGCATAAACACTTTCGCCATATCTGCTTTAAGTGCTGCTGCGAACTTACAAGAATAAACGTAAGAGATGAACGCTTTGCCGGTTGAGCGCATCAATCGGCATAAAAATTTTATAAAAATGGAAAATACAACGGAAAGCATTGAGTATTTAGCAGCAGAAGTAAAAGAGGGCGTTTTATTTTTAGATAAGAAGCTTAATAAGTTTTATATCAAGTATTATGACGGTACAGAAAGCTACCCTTTAAGTTGTGGATCATCATTAGAGTATTTTTATGATGAATGGCTATTTGGTAGGGTTGAATATACACAAAGGGACGGCAAAGAGGGTTATTATTTCTATAACCATGAAGCAGGACACCCGTTTTTAATGGAAGGTATGATTGTTAGAAAAAGAATGATATAGAAAGGAGTGGATCCAATGACTAGAATAATAGCCCTGGTAAACCAGAAAGGCGGCACAGGAAAGACCACAAGCACTATTAATATAGCAGCCGGGTTAAAAGATAGAGGTTATAGAGTATTAGCCATAGATTTAGACGCACAGGGCAGTTTAACGGCCAGTTTAGGGATTGAAACATACAATCTATCTAATACCATTTATGAAGCCTTTAAAGGCGAAATTAAGGCCCAGGATTGCATTATAAAAAAGAAATTTGATGTAATGCCGTCAGATATTAGGCTATCCGGGGCAGAAATTGAATTAAGCAGCACGCCAGGAAGGGAAACCATACTAAAAGAAGTATTGGAGCCGATAGTTAACAATTATGATTATATTTTAATTGATTGCCCCCCAAGCCTAACACTATTAACCCTTAATGGATTAGTAGCAGCTAAAGAAATATATATCACGCTGCAACCAGAATATTTGGCCCTATTAGGTATGAGCCAATTAATCAAGACTATAGAAACAGTAAAGCGAAGGTTAAACCCAGATTTAGAGGTTACAGGGATTATTATAACTATGTTTGATAGTAGAAAGCTACTTTATAAAGAAGTTATTGAGAATGTAGAAACTTATTTCCCAGATAAGCTATTTAATACTAGGATCCGTAACAATGTATCATTAGCAGAAGCCCCGGCCCAAGGAATGGATATATTTAGTTATAAACCTAATAGCAACGGAGCCGAGGACTATAACAGTTTAGTAGATGAAATATTGAAAAGGAGTTGATTATAAGTGAGTAGGATAAAAAA
>JAKOQC010000107.1 GCA_029778565.1 bacterium
GCCAGCTTTATTGCCATTCTTTTGTGCCGTGAAAATTTTCACCAAAACGTATCCCATCGTTGCCACCGCGAAGATCGCGATCCCGTATTGTGCTATCTCGGCCCCGGGCATCGTGCTACTCCTCATAAATAAAATCGTACTGAACTTTTAATGTTTGCTGATTTGTTTTTGTGACAGGTGCGGCTAGGCGCGTGCGGGCGAAGTAGTGGTCGGCAAGGTGCCACTTGTAAAAGTTTCCGTCATAATTAAGTACGTAAAAATATTCACCAATAGATGTTATTCCAACAGTGTTATAACCCGCATATATAGGACCACCGACAACACCAATAATTTCTCCGGTTAAAGATATTTTATATAAATTATAACGCGGGCTTAAAACATATAAGTACGGGGAAACATATGTTAAAGAAAATCCGCTATCATATCCCTGGTCCATGCTTCCTTCAATATTATGTGAACTTATTACCGTACCATCTGCAGATATTTTATACAATACTTTTTCATATGATAGTGCATATAAATATGTTCCGTCACTTGCCAAACCAAAACCTGTGCTTGAGTTTGTATTAATCCCAGTATTATATGTATTTAAAACAACGCCGCTTGTAGATATTTTATGCAATGTTCCATTCCATTCTATGGCATAAAAGTATGGATCCATAAATGTTATGCCAATGCAACTTTGATCATATGAACTAATTCCAGTATCTATTGAACTTAATACGTCGCCGCTAGTTGATATTTTATAAAATATGCCATCATATGTTAGTGTATATAAAAAGGTACCATCAGTTGCTAAATCAAAGCCGGAAACACTTCTTGTACTAATCCCAATTCCTTTATTTAAAACAATATCTATATATGGTAAAAAATTGTTTCCCCAAATAATTGTTTGAAACGTTCCATTCGCCGCGTGGGTAGGCCAATCAAATACCCAGTGAATTCTATTGTTAGTTGCATAGCTTTCTGCCGTGTTTGGTGTGCCGCGCATGGTATCGCTTCCGCTATATGTGCTTTTATCTGCCCAACCAATTTGTATCCCGGGGTTTCCATCGCTAGTGTTGGTTGCATTGAATGTAAAAATCCCCACTCTTTCGTTTTCTGGCTTTGAACTACTGCTTAGAAAAATGTTATCCATTTCCCAATAACCACTATAAGAAATTGATTTATTGTAAGCACCAGTACAGAATTTATCCCACTGGTAGCTTCTTAACCACGCATATATTTCTGGATAAATAATATTCGGTGTGTGTGCTTCAAGTTCAAGCCTACCAGTGCGTGCATTGTACAAGTATACACTTGCGCAGCCCTTTATAGGCAAATCTGGCTTGCGTTTGATTTCCACGTATTCTTTCCCGGTAAGATAATCTTTTACAATGCTTTTCATGTTTAGCCCTCCACTTCTGTAAGTATTGCGCTAGCTTCAATGCCAACGCCGATTATATTTTCTTCTATTGTAACACTATCTAACATATTTGCACCAGCAGGTTGTATAACACCGGCACTGCCTTCTGGGATAACAGAAATTGTGTTTTCACCAATTTGTGCCACATCTTCTGCCTCCGCGTGTGGCCATTCAATAAAAAAATTCCCACCGCCAGCCCCTTGTGTGAGAATATATACCTGCGCATTTTTAAACGGGATAGAAAAAGTGCCTCTGCTTATATTCATAGAAAACTTTATAACCACGTTCCCACTATTCATTACCACAAACTTAGGGATTGCGATTGTGTTCCAACCCGGAGTGACGACCTGTTTGATAGTAGGTATGGTGCCTACATTGCCCACTGCCAACGAAACCTCCACTGTGGCGGTTGTGCTGGCTTCGCCCACAATTAAAGCGCCTATAATAGCTTGCGCCGATGTAAGATTATCCACTGCGAGAGAAACAACGTTTGTGGGACCCGATACTTGTATAGCGCTTGAGTTTTCAAAGTAAAAAACACCAAACCCGCCGCCAGTACCACCCGCGCCGCCGTATACAGGATAAGCACCGCCACTCAATATGTTTTCTAACACGGGAACTGGGTTTGCTAGTTCTACTTCCGTGTCCTGTGGCCGCGATCCCACGCGCTTTATCCGCACAATGCGTTCCTTTATGTTTACGCCCGCCACTTCGTCGTATACGGTTACAACATCGCCCACGTCAAATGCGTCCTGTCCTGTTTGTTCGCTTAAATCCGCAACAGTGCATTCATACGTATATTTCGGGGCCGCTAGTTGATACAGTGTATTCCACGCC
>JAKOQC010000108.1 GCA_029778565.1 bacterium
ACTTTTTTGTTTTGCCTTTCTCGGCCATCAGTTCATCGACTAGCTTTCTGCCGTATCGTTTCTCCATGTTTACGAAGTAGTTATGAATATTACCTGACATATAACGGTTACATCTAGCACACTGAGCGTGGATATTACGTTCATCGTATTTTATGCTATGGCTTGTTTTTGGTATGAAGTGCCCTGCATCCATTTCGTTCCAAGGCTTGTTAGCTCCGCAAGTAAAGCATGTGCTGTAGCCGTCTATTGAGTCCCTACGTCTAATATATTCGCTGATTATTCGCCAGAGTTCTTTTTCTCTTGATTTCTTGGTCTTCGGTCTCGCCATAATGCTTAAGATTATAGCACTTATTTATAAAAGAAAACAGCCCCTAGTCGTTCGGAGAGGCTGTTTATACTGATTGCTTCAATGTTTATACTAGCATAACCATAATTTACTTGTCAATAACTTTGGCAATAGTTTTTTTCTCTTCTCTAGCCCTTCGGGCTTCGCAAGTTCTTTTTATCTATTCCTAGTGTCTCTCCCCCTGCCGTATTCCTAGTTCTGGATATATATCCGTCACTGAGGTTTCCGTATAGGATGGTCGAGCTAGCAATCATTGATAGCTGTTTCAGTTCCCTATCGTCATCTGCTAGTGATGCTCCTAGAACGACTTGAAGCAATCAAGTCACTTATGAATATAGCAAACATAATATTCATTGTCAACAAAAAAAGACCAAGGATTATTCCCTGGTCAATTTTGGTAGTTCATTGTAACGAACGTGATAACGCTGCAGTAATCGTTTTAGTAGTTTCATCGTATCTCCTTTACGTTAGGATTATACTCAGCCCAAAAGTCACCATCTTTCTGCATTACTTCAAAGCCTTTACTCCGTACTTGGTCGATTAAGTCACCGCATTGCTGTTCTAATTGTCCGCTATCGCTGAAATGACTAGCATGACAAGTAACTTGCATGTCGGTTATTAATCGCTTCTCAGCGTTTATAGCCATCTCTCCATCATTTTTATGTGCTACTTGATTATTATAGCCACCTAAGACATAAAAGCCTGCACAAAGAGCTAATATGAGTATGAACTTAACCGTAAACTTCGTTTCTTTATTCCAATTCATAATATTTACTCCTTAATTAGTTTATCTATTGCTCTGCTAACAAGTAACTTATACATACTAAATACATCATCATCAGAAAATGTTTTATTACTGTTGTTGTTTAGTTTGAGACTGTTCAGGAATTCTCTTTGGTCATCGTAGTATATTTCAAAATTACCACCTTCAACCATCTGAATTGAGCCGCCACAAGCCAACGTGTCAGCTTTTAGTGCTTCAATGTCATTATCGTAGCAATCAAGAACGTGCTTCTTTACCTTCTCTGAAACTTCTTTACTATTACTTTTGTAAGTTTTCATGGGTTTACTCCTTTGTTTAATTATTTACCCTATAGACTCATGAAGTGTTGCAAGCCAGGGACAACGTCAATGGTTGTATGTTGCCTGCCAGGGTCATGAGCCTGTAGCGTATATAATGATTGATTATGCCAATCGTACGAGTATTCAGTGTATTGAGAACTTGAGAGCGTAACCTTATGCCGTTATGGTGTGCAAGCCTATCATTGCTTGCCCTCTTGTGTCTCATTTCTTTTGAATGTGCTAGCTCCGTTTCTTGAGCTTATATACAGTATAACAAACAAATAAGCTCATGTCTAGTATATTCTATAAACAAAATAAGTTCACCACCAAAAAACAGCACTTTTTGCCTATACTAAAGCAAAAAAAATACACCAATAAGGTATAAACTCCGCCAAAAAAGAATAAATATACCCTTAAAAGGTATATAATATATATAAGAGTAATTTTAGTGTCAAAGGTTAGGTGTTATAATTTAGGTATGAAGACATCAAAACCACTAACAGAAGAGCAATCAGCCAAACTCGCTAAAGAGCTACGGATAAAACCAAAGACCAAGCAGTTTGCCGACTTACTCTTACAAGACCCCACTATAAGCCATACTCAGGCTTACCTCGCAACACATAAAACACAGAATGCCAGAGCAGCAAGCGTCGAGGCAAGTAAAAACCTAGCAAAGCCTAGCGTACAAATATATATGAATAGCCACGTTAATAAGGCCAAAAAGAAGATAATAGAATTAATTGATAATGATAAACCTGATATTGCTTTAAAAGCTAGCCAGGATGTACTTGATAGGATACACGGTAAAGCTACCGTAAAACAGGAAAATACCAGTTTTACAGAAATAAACATATCTTTAGGCAGACCAGACGTAGTGAGCGAACAATAACAGATAGAGACTATTGACAAACATATCAATTGTATCAATACCACTTCAAGAGGACACTAAGTAATAATAAGTAACAAAACAAAAGAACATAATAAAGATAAACTATAGACAGTATAAAAGAATTATTACATTGTACAGGTATAGTACCCCCTACCCCGCCCAGATATTAGGTAGATTATAGTATATATATAGATATATTGATTATCACACCTATCCACCACTAGAAATAAAAGACTTGTACATTTGTACATTTGTACATATACTCATATTATGAAATCATTAAGAATAGAAATAGATTCAGATATTCACACAGACCTAAAGCTCCTTGCAATTAAGGAAGGTACTACGGTAAGTGAGTTGATTCGTGATTTAATCGTAGGGGCGGTAGGGTCGCCCAGAATAAGTACCCCCGAATTAAAACAGCCTATGGAAAATAAAAAATATAATAAAGTATACGAAGCTATAGTTTGTAAGAACGGACACATACTAAACCAATTCGGTAGATGTATGCAGAAAGGTTGTAAGTATGCCTAGTTTAGACTTAACCCTTTATACGCCTCATCCTAAACAATTAGAGGTTCATGACGACACGCATCGTTTTAAAGTACTTAATTGGGGACGGAGGACTGGTAAGTCCACTTTAGCAGCAAACTACGTTCTCATCGCAGCTACGCAGGTCATAGGGCGTTATTGGATAGTAGCTCCTACTTATAAGCAAGCTAAGAACATTTACTGGTTGGATATTATTCATAATCAAATCCCAAAAGAACTTATCTCTAAGAAAAATGAACAGGAACTAACGATTCAACTTATTAATGGTTCAGTTATCGAATTAAAGGGAGCAGATAATGAGGATTCACTTCGTGGGGCTGGTATTAAAGGACTTGTCTTAGATGAGTATGCTTTCATGAAACCTAATGTCTGGGAGTTAATTTTACGACCTATGCTTGCTGACTCTAAAGGGTGGGCTATATTTATTTCTACCCCGAATGGGTTTAATCACTTCTATCAAATAGCTGATAACGCCCAAAGTACTCTCCCTGAATATAAAGATTGGTGGTATTCACACGCTACAACTTTTGATAATCCTCACATAGATGACGAGGAAATAGACCAAATCAAAGCTGAGGTATCAGAAGACCAGTTTGCTCAAGAGTATATGGCTGAGTTTAGGAAGATGGCAGGACTTGTTTATAAAGACTTCGATAGAGCAATCCACGTTATAAGTCCCACTCAATTACCTGATATGGACATGTATACACGAGGCTTTGGGATTGACTTTGGATTCACTAATCCTACAGCGATTGTATTTGTGGCTATAGATTATGACCAGAACTGGTACGTTTACGATGAAGTTTACAAGCCAGGCATGAAAACCGAAGAAACAGCTCAAGCAATTAAAGATAAAATGGGTGGTAAATTATTTACTTACCGTATAGGTGATTCAGCCCAGCCACAAGAGATTGCTAATATTGCTACGCATGGAGTAATTATAGAGCCTGTTATTAAACAGAAAGATGCTATTAGTTCTGGTATTCGCTTAATTAACGACATGTTAAAAACTCAAGAGGGTACAGGTAAACCCAAACTCTTTATAACTGAGAACTGTAAGAATCTTATTTATGAGTTTGAGACCTATCACTACCCAGAAGACAAGGGAGATAAGAATGCTTCTGAAGACCCAGTAAAAGAAAATGACCACGCCTTAGATGCTCTCCGTTACCTGAGATTAAAACTCTACTACGGTAATCCAAACATGAGAATTAACAAACCTCGTAACATGCTGGAGAAAAGAAGACGCAAGTAATGTTATAATATATTCAACGGGCGAATAAGGGACTATATCTTGGCTAAAGAAAAAGAAATAACTACCGATGCCGTTGAAGATACTACCGAAGATAGTAATATTGTCGGTAAAGTAATAGAGGGTTTCGAAGCTGCTGACGAATATGTTAGTAGTTCTTATAAGAAAACTTGGGAAGACTGTTGGAAACTCTATAACAATATCCGTACAGAAGACGGAGCTGCTTACGATGGTATAGCTTCTACCTTTGTACCAATGACTTTTTCTACTATTGAAACTATGGTATCTGCTATTGTAGGTGGTAAACCTAAGTTTGGGTTTGTTGCTACCACAAAAGACCAAGAACAAGACACCAAAGTCCTTACTGCTAAACTCGATTACTACTGGGACTGTGATAAATGGTCTATTAAAACTATCAACTGGGTACGAAATGTACTAATGTATGGTACTGGAATCGTATATTTATGGTGGGATATAGACCGACCTCGTATGATAAATGTTCCATTACGAGACTTTTTCATTGACCCAACAGCCTCTACCCTAGAAGAAGCAGCCTATATTGGCCGTAGATTCCTTACAACCATAGATGAACTAGAATCTTACCAAGTAGTAGACCCTAAAACTGGTAAAATGATGCCAATGTACACTAATTTGGATAAAATTGACACCTCAAATGAGTCCGATGAAGAAGGAAACACAGGCGACCCTACTGATAAGCAAGAAAAAGATATGTGGATGGGCTCAACCCTAGCAAATGCCTCAGATACACAGATTGAATGTATAGAATACTGGGATAGAGATGAAGATAAGGTATATGTAGTAGCTAATCGTGAAGTAGAGATACGAAATGCCGACAATCCTTATAAGGTTAAAGCAAAATCTAATGGTGATGAGTATGCTAAAGGGCTAATTCCTTTTGTAGCTCAAAGAGACTACGTTGATGAAGCTCTATTCTACGGAAAAGGCGAAATTGAACCGATAATCCCAGAGCAAGAACTCCTAAATGAT
>JAKOQC010000109.1 GCA_029778565.1 bacterium
AAGACAATGGGCGGATAAACAGTTGCTATGGAAGTATCCTACTAGAAGTAATTTGCTTGCTGATCATCGTAAAAGCGGAGTCAAGATATTCTGGGTCGATGCTATGGGCATTGAATGGATAGGCTTGTTACACCATCTATTGACAAAAGACGGTCAAGTAGACTGTTCTGTTCGAATTGCAAGAGGAAATCTTCCTACAACTACAGAGGCTAATAAAGAATGGGCAGAAGGAGAGGATATTGAGCGTGGACTGGATGATATAGCTCATCATTATGCTTATAAGCATCCCCAATCTTTTCTGAAAGCTATTGAAGTTGTGCAAAGCATAGCTTATAAAGCTTTGGCCTTATTGTCAAAACATTCTACGGTAGTTATAACTTCCGATCATGGCCTTAGCCGATTTGTTGTTACCAGCAAAAAAAGAATTGATCCACCGGAACAAGCGGTTGCTGACTCCATAGGACGATATGCAGTGCTGGGACAGAATAATGTAGATTATGCGGGTGGCAATCAATGGATTATAGATGACGGCAATGTTATTCTTATGACGCATAGTCAGTTTAAAGGTGGCGTATCTAACCCTGGAGGAGAAATACACGGAGGCGCTACCCCTGAAGAATATCTGGTTCCGGTGATTGTTGCACGTAAAGCCATTTCAGATGTTAAATTACAATTTGAGGTGATTACTCCCACCGTAAAGGTAAATTACAAGGGAGAAGGCGTTTTAAATGTACGCAGCAATCAAAAAGTTGATGAGTTGGTTTTACGTGTGGGTAGTCTCGTGGTTAAAGGGCAAAGCGATACTGGGCTTAATTGGTCGTTTAATTTAAGAAACTTGAATTCGTCTAAATATAAGGGCAAGTTATACAGTTATAATCGCATGGTTGGTGAAATTTCTTTTGAAGTAATTAAGGGAATTATTGAAGAAGATATGGGCTTATGAGGTGATTAAATGAGCAGTTATCAAAATGATCTGCAGGACAAAATAAAGAATTACTTTCATGATATGGTGGTATATAAGCACCCCACACAGAACAAATTTTTTGCTTCAATAAGTATCCCACCCTATTTGAGGGATTGGATGATCATGCGCTTTGCTGATGAAAACGGCAAAGTGAGTCTAGATGACGTGAAAGAGTTTGTAAGCAATAATATCCCCGGGAAAAAGGATTGGGAGTTAATTAAGAGCAGGATGATAAATGACGCTCAACGTGTACGTTTTTTAGCAAAGATACGAGTAGAAATCGATGTGCGTAGCGGACAGGGCATGTTTAGTTTGCCCGATCTAGGCTTCCCTAGACGTAAAGATGAAGCTATTGTTAGCGACCGGGTACTGCGTCATAGCAGAAAAGAGCTTTTAAGCGACTTTGAAACCTGGGGCCTAATTGAATGTGAGTGGGACCCTGTTGGCTTAGGCGGTAAAGAAGGGAAAGGGGCTATCTATATGGTAGATTACAAGCCCTTTCAGCCGTACAGGGTTGATATAGAGTATTATAAAGAGGTTAGAAAGGAATTTACAATAGAAGAGTGGATTGATGTACTTCTTCTAGCTGTTGATTATAATCCTCTAGGTTTTCTTGACAATCAACAAAAAATTACTTTATTAAGTCGACTTTTACCTTTTGTTGAAAAAAGGACCAACTTAATTGAGCTGGCTCCTAAGGGGACGGGGAAATCATACCTTATGTCTCAGATATCGAAATATGGCTGGCTAGTTAGTGGTGGGAGTATTAGTCGAGCCAGATTATTTTATGACATTAGCCGTAAAAATCCTGGACTTGTTAGCAGATATGATTATGTAACTTTGGATGAGGTACAGACAATAAGTTTTCCTGATATTGATGAGATAAGAGGGGCATTGAAGGGATATTTGGAATCAGGAGAATACCGCGTAGGTGATTATAGGGGCGTAGGCGATGCTGGTTTTGTTCTCATGGGCAACATCCCTGATGAAAAGATGAATGAAAATATAAATATGTTTACCGAATTGCCTTACGCTTTTCAGGAATCTGCATTAATAGATCGTTTCCATGGATTTATAAAGGGTTGGGATGTACCACGCATGAGGGAAAATATGAAAGCCGATGGATGGGCTCTTAATGTAGAATACTTCTCTGAAGTAATGCATGCATTGAGAAATGAGATTATTTACCCTGCTCTTATAGACAACATACTGGTAATACCCAAGTCAAGTGATACACGTGACACAACTGCTATTAAGCGTATTTGCTCCGGGTTTCTGAAACTACTATTCCCCCATGTAAAGCGTGAAGACGACATTGACAAAGATGAGTTTGAAAGATTTTGTTTAAATTCTGCACTTCAGATGCGAGGTATTATTAAACGGCAACTCCATCTCATGGATAGCGAGTATCGTGATGATTTACCAGAGATAAAAGTTAAGTAGCAAATTCCATATTCTTTTTATCTGAATAAGTTAGTCCTATGTTTATAGAAAGGGATTTGGCTGTTATGAGAGCAAAGCCATGTTATTCTTGCAGAAAACCAGTAAAAAAAGATGTTATAGCATTAAATAAAAAAATGA
>JAKOQC010000110.1 GCA_029778565.1 bacterium
GCAATAAATAACCGCTTTTTTCCCTTCCATGCTTGATCCCTCCTCCTATGTACATAAACATACACTATGTTACATAGAATGTCAATAGGTTTATTTGTATTAAACCGACCGGTTTATTACAAAATGCATATAAATGCCGTAGAACATGTAGCGCATACAATAAAGTGTCATATGAAGAGTTCGACAAGCCGATCCAAGCTTTTTGTCGTCCAAACATGCACGTAAGAAGCTCCAGAATGCATGAAGTTTTGCAAAAGGTATAAAGTATCGTCTAACCATTTTGAAATTGAATCTAGAGCGTCCTGGAGCGTTTTCGTACGCTAAATAACGTTATCAAGCCGCATGGTGACTACGTTTTGACGTGTTTTTATGTAGAATTGCATAAAGCCGCATGGTTGCCACATTTATAAGCCCTTTTCAATTACGCCCAAAAAGCTCGTGTATCAAAAAAGACCGTTTCAGGTGTCACATTTGTTACACCTCATTTTCTACGTCCAAGAAGCAAGAAAAAGGCCGGACATTGCGCCCGGCCCTTGCTGTGAGCGTTTCATGTTTCACTCCTCCTTTTGGTCTTTCTAATGTTACGCTTCTAAATATTCACCTTCTATTTGCTTTTGCTGACACATCCTAAAGTTCACAATTAAAGCTTGAATTAGATCGATCATAGGATGTTGTCCTGGCACCGCATTTTCAATGGCTACCAAAGCTTTTGTTTCGTTATGATCCCGATCATACTTTAGCGCATACAATATCTCGACAAATGCGTCCCATATGTCCTCCATGATCAGTTCTACCACTTGCCCGTCCTCTAGCTGTAGCGCTATCTTATCCGGTGCCGCTAGACGAATTAACCGTTCAAGTCTCGCTTCTAAGTCCCTCATTACCTTTTCACCTGCTCTGTTTACTACGTAGATACTTGTTGATAGCTTCTCTTTCGATGGTTAGCTCCCAAGCCGCCACAGGTACGTTTCTGTGTGCACTAAAAAGTTGCCTTGGTATGGCGTTTGGTATAATCTTATTCACTCGCTGAAGTTGGTTTATGATCTCATTTACGGTTTGGCTGGTATCTGAAAAGCGCTTCACCGCTTCTAAGTATTGTTCTTTAACTTTTTCTATAGCTTGTAACTCCTCGTCCCATTCTTGCTCAAGTTTCGTTAACTCCACGTCGGCTTCTTCAATAGCTTTTGCTATTAACGCTTTAACCTTCTCGTTTTGCTTGATATTGTCCAGCGCATTAGCTCTGTTTGCGGCTTCATAGCGTGCTTTGGCCATCTGTAGCCGTTCA
>JAKOQC010000111.1 GCA_029778565.1 bacterium
ACTTAACTTCCACTCCCGATAAAAAAGCGCCCCTGACAATGCTAACGATGAGGCTAACACCATTAATGCACCAAATTCATTAGGATTTGGAGTAGTGCCAGTAATTCTGCCGTGGACTAGCAAACCCCTCATCTGTGTCGGAGCATAATAAGGAGAAACCAGTTCATTAATACCACCAAAGTTAATATATTGGAGAAAACCGAAGCAAGCAGAAATTAAGAAAACAATTAGGGCTAACTTAAAATAGCGCCTTAGATCCGTATGAGTTAATCTCACGTTAGCGACTAATACAAAAATCAAGAAATATAGTAGCAATTTGATTATCTCCCAGAAATCTCTCCAGATGGGCATCTGTTCATTAATCCAAGCTACATACGTAATAGACAACACTATAGCAAAAGCAAATATACCAAACCACTTGTACACAGGTAAATAACCTAGTCGAAGCGTACGTCCCTTAGTAAGATAAGCCATAATTATCAAACACCAGACTACCAGAACAATTATGAGTTCAGGACGTACATCAGGAATGACACCAGGTAGGCGGATATATGGGAACATAATTGCAACCGCTAAAAGTAATGAAACAACCCCTTTTAGTGAAATAATACCATCCCACCATAAAAGACAAGTTATAATTCCTATTAAGATAACAATGCCACCAAACAGACACATGTCTGGTAAATTCTTATTAGTAACAACTACTGCTAAAGCTAAAATACCAAAGCTAGCAATTAGGTAAATAAAAATTTTACGGCAATATTGGGACATCAAGTTAATTGGATCATTCCTCATGTCCGCTAGCCCTTTCTGTTAAAGTTTCAACCTCACGAATCTCAGCATCAATTCGATCTGTCCAGCTCCAAAAATTCTTTAAAGCAAATTTTCTAGCATTAGCTCCCAACAGATTTCTAACACTAATATCCGAAAGTAGTAAATTAATAACTTCGGGCAATTTTGATAATTGATCATACTCTAATAGAATACCGTTTTCCTTGTTTTTAATAAATTGCGCAGTATCACCATTGTTTAAAGTAACAATACACTTTCCAGCCATCATTGCTTCAAGAAGAGGATTCCCCACGTTCGACCAATCATAGAAAGATAAAAAGATATCAGCTGCTGCCAAATATTCCGGTACTTTGGAATGTGGAACTGCTCCTTCAAATCTCACGTATTCTTTAACACCAAGTTTAACAGTTAATTGCTCTAGTTGATCCTGTTCTGGCCCAGTCCCCAAAATTAAAAGAATTGTATCAGGATGCTCCTTTAATATTTCAGGTAAAGCATTAATAATGCGATCTACCCGTTTTAGTTTCATTAAGCGACTTATGGAAAGCAAAACATTTTTGTTAAATATCTTAATTGACTCGCGTGCCTCTTTAGCAGATGGTAATTTGCTGAATGATTCCATATCAAGACCGTTCATCCAAAATCTTATTTTTTCGTTTTTTACACCCATCTGCCTTAATAACTTATCACCTTGAGAACCATCATTAGTCATTATTACTAGATCTGAATTCGATGCCATCTTAAAAGCTATAAGGTGTTCCCAAGCTCTTACTCTCCAAAGGAATTTATTCATCCACACCAAACGCAAAATGCTTCCTTGAAACCTAGACACCATTGGCACTTTCCAAAGCACTGACAATAATCTTGCAACTGGCACTCCATAAATCTCATAACCATAAACAATGTCTATTTTGGTTTTTGAATATATTTTTTGAGCTTTGATAAACACAATAACTTGAAAATAAAGCCACCATAATAGCTTGCCCAAAAAACCAAGCTTTCTAACTTGAGTCAGATATTTTAAAGAAGGTGCATCAAAACGAATAACTTGAATATTCTCATTAATTGAATTGCTAGTGCCATTACCCTTTTGGTTCCCTGTTATAAAAAAAGTCTGCCACCCTCTTGATGCATACCCATTAAGGGTCTTATATAGTGCTGGGCCTCCCTTACCATCTCCCATTGACCACAAGTCAAGGGCAGAAATAAAAAGAATGGTTTTCTTGTTAGTCATATTGGTTGCACCTCGAACTACATGCCATTTTCTTGAAGTAAATCTATAAGCTCACTCGTTTAGCTTTATAAGGTTTTACCAAA
>JAKOQC010000112.1 GCA_029778565.1 bacterium
CCTGGGTGATAGATTCAGTAGAGAACGGTATGCCTCTTTCGGTGAGCTTTTGTTCTATTTCATTCTTGTGTTCTTCCGAGACACACCGTTCTTCCATTTCAATCGTTTTTTCACCTTGAGTTTCCTGCCAGGTCACTATATATCGAACCAATTCAACCTTATTACCCAAAAGGCGAAACATTATATCACCTCACTTAGTTATATTTGTTATTTACACTCGTATTGCTCGTCCCGCCCTCGATGACGACATCTTTGCCCATGCAGTTGTTTGAGGAAATGAGGTTATAGCTGTTGTCAGAACCTGATAGATGTATTGTATATTGACTTGAGGTGTAATCAGAGGGTTGCCCTGTTCCACGTATGCAAGTATTGCCTATAATGGTGTTGTTGCTGCTGGAATATAGGTAAATGCCGCTGCTATAGTTGTTATTACACGTATTGCCTGTTATGGTGTTATTACTACCACCGACATAAATGCCGCCACTGCCGTTATTACACGCATTGCCTGTTATGGTATTGTTACTACCACCGACATAAATGCCGCTATAGTTGTTATTACACGTATTGCCTGTTGTGGTATTGTTACTACCACCGACATAAATGCCGTTAAAATAATTGTCATTACACGTATTGCCTGTTGTGGTATTGTTACTACCAGCGACATAAATGCCGTTAAAATAATTGTCATTACACGTATTGCCTGTTGTGGTGTTGTTGCTACCACCGACATAAATACCTCCATCGCCGTTATAACACGTATTGCCTGTTATGGTATTGTTATTGCCCTCTACATAAGCTCCTTGAACCGAATAGTACCCTTGATAATTACCATCTACGGAAATATCTGCGACGGTACAGTAATTTTTAGGCAGGCTTATTATTCTTACGTCTTTTACGCTCTGCACAGCTTCACCTAAAATTATTTTCGTAGAGTTCCCACTGCCCCGCAAAGTGGTCCTATCCTTAGTTAGCGTAACACCATCTTCAAAATAATAAGTTCCGTCTAGTAGCTTTACCTCGCCACCGTCATCGGGAAGAGCATCTAGTGCTTGCTGTATCTCTACATGGTCATCTGTTCCATCACAGAGATAATCGCAGTCGTCTAGTGTCCAACCTGCCGTAGAAGTGCCAACTACAAAACGAACGGTACGTGGTCCACCACTGCCCATCTCATTGAAAATTCCTTCGTAAGTCCCCGCAGTGAAACGGTTTTCCACCACAGAGCCTGCTGGGTGATCAGCTGGAGTAGTCCCCTCGCATCCCCGTTCCAAAATCTCAAACGCAGTCATGGTTGCAGGCTTAACTTCAAGGATTTCGTTGTTAATAGTTACCAGGTAGGGGTATTCGGATTCTGGGAAACTTTCTGTGCTCTGCACATATATGAAATTATCAGTAATAGAAAGAGGTGCTGTGAGTTTTGTTCTCGCATTATTAGCAACTGCATACCTCATAATACCACCTACTTCGCAAACTCATCGGCTGTCAAC
>JAKOQC010000113.1 GCA_029778565.1 bacterium
CCTAAGTGTAAGAATGTAATACGTGAGCTTAAGGATTTGACGTACTTAAAGAAGCCGAATGGTGATACAGTATATGATGAATTTAATATTGACCCTCATACTTTCTCAGCTATTTGGTATGCACTTGATACAGTGACAGTTGCTGATGTTAAAGACAGGCGATTCAATAGTAAGGCTGGTTGATATTATGAAAGGAGGAACAAACATGTTCAAGAATTGTGTGTTTAAGCCTGATGTAGATACTGTTAAATGGTTTAAAGCTGCTGGTATTCGTGCAATTAAGACTATTGCTCAGACTGCTATCGCAACTATTGGTGCTTCTGCTACTATGGGCGAAGTGAATTGGGTAATGGTTGGTAGTGCTAGCTTACTTGCCGGTATTGTAAGTATCTTGACTAGTATTGCCGGTATTCCTGAAGTAAAAGGAGGTGAGTGACATGGGATATACAAATAGTCCTTTGGTAAGTTACACAAAACTTAGCCCAAATCATTCAGGGCAGAGAACGCATGCAATTGACCGAATTACTCCCCATTGTGTAGTTGGTCAATGTAGTGTAGAGACACTTGGTAATATTTTTGCTTCAAAAGCAAGACGAGCATCATGCAATTATGGTATTGGTGCTGATGGACGAATTGGAATGTATGTTGAAGAGAAGAATCGTTCTTGGTGTAGTTCATCTAATGAGAATGACCAGAGGGCAGTTACAATTGAATGTGCATCTGATGCAAGTCATCCTTATGCATTTAAAGATATTGTATATAATAAGCTTATTGAGTTGTGTGTAGATATTTGTAAGCGTAATGGAAAGACTAAACTACTTTGGTTTGGTGATAAAAATAAAACATTATCTTATAAACCAGCATCAAATGAAATGGTGCTTACAGTTCATCGTTGGTTTGCAAATAAGAGTTGTCCTGGAGATTGGATGTATGCTCGTATGGGTGACCTTGCTGCTAAAGTTACTGCTAAACTTGGTGGTGCAACTACTACTGAGTCTAAGAAATTCAACCCTTACAAAGTTAGGGTATCAATTAAAAACTTGAATATTAGAAAGGGACCAGGTACTAACTATGCATCTAATGGATTCTGCCCTACTGGTGTTTACACTATCATTGAAGAATCAAATGGTGTAGGTGCTTCTAAGTGGGGTAAGCTTAAGGGTGGAGCAGGTTGGATAAGCCTGGACTATGTAACAAAAGTCTAAGGAGGTAATGAAAGATGGCTAGTGAAGAGGCTAAAGTCCAAGCGGCCGAAAATAATACTGAAGTCTTAACAGCTTTCAACCGTATTCCTTATGCATTAATAAATGCAGAAACTTCAGGTGCAGCAAAGGACATTTTAGATGAGTTGACACAAATTTGCAAATATTATAAAGTGTATAAGAAAGGTGCAAGTTTTACTGTTGAGGGTACAAACGGTGACTATGTACCTGCTCAGCTTAATTATAAGATGGCCGCAACCCTTATCAATAAGGAAGCGAGATTCCTCTTTGCTGAGCCACCTGATATTACGGTTGAGCCAAAAGGCGATATTGGTAAAGCTACTGAAGATATAAAGAATACATTGACAATTATGAATGACTTGGTTAAAACAATTCTTGATAAAAATAATTTTGAAGAAGCTCTTATCAAAGCAGCAAAGGATTGTTTCATTGGTAAGCGAGTTGCTTGTTTGGTAAACTTCAATGAGGAAGATGGAGTGACAGTTACATTCCTTCCCTCTACACAGTTTATCTATGAGACAAAGATGGGCAATCCAAATATAATAACCAAGTTTGTGTGTTTCATCATTGTAAACGACAGCATTACATTAAGTGAGAAACGAATCTTCAAAAAGAAGTTTGAGCTTATCGATGATGTGGTGTATTTAGAAGAAGTTCTTTATGACGGAGCTGGAAAGGAATTAGAGGTTATAACTGAGTATCAAGAAACTCTGATGTCTATGATTCCGGTAAGTATCATCGTCAATGATA
>JAKOQC010000114.1 GCA_029778565.1 bacterium
AAGACTGAGAAAAAAAGAAGTAAAGCAGACCAAAAGGAAGCTTGTAAAAAAGCGTAATGTTCCTAAAACCGCACAGCAGACTATACCATACATAAAAGTATGTGATGATAGCATAATTGAGGTAGAAAAGGGCAGATACAGCAGAACCTATGAATTTGATGATGTAAATTATCATATTGCAAAACAGGCAGACCAAGAGGATATTTTTCTTAGGTACTGTAGTATTCTTAATTCTTTTGATACTACTGTAGATGTTCAAATTACCATACTAAATAATAAATTAAACAAAGCCAACTTTGAATACAAAGTATTGCTTAAAATGAAAGACGATGATTACGATGTTTTCCGGAAAGAATACAATGATATGCTTCTTGAAAAAATTTCACAGGGGCAGAATGAAATTCTCCGGAAAAAGTATTTGTCTATCTCTGTTGTGGCTGAGAATTTGCAAATAGCAAGAAATAAATTCAGCTCTTTTGAAACGGAGTTATCAGCGAATTTCAAACGCCTCGGGAGCAATCTTAATGAATTATCAAGCAATGAGCGAATTAGCGTTTTGAAGGACGTATTTAGGGGCGTTGATATTGCCATACCCGAAATGTCAATAAAGGACTTTGCACGTGGAGCCGACAAAGGGTATGTTTCGCCAGACTATTTCGAGTTTAAGAATGACTACTTCATGTTTGATAATAAATATGCAAGGTGTTTGTTTATAAGGGATTTCCCCTCTTATCTTTCAGATAAGCTCATTTCCGACTTAACAGACACTGGATTTAATATGCTGCTGTCTATTAACATTCAACCTGTAGACCCTCATGTTGCTATAAAGGTTGTAAAAAGGCAGCTTACCTCTATGGAAGCCAACAAGCTGCAAGCTCAAAGAAAAGCTGTTCAGAGCGGTTACACATCTGAGCTTATACCCCATGATTTACAGTATAGCTTGCAGGAAGCAGAAGAATTATTGGATGACCTCAGAAATAAAAATCAGAAGATGTTTATGGTGAATTGCGTCATCATGCACATGGCTGATTCACACGATGAACTAAACCAAGACACTGAAACATTGAAAGCTGTTGCACGTAAATACTTGTGTAATTTAGGCGTTCTTAAATTCCAACAAGAGGACGCTATGGCTTCTGCTTTGCCTTTAGGGTACAGCCGGTTAAAAGTCAGAAGGACGCTTACTACCGAAAGTACGGCTATCCTTATGCCGTTCAACACACAGGAATTGATACAGAGCAATGGTATGTACTATGGGCTTAATGCTGTTTCGCGAAATATGATATTGTTCAACCGTATTAATCTCAAAAATCCGAATGGGTTTATACTCGGTAGTCCTGGCAGCGGTAAATCATTTAGTGCAAAGCGTGAAATGATAAATATCCTGCTTAATACGGATGATGATGTAATCATAATTGACCCAGAGAGAGAGTATACCAACTTAGGGCTTAATTTCAAAGGTGAGATTATTAACATTTCTGCCGGAAGTAAAAACTATATCAATCCGCTTGATATGACCCAAGATTATTCTGATGACGATAACCCTATTGTTTTAAAATCTGAATTTGTACTTTCTCTTTGCGAATGTCTTATAGGCGGTGCCTATGGTTTGTCTGCTAAAGAAAAAGCTATTATTGACCGGTGTGTGCAGCTTACCTATGTAGAGTATATGCAGGATTTTGACCCTGCTAAAGTACCTACATTAAAGGACTTCCACCGCCAGTTAACTTTACAGGCAGAACCGGAAGCAAAGGCTATAGCATTGTCTTTGGAACTTTATACTAAAGGCAGCTTGTCTATATTTGCAAACAAGACGAACATTAACATCAATAACCGGTTTGTAATTTTCGATATAAAAGACCTCGGTAAGCAGCTTAAAACAATGGGTATGCTCATTGTACTGGATAATATTTGGAACAGAATCACAGAGAACAGGGCTAAGGGTAAAAGAACATGGATTTACATGGATGAAATTTACCTACTGTTTAACAATGAGTATTCCGCTAACTTCCTGTTTGAGCTTTATAAAAGAGCCAGAAAGTGGGGGGGAGTACCTACCGGCATTACACAGAATGTCGAGGACTTGTTACGTTCAGAACTTGCAAGGCGTATGTTGTCTAATTCCGACTTCATTATGATGCTTAACCAAGCCCCTTCTGACAGGGCAGAGCTTGCGAAGCTGCTTAATATTTCCGACAATCAGTTAAGCTATGTAACGAACAGTGAAGCCGGTCAAGGGTTATTGTTCTGCGGAAATAGTATCATACCGTTTATAGATAAATTCCCGAAGAACACTAAGCTGTATCAAATGATGACAACCAAGATAGAAGAACAATAATTTATGGAGGCGGTTATATGGCTGAGCCAAATATAAAAACCGGAGGTTATACGAACAATAATAGCAATATAAGAACTGCCAAAAGTACCGGCGTTAATACAGGGCATAATGCTGCACAACACAATTCCGGTAGGTTAAGTGATAATTTGAGTGGTTGGATTGGTGAGCCGGATACCAATTCTACTACCGATACCGGCATAGAAGCTGTCAATGTTGCTGTTTTACCTGCGGCTAAAAAAGTTGCAGGTAAAGCAGTTAATAAAGTGGTTGATTCGTTAGTTGATAAAGCCACTTCAAGTATTGCGGCTCCTAAAAGGTATAAGGTTTCTCCTTCCAGTATGAATACAATTCGCAAGAATGTTTCGACTGAACATGAAAGCCCAAGTAATGAAAATAAGACCGGCAGGAGATTTACTTACAAGCGATCCGCTGCACCAAGAAGTTATGCAAGACCATCTTCATCCGGTGCCAGAACGAGCCGCAATGCGGTCAGAGCAAGGCAAGAAGCTAATAAA
>JAKOQC010000115.1 GCA_029778565.1 bacterium
CATAGAGGGCAACAATGTAGAAGATACAATATTAGATGGTGTAACCAAAGCATTTGCCAACGGTATTACAAAACAAGCAATAGCAGGTGATACTTCAAACCAAACACAACAACCAAATCTTCTAGACGGTTGGTTGAAAAAAATGGCAGCAGACGCTTTGGTAAATAAAGTAAACTTAGCAACAGGCGAATTAACAGATGTAAAGGCAGAATTTAATAAAATGTTAAAAGCTATGCCAATAGAATGGAAGACAGACCCAGGGTTAGCATTCATAGTATCACCAGATGTATATCAAACATACCAAGACCAATTAGGAGCAAGAGCCACAGCATTAGGTGATAGTGTAATCACAGGCACAGCACCAATAAGATATAACGGTATTGAAGTAATCCCAGTACCATATATGCCAGGTGGAACTAGCAAGAAAATCATATTGACACCGTTATATAACCTTGTAGTAGGCTTTGGTCGTGATATATCAAGAGACAAACAATACAATGGAAGGAAGAGAGCTTTTGAGTACACAATTCACGCAAAAATAGGCGTTCAATATGCAATATCTCAAGCAGTAGTATTAGGCAGCTAGGAGGTGAGAGATGAAGTATAAAGCAAAAGCAAACATAATAGCATTAGGGCTACACGTAAGGAGAGACGAAGTAATCACAGAAGAACAATATAAAAAAGTACCAGAAGATTTGCAGAATAGTTTTGAGCCTATAGAAGAAGAGCCAAAAAAGCAAGAAGTTAAGAAAACACAAACAAAGAAATCTGAATAATGGTAACACCAGAATTAGTAAAAATAGAAGGCAATCTGGCAGACGTTCCAGATGAAATAATAATTCCAAACATAAAGAAAGCGCAATTCAGAGTAGAACGAGAGTTAGGGGCAAGGTATTTTGATATTATAATGGATGGTACAGATAATGAGAAAGAAATGTTAGACTTTGCGGTAGCTAATTATGCGTTATCTTATGTAATCCCAACAATCAGCATAAAAACACAAGGCAGTGGTATTGTAACAAGTGTTGGTTGGGACAGCGCAAGGCAGGAATTATTAGCACCAGAAAGAGCTGAAGAATTGTCGAAACATTATGCAAAAGTTGCAAAAGAGTTATTAGACAAATTGCGTGGCTTAGGCATAAACAAACTTTTTGCGATATGATAGAACAAGAATACATCCAAAGCAAATTGGTACAATTTGCCAAGAGACTAGGACTGATTATAGAGGCAAAGGTATCGGATGTAATAAAGGAGAAAAACTTAATAGCCACAGGTGATTTAAGGAAGAGCATAAAGAGTGAAATAGAGAATAGGGTATGGCAGACAGAAATAACAATATATTCTGATTTGCCATACTCTAATGTAGTACACGAAGGGCGCAAGAGTGGAACAATGCCACCGATAATGGCAATACGGGATTGGATACACGTAAAGAGGATAATTCCAAGACCGAAGGCAAGCAAGAACATAAAGAGAGTAATGTCAGCATACTGGGCACAGACCCAGTTAGCGTGGGCGATAGCAAAAAGCATAAAAGCGAAAGGGACAAAAGGCGTAAAATTCTTTGATATAGCAATGAGCCAAGCAATGAGCGACATAGAAAAAGAAATAAGCAGGTTCAGCTTATGATAGCAATAAACGAAATAGTTGGCATATTAGAGCCACTGAACTACAACATAGTAGTAGATATAAGAGAACCGATAAAAGTATTCCCAGCGATAATAATCGAAGCGGGGAAAGAAACGGTAACAGAAACCACAGGGACGGGCTTGCCATTGCGTGTGAACAGTGAGTATGAGATAACTTGCTTAGTAAAGACAACAAAAAAGGACTACCAAACGTGGTTACAAGAACTAATGGTACTAAAGGATGGAGTAATAGGAACGCTAAAAGGTTGGATACAATACCAAACAGAAAGGACAATCAAAATCGCAAGTATAGATTACGGTGGTTATGGTATTGACGGCGTGGACGTATACGGCGCAGTAATAACAATTGAAATAGAGAGCTTAGCGCTATGAGAAATAAGTGGTTATTATTTTTGGCAACATTTTTCATTGGTTGTGGTGGGCAACGTGAGGTAGTACGAGATATAGACACAGTAATAGTAACAAGGCAAGTGATAAAAGACAGCATACAAACACAAATAAAACACGACACGATAACAGCGGTAGACCACAGGATAAAAATCATATATGTAAAAGGGCAAGACAAGATACACTACGAAATAAAACAAGACACAGTGATAATCACACGACCGATAGAAAAAACAATAATAAAGACACAAGATAGAACAAACTATCATATCATAGTAGCAGGAGCGTTCATAATATTGATATTAATAATAATCATAATAGCAAGGAGATAGCAAATGAAATACGCAAAAATAATAGACTGCTTGATATCCACGCCACCAAGTGACGAATGGGTATCTTTAGGACATAGAACAGACAATTCAAAAGTAAAATATGGGACGACGAAGAGGATATCGAACCATTTAGGCGAGGTAGTATCGCTAGTACCAAAAGTAGAAGCTGAAATAGAGACCTTAGAAGCACTAAATTTAGATTTGCTAAAGGAGGCGTTCAATTTTAACTCAAAAGGATGGTTAATTTTTACTGAAGGAGTTAGGGAAACAAGCACTTTACTCACAGGTTATGGGTTCGATTTTTCTTCACCAGCAGATATAGAAATATTATACAGCTTAAAATCGAGTAAGTTAGTATTCAAACCAAAGATAGAACATGCAGGTTATGATAGTATATCAATAAACACTACAGCAATAAAAAATAGTACGGGTCAGATGCCAGTATTCACCGCCACAGGCGTTGCACCGATAGGGCTATTCTTCACTTTCCCAGATGAGTTGAGTATTGACACGAACAAAATCACGGATTACAAGATAGAAATAAAAAGCAATTCAGATGAGGCAGTAAACGGTGCACCATTAGTAAAGAAGGTAGAGGTAAAAATAAACATAGAGCTTGAGAACGTAGACCAAGCAGAACTACCAGATTTAAGTGCTGCTGTGACAAAAAATCTTACATTTAACTTACCAAACTCGGTAAAGTACACCTTCAATTCACTTTCAGCATTACACGAGGTAGAATTTTCAGATAAGACAAGGAAGGTAACATTAGCATACGAAGGGACATATTATCCAGACGCTATAACAATAACCACTAGCGGTCAAACAACAACATTCACATTCAATAACAGGTTATGAGGTGAATAATGGAATATAGAATAGGTAACGCCACATTCAAGATAAAAACAGAAAACACTTTCAGAGAAATACAGGAATTTGAGAAAATCCAAGAAGAGATGGGGAAAGGCGGCTTAACACCTAAAATATTAAAAGCAATAGTGAACATAATATTAGAACAAACAAACGATGCAGAATACGATGTGTTAGATATAACAGATGTAACATTTTCAAAAGCATTAGCAGAATACACAGAGACTAAAAAAAAATTGATGGGAAATGGGATAAAATATTCGAAGAGCTAAGCCAAGCGGAAATGAAAGCAGAACAAGAATTAAAGGACATTATAGATTATGAGATTGATATAATAGAGCCCAAAGTCAGCAACATAGCAATAGCATTACACGAAGCTGGATTGGGCTTTTTTGATTATGATATGAATTATGAGGATGTATTAGCAATATTATATTACACAAGGCTAAAACAGCTTAACAGCATAAGAATATCTATAGCACAACATAAGGGAATGAGCAAATGGACAGAGACATAAAGATAAAAGTAGTAGTAGATGGCGACCAAGCTGGGATAGCGTTAAAAGAGCTAATAAATAACGTAGACGAGTTAGGCGCAGCCAGTGTAAAAACCAGTGAAACAGTCAAAAACTCATTAAGTAAGATAGGTTCGATAGTTACAGGCGTAAACCAAGCGATAGAATTAGCCAAAAAAGCATTCGATGTGTTATCTCAACCGATAGCATGGCGTATGGAGACCGAGCAGGTAGAGACGCAACTAAATGTTTTAATAGGCGATGCAAAAAAGACCAAGCAAACCTTAGATGATTTACGTGCCTTCGCAGACGCAACACCATTTGATTTAACACAGCTAACAAAACCATTAGCAACCTTATTAAATTATCAAGTACCATTAGAACAGGCAACAGAAATATTACACCGATTAGGTGATATTTCAGGTGGCAGTTCAGAAAAGTTACAATCATTAGCACTAGTATTTGGTCAAGTATCGGCAAACAGTAAGCTAACGGGTCAGGATTTATTACAATTTATAAACGCAGGCTTCAACCCACTGTTGTACATATCTAAAGCCACAGGCGAGAGTATGGAAGAACTAAGAGACAGGATGTCAAAAGGTGGGATAAGTATAAATGAAGTGGCAGACGCAATAAGGAAAGCGACAAGTGAAGGTGGTCAGTTCTATGGAATG
>JAKOQC010000014.1 GCA_029778565.1 bacterium
ATGAAGTGCCTGCAACAGCTGTGTGAATAGTTGTTCCAGGTGTAGCCGTTGCGGTAACTAATATAGCTTTCCCATTTGTAGAACCGCTTAAAAGAGTTTTAGTAAAAGTTGCCATTATTTATCCTCCTATCCGAATATCTGTGAACCCAAAATTACTTGGTCAAGATCATATAAAGAAATAGGTAAATTACTCAAAGGAACTTTACCTGTACTGTCCAATTTCAATACATTATTAGCACTATTTCCCGGATACAGTCCTCCGACTTTATTAGAATCTTCAGCCAAAGGAACTCTAGTGACAGTAGTAAGTCCTGTAGCAGTACTATTAACCACTACTACTCGATTAGCTAATCCTGAATAAGAGGATGGGGTATCAGTTAATTGAATAAATGAAGTACTATGAGGATTATTTGTATTAGATGTATGATTAGTTAATGAGTCGTTAACAGACTTCAACTGAGCATCAACAATATCCATTGCTTCATGATATTCATCATCCCAGTCTAAATCTCCTTTATCTGGCTTAGGAAGGTGGAAATGAATTGTATAGGTATTAGCCATTAGTTACTCTCCTTAAACAGTTAGCATAATGCCAACCAAGTTAGTAGCAAGTGGCTGCTGCACTCGGTTATTAGTAGTAAGTTCAATGCGAAAGAGTATGGAGTCAGCAGCAGGGGAAATAGTTTCTTCATAATAATTCGTTTTCCATCCAAAAGCTTTAGGAGTTACTGAAGTGGGAGTAAGAGTAATCCAGCTTGATCCCCCATCAATGCTATATTTTAAGGCAGCTGATTGTCCACTAGACATTGGAGTGTATACATCAAGGTAGCATTTTAAAGTGTTAAATGTTTCAGGAACACTTATAAGCTTAGAGATATATACTGCATTATCATCCTGATCAAAAATTATTCCCTGTATGTATTTAGATAATATCGGTGATAGGTAGGGATTAGTAGTAGTAAATACGGCTCGAAGTTTAATACTCGATTCTCTAGTAGGAACTGATACTAAATCTATACTACTGAATGGAATCCAAGTAGTTCCATTATCTGGCGAGTAAGACCAAGCAATGTTTGTTCCCTCAGGTATAATACACTCAATACCAGTGATAAATTGGGTATAATTACCACTTTCAGTATTAGTAGTTAAAGTAGCAGGAGAGGTAGAAAACTTTGCTCGATAGAGTTTGAATTTTATATCTGTCATTTGGTGTGCGGTCCAGGCTACACCATTAGCAGACGAAAACATAGTTCCGTGAAAATAAGGTTGGCGGTTAATAGGAGCTCCTGTTAATAGGTCTGTTTGTCCCATATCAGCAATGAATATTTCATAAGCATCACTATCTGAGCCGATAACGAAACAGTAATCTTTATCTGCTTCTAGGAATACAGGCGTATCAAAAGTTACGGTAGTAACCGCACTACCATCTTCAGAGAGAGTAATCTGAGAGGGGTAAACAAGTTTTTGGGCTAATATCTGTTCTCCAGGATACCCATTGTCTACATCCCTAATCTGGACTAGAGCAGGAATGTTTCCTGAATCTTTAGATTTAAAGTAGATATCTAGTTTAGTAATATAGGATGGTTCAGTATTATAAAAAGTCTCAGCTAGTGGCTCTATCCTAGGACTAGACGATGGGGGAGGAGGGGGAGGAACTACTATATAATTAGTAATAGTTTTAGTTATCCGTTGCTTGTGGATTCTCTCGTAAAGATATCTAGTTCCGTAAGCAGTAAATGCTGCTTCTGCAGATTGGTATTGATTAGCCAAAGCAATTTTACGTATTCCTGTTCTAAATGTATTTGCTGGAATAGTAAAGGTAAGAGAAAGGGTTCCATCAGATTTTGATTTGACTGTTCCAGTTTGTGTTCCTGCTGGTGTGTCTCCTGTGGGAGTAGCTGGCAATGGAGCTTCGTCGAAATATACTGTTAAATTATCCTGATTGGGATAAAAATTAATTCCACTTAAGGAGAGAGTAGTTGTAGGAATATATTCCATTTCTTCATTGCGGAGTAACTTATCTACAAACCAAGAGGAAGTTACTTGACTAGTAGTTTCTGTTCTACTCCTTCCTGA
>JAKOQC010000116.1 GCA_029778565.1 bacterium
ACTGACTTCTCTATGCATTATTACAAATGCCTTATTTTCACTTGTAAATATTATGTTTTCTTTTTGTAGTTTGTCGGCATATTGGGTATCTTCATGCAAATGCAATTCAAAACTGCCTATGTTATGCCATTTTTTTGTTAGTATTAAACTTTCGTAATTATCAATCTGGCCTAAAAAGCTGAAGTTCCTATCTATGATATTTACTACCATTTAGTCCAACTCCCTCATCCATATATCCCCTGGCCTCATGATAGGATTTTCTGTCTTGCCTGTGAATGTCCTTACGCCGATATCTTTAAGTGAAGGTATTATTACTCTTTCATCAACTATAACCCCACTTGTTGCACCTTTGTTAACTTTTACCTGTGCGATAGGTATTTCTTTAACACTCGCATCATCTATCAATATAGGCGGTGTAGGGGAGCTGCCTAATGTTCCTTTCTTCAGAATTGCTTTCATGGTTCTTGCTACTATATCAAGTTTTATTACTATCCTATCAATTCGATTTAATACACTATCCGCTGGATCCAATGTAAAAGTTATCGGTGCATCATTTTTATAAAAATATCCTCTTATATTCGCACACCCAGTTCCAAGGACAACTTCTAGCCCGGTCCCGTTGGTGACAGCCAAACCATCTGCAAAGTATACCCCATCCGGTATAAATGCCTCAAAGTATTCTGCAAATTCGCTCGCATTATATTCTCTTTGGTCTTGCTCGGTGCTATTGAAAAATCTAAAATGTTCGGCCAAAATAACCACCCCCTTATACGCCTAAATACCTATTCCGATACGATATTTTTATATTTGCATTGTCGGTCACATCATCGGTTGTTAATTCTATTACGTTGTCGCCTACATCTAGGCTAAAGAATGTACTGTTTAAATCTATATAATTGAATACGTTTACCCCATTTTGCTCAACTCTTTTGTTCCCAAAATCAGTTGTAATAACAAGAGTGTCGTCTGTTGTTAAAGTCCTATTAACTTTTATAAATTCCCCGGTTAGTCTTTTTAGTATTTTAGGGTTCGTAGCTGTGCCAGTTATCTCTAGTTTAATTGGTGTTTCTATATCTCCGCTGTTAATGATATTTATTTTTTTAGGGCCTGCTGTAGCAAACTGTGTTGGAAGCTGCAATGGGAATGAGATGCCACTAATCCAGGTAACTATTTCTTCTTCAGTAGTATTTATATCTTGCCAATATGGATTAGGGGCTAATAAGCTTATTGAGAAATTTTGATAGTTTTGTTCGCTATTGCTTGAGAAGTAAGGCGCCTGTTCGACTTTGCAATCTATTTGCCTTTGCGCACTCCCTAAATCAATAATAAGTTTTCCGTCCAATTTAGGATTAAAAATGGATAACAGTTTATATCTATATGCTTGTCTATTTTCTCTATTGCTGTCTATTATCTTACCCTCTATCACAATATTCCTTGGACCTAGTGATGAATGTGTAGCGGTAACACCATCCTGATAAGGCGATTTCTGTGTATATATTTCATTCTGCGGACTGCCCAAGCCATCTATTGTAGTAACTAAAAATGGG
>JAKOQC010000117.1 GCA_029778565.1 bacterium
AAGTATACGACCCCCTCATAAAGACGAGAATTGTGAAGCATCAGTTTATGAACTTTGAAGATTTTCTTAACGAGATCGAGATACTTGTTATCATGACTGCGCACGATCACATTAAAAACAATATGGGGTTAATCAAAGGCAAGCTGATCTTGGACACTAAAAACATTTGTAACTTTAATGATCGTGTTTACAAGTTATAGCTAGTTTTTGAGGGATGAGAAAATGAAAGTATGTATCGCTAGAAATGCTGAAGCAAGAACAAATGCCGCAATAGCGAGGATAGCACATGCCCTGGAACCTGAAGTGAACGGTGTTTGTTTATTGACTCGAAATAGGTTTTTAGAAAGATATGGCAAGATTAGAAAGTTAAAATATAAAATATCAGATACGGGTAAAGAAATACCAAATTATGAAATGGGTTTAAAAAGCGAGCCGGGCAAAGGGATAATTAATATATTTCAACTTGTACTATATCAGTATTTGGTTTTCAAATGGTTAATATCGAACCAAGATAAATATGATGTAATCCATGCTTTTGATTTGGATACTGGCTTACCAGCGTTACTAATCTCCATATTTACTAATAAAAGATATGTCTACCATATCGCAGATTTTTATGCAGATAGTAGGGGGAGTATCCCTAAAGGTTTGAAGAAAATTATCAAGAAATTAGAGTATATGGTTATCGATAGAGCTGAAACCACTATAATTTGTACAGAGAAGAGGGCTGAGCAGATAAAAGGGAGTAAACCAAAAAAACTTGTAGTTATTCACAACACCCCGAGCATATCAAGAAAGTTTATTGAAGCTATCGATGAAGAAAAGAAAACTAAAAAGTTAAACAGCGAAGCAGTTTTTACTTATGTCGGTGCATTAACTGAAGGCCGCTTTATTAATATTGTCATAGATGTTATAAAAAGATATCCGATGATAACACTTAATTTAGCAGGGATGGGGAGACTCTCAGAGTATGCTAAAGAAGCTGCTAATGAATATCCTAATATAAATTATTACGGAATGATAAATTACCATGATGCCTTAAAATTATACTCCCAAACAGATTTTATGTTTGCCATATATGATCCTAATGTTCCTAACCACAAATATTGTGCACCAAATAAAGTTTATGAAGCTATGGCACTCGGTAAGCCTATTATCGTAGCAAAGAATACCGGTATTGATCAAATTGTTTCTGAGAATAATATGGGATTAATAATTGAGTACTCTGAAGAAGCATTTGAACAAATTATTGTTCAAATTATAAATGGAACGTTCAATTATTCAGAGCTAGCTATGAATTCTAGAAAGGCTTACACCAAATATGCTTGGGGTGAAATGAAAAATCGCATTAAAAAGATTTATAAAACCCTTGAAACAACCCTATCTCCTTCTAACGACAACCTGGGTTGAATCGGTTAAGAAAGCTATTTAATAGTTATAGAAAGCAGTCTAGCGGCTATCCTGAATTGAAAATACAACACTAACGCACATTTTTAAAACTCACATCCGGAGAGAAAATTTAAGGTTTAGAAAAAACATTTAGCAAAGAGGTGTTGGACATATTTACGTATAGATGAGTTTGATAACGCTATTAGTTTGTTTCTCCCTGGTGATTTTGATATAATCACTGCGGTTAAGTACAACTAAAGTGAAAAAGGGAGTAAACAAGATTAAGGAGGAACGCCGGTGACCCTGCCGGAGGTAAAGCAAGTACATTTTATCGGGATCGGCGGCTACGGCATGAGCGCGCTGGCCCAGGTGCTGCTGCAGATGGGCTACCAGGTAACCGGTTCAGATATCCACGACTCGGCGCTGGTCCGGCAGCTGGCTGCCCGGGGTGCCGAGATTAAACTGTTCCACCATCCTGATCATATCGGCTCAAGCGAACTGGTGATCCACTCAACGGCTATTCCCCCGGACAACTGCGAGCTGCAGGAGGCCCGCCGACGGGGTATTCCTGTCTGGCACCGCTCCGAGCTGCTGGCCGCCCTGATTAACAGCCATTACGGCATCGCCGTAGCCGGAACCCATGGCAAGAC
>JAKOQC010000118.1 GCA_029778565.1 bacterium
GTCGTACAGCACCCACCTTCTATTGCTGTGGTTGTTAAACCAAGCTAAAACAGTACCCGCATAAACTTTAATATATTCAGAAACATTATAATCAGGCGATCTAAATAATGTACCGTCCGCGCGAAGGTAGTAACCGTTTATCACTTTGTTTTTATTAAACAAATTCTTCCCCACACTTCGCAGCCTCATGGCGCTGACGGTGGAGTGTGTGCCATCGAACCAGTAGGAGAAAATTTTGTCGCATACCTCCAAACTTGGTTCGTTACCTGCGCCAAAAGTGGCAGTAAGGTCAACGAATAAGACATCTCTAAAGGAAGTAACGCTACCTACCGTCATTTCATCGACTGAAAATCCGTTTACGTACAAAAAGAATCTGCTATCGGATATATCTGTTACAGTAAACCTAAGAGATACATCATTCCATTGGTTTGCTACCGCTGTAATTGTCGCAACTCTTGAAGATTTTGCTGCATAAATATGTGGTGTATGTGTTCTAAACGGTTTTATTTTGTAACGAACATAATAAATATGATTCAAATTATATCTAGTCTGTTGATAAATAGCGGCAGCAGGTTCCACCCGAGAAACAGTAAGGGTTGCGATATTGTTTTCAATTGTTGCGGTCGTTGCATAAGGCGTCCACCCATTAATGCCGCCACTGACAGTTCCCTCATGGAAATCACCGTTTATAATTAGATTAGTCGCGGTCATACCGCATACAACAGCATCCATCTGCCCATTTGCCGCATTGACAGGTAATGATACTGTACCGTAGCCTGAGGCGGTTTGCTTTGTTTCCTGATTTGGGTTTAGATTGGTCAGGACCTTGCTGATATTAGATATATCCTGTTCTACATCAAGAACTTTTATTCTTGTTTCGTTCAATTTTTGAGACAAATCTCTTGCAACTTGGTCTGTGTGACTGTTTGCACTTTCTAATACATCGTCAGCATAATTTTTAGCACTGTTTAATGCGCTATTTGCAACTATATCCGCATAACTTTTTGCGTTTGTTTCGGCTTGATTAGCCTTTTGTTGAGCGCCTGTCGGTGTTTCTGCGCCTATTAAAGCAGGAGTAATACTATGCGGGTTTGATGCCTGCAAGTGCGCTGCTTCCCAATCTTCGATTTCTTTTATTTTACTATCTATCGCATCA
>JAKOQC010000119.1 GCA_029778565.1 bacterium
GCTATTTTTAGGGTATGCACACTATTACCAGGTGCCAACAAGCAAACTTTCATCCTAGACATATTAGTGTTCACCTCCAACCATAAGTCTACCAAACGTCTACAGCTCACTAACAAGAACTGAACCATTTGCCATTTGCCATTCGCCTATGTTAGCGTACTAGTATAGTCAATTACTTTTTGTAACTATGTGATAAGCATGCTATTCAAGAACAGTAGAACAGAATCAAAGATGATCTCTATTAAATTCTGTAAAATTAGACTATACAAGTGCTTATAATTTAGCCTAGGACATTACATTACCACTAGGTAACTTGGTCAACACAGGTCAAAGGCCGATTCATGGGCTTGTGTTATTCTTCTGGAGAGCATAGAATCAAATGCAAACGGGATTATAGTTTTTGGTTAACTTCTTTATAAGAAATGCACATGTACGCAGTTGGATCGGTTACCTTCCAGAATGGCATCCTTCTATGAGTAAGACTGACTGCAAGCCTAGAGCACCGAAAAGGCAACCCTGTCAGTCGGAAATAGCCCAAGCCTAACAACTTTCCCAATGGTAACGGGAAAACACCACTATTGAATAGCCTCATGATTGCACTTGAACGCATAGAGTGTTATCTGATCTTACAGTCACGCCATATAACGGCACTTAAGCCCACCTCCCTGCCTTCTTGTATTCCTTGATGTATAAGTCAAAAGGGATAAATTCATGTAACTCATTATGCATTATGATTTCAAAGCTTGAACCCACTTGCATGTATAGGTATTCACGAGATTTGAAAGCGCGACCTTTCAATTACTCGCTCTTGTTGCTTTCCGATCTTAAAAAACCCATCTCGAGGTAAAGAGGAAGCAAAAGAAGAGCACTACTTAAACTTAAACCGAAAGGAGTACCAGACTCGAAAAAAGCTCCCAAGTATGCAGAGAATATCACCGCGCTGGTTATGTGAAGTCTGCTTTCTTTTAACAGTCTCGTTACAAAACATAGATACAAAATGAAGTATAACCAACCAAACTGCAAAAGGATATTCAAATAAGTGTTGTGTACACTCAGAGTAACACCTAATGCATCATGAAAAACGCTTTCATACCCCGCGTATCCCATGCCTAAGGGGTATGCTGCGACTAACTCATACCCTAAAGACCACAAAGGTTCTCTATTCGCTAAATAAGATATTGGCTCACCCAAGAATACAAAAGGTAGGTAAACAGAATAGCCAAACCCGTAAAGCACGACTAAAGTGACAAGCGCAGCAAC
>JAKOQC010000120.1 GCA_029778565.1 bacterium
CAATGCTGTAAACAGTAAGAGCAGGGTTACTAGCCATCGGTAAATGCTGGAGTATGCCTTCCAGAAAGCTTCTTCACCCTCTTGGTTTCTAAGGTGAATAAGATAAGGAAGCAGTGAGCTGTTTATGGCACCAAAAAAGGCCGAGCCAATTCTTGTGGGTATGGCTTGGCTCACATTGAAGGCATCTTTTACAACGCCTGCACCAAAGTAAAACGCCGTGAGCATCTCTCTGAAGAAGCCAAACACTTTTGACCACATCGTAGAAACGGAGAGTGCTACGACCGACTGTTTTTTGCTCAGATTCAACTTGGGTGCCACGAATTTATTGTAACGCATAGGGTGTGTATGCTCTAGCTAACAAGAGCCGGCTACTTTTTTTGGCCTAAATATGCTGGTTAGCCTAACAGCATCATGTTTGTTAATTGCTGTACACGAGTCATCAGCGTGAGATGGTCTTTGAGAGTAGGCTACACGGTAGTGAAAAGCAATCACATTAACTACAAAAGCTTACTTAGTGAGTCCATATACGCGGTGAAATTTGGAGGTTCATGACGATAACTAACATGTACCGACATGCACAGAAGCCTCTAATATTAAGAGCTAATGGATACGTTCATTAAAATTCTAGAGGGGTGTTGGTTAACAACTTCATCTATGGGATCCATGGGAATGCGCAGATGAACAAGCAGGCTATGGCTTCTTAGTGTTATTGTAAGACGGAGAATGTCTTTCAATGTATTCTAAAACTGCGCCAAGTGGATCCAAACTGTCCAAATAGACCTCTGAAGTTACTAGAGAAGACTTTGCACAGTTCTAGTCTGGTAAAGGAAAAGAAATGTGGGAGGCTTAGCAAATGGTCTTTATCGAACTAAGGTTAGGAGAACTTTAGTTAGAGAAGAAGTGGTGTAACATTCTGTTCGAACACAATCTTGAGTACCGTTGTGACAGGGTATAAGTATTTCATGTCAAACATTCTCTGCAATACAAGCAGTATATAGATGACCGTACACTTAAACTGGGAGCGTTAGCATCTGCTACAATATATAGGCTCGAAGATTTGGGGCAAAAAAGAAAGCTCGATAGATATTGCCTACGAAAAGAATAGATGCAAAAAATCCTAAAGCGCAAAACTTTTTGCATCTTTGGGGACAAGGGTAGCATACTTCTTATTCTATGAATGATTTCTTGTTTTTGCTGTTTTCGCTCTTTGGCCTATGCGCTTCTATATGGCCGGATGAACAGAGTTGGTGAAGTGTATGTAAAGGTCTGCAGTGGCCTAATGGCCGAAGATTTTTGCCACAGGTATAAAGAGGGGTTTTAGCGTACTTGCATATCAACTTGAATAATTGGTATTGTTGTTTGGGTTTTGTTGTGCACAGGGCGTGGCATATATACAGGACAGGAGGCCTTCATTTTTCTTGTTTATTCACTATCAAGTTCTAGAATTGTTTGCAACTTTGCCCTGATGTTTCTTGACGTATTATATTCACTGTCAGGGCTTAGTTTTTGTGCGCGTAGATTTCAGGAACCTGTTGGCATTATTTGTGTTCAGCAAGCGTGTCCTGGGTACTGGAAAATGCTTTCAGGTTCGCTTTTTCTCGGAGTTTAATTTGCATCATTGGTTGTATGTGCACAGTTTAAGCTGGTAATATAATATCAAACTAAAGCGAATCGGAGAGAAGAGGAGCTTTGTCGGAGGTTGAAGGAATTTGAAGGTACTTATTGTTTCTGCGGATAACTCGAAGGTTATTCAGTACGGTGGCAAGCATGTTCACCAGGAGCTACTCGAAAAGGCACTGAAACAACTGGGGGTCAAGGTTGATTACCTTTATCCTGATGAACCCATAGCGTTTTCGGAAAAGATAAGGATAGCACTTAAGCATCCCTTTATTGCGCTAAGACACTTAGTCAAGAATACTAACGATTACATTTTGGTTAGTGCCTTTCAGAATGCGAGGTTTAGAAAATTCAGATCCGTGAATTTAACTGGATATGATATTGTTCATGCTCAGGATGCCATATCCGCCGTAAATATACCAGAACACAAGAACTTGGTGATTACGCTACACGGGTACTTGGCAAGAGTAACATTAGACTATAACCGCTTTCCAAATTCAAAAGAAAGCCGCCGTGTTTATGAGTATTTATTAGGTATTGAAC
>JAKOQC010000121.1 GCA_029778565.1 bacterium
AATCTTACCTCCTTAAGTATCAGGTCGTTGGTCGAATATAGAACCTCTGCTGCTGGAACAGCCGCCCGCTGTATATGTTTCGCTACCTCGTTATTCGACTTAACCTTACTAATGTAAAGCTCATGGCAATATAGGAATCTTGTCATGAGCTAAAATGATATTGCCGCGCCCCCTATTCTTTGTATGAATCGAATTCGCCTCTAAGGAACTTTTCCAGAAGTACTTTCCTCTCCTCTTTATCGTCAGATATTAACTTTCGTGCTAACGAATCTGTAGAGATTAGCTCACTAATACTCCGTGGGTCCCTTATATGTCCTGTGTTGTGAAGTATTCCAGTTATTGCTGTACTGCGATTAACTGGGTTTTCACTGTTAATGTAAACCTCCTTCAAAAAATCTAGCACATTCTTATCAGGAGGCATGCGCGATAAAATTGATACGGCACGGCTATTATGTTTACCATCTTTATGGGTAGATATAATAAACTTTATGTATCGGGCATCCTTTGTCGCTCTATACAAGGCATCCGCAACGTCTAGACTCCCCGTCTTCCTAAGCATTCTTTTAAGGGCACCAATACCATCATAGTTCCTTAATTTAGGGAGAAACTGTGCCAGTTGAGTGTCTTTGTTTTTATGAAAAGTTTCCCATATTATTTTCTCAGCCTCATCCCGCTCCCAGTCATATATCTGCTCCATTATAAGCGGATAATAGCCGTCCTTTCTTTCGTAACCAGTGGCGTTAACTCCTTCAATTAAATACTTGTATGCCCTGCTATGTTCCATTTGTAAACACCTCTATAAAATAGTAAATAAAGCCTGCAACACCAAGCCCGCTGGTTTAACAACTTCAATGTTTCTTGCCGAGTCCATCATGCTATTTTTGCCTCTCTCTTATATTTTGTCTCCCTGCCAGTAACTAAGTCCTGCTTTCCACTGCGCCTGGCAACCTCGCTGACATACTCTTCAAAATCAGTGCAGCAACCGTTCAATCTCTCTGCCCCTTTATTGCCTGAAGTTGTTTGTTCATCTATGCCATACTTTATTACCATCTCTTAGGACCTTCTTGAACCCCAAGCGTATCCCTACATTCCGATCTCCGGTTTATTGCAAGCTTATAACTGTTGAATAACAAAAAGCCCAACCGTATAGAGGTGCATGAATCCCACAAGTCAACACCGATTAGACGATTGGACTTAATTAAACGTTTATTAAATAACTGCGTTCTTTTATTACTGGACACAGGCCCAGTCTTTTACTCTTCACTTGCTGCATCAATGTGATGTTACAGACCTGGGTATGGTAACTCTGTGGTTGTAACGAGGGCTTTACAGTAATTCTATCTGAAATACCAAGCTATCGAAATCCCCTTCCTCCCCAACATCATTGCACCGGTAAATGCGCTTATTGCCCTGCTCTTCAATCAGCATTCCAGATTTGTACATTTGGGAATTAACTGTACCGTCTGATCTTCTTTCGTATATGTTGTAGACGCTAAGCAAGCCTGAATCGGTAACGCATTTGATCTTGACAACCTTAGGCGCGTTGTATTCCCATAGTTGCATCCCTTTTGCCCTAACTCCATTAACCTCTAAATAACCCTCGCCCACATCTACAGCTATGCGCAAGCCCTGGCGATGCTTGGAATTTGTGCTGATAAATTTTAAATGGAGCTCCTGTTCTGGTTTAACATTGAGCACATCCCATAAAACCACATCATCCCG
>JAKOQC010000122.1 GCA_029778565.1 bacterium
CGTAAAATGAAACAAATATATGCCCTCCCTGATAACAGGACACAGGAAGAGAAGGAAAGAGACTTTATAAATGCTATAGCTAGTATTTTTTAGAAACTAGTAAAATGTAGCAAGAATTGTTATATAATATATTAAAGGAATTATTTGGAAATGGGAGGAAATAATATGGTTTGTTCAAAGTGTGGAAGTAATAACATTAATGTGCAAGTTGTTACAAGAGTAAAAAGTAAAAAGCATGGCTTTTTATATTGGATGTTTATTGGTTGGTGGCTAGAACTTATGATGTGGTTGATATTCACGCTACCATGGCTTATTATTAAAATATTCAAACCCAAAAAAGTAACAAGCAAAGTACAAAAAATGGCAATATGTCAAGAGTGTGGACACAGCTGGAAAGTGAAATAGCACCTATTAAGGTGCTATTTTTATGCTTAAAAGTAGGTGATGGCAAGTGTGAAGGCAAAGAAGATATGGTATAGATGTCCTAATTGTAATCAAAAACTATTAAAATATGATGAAATTAAGGGAAAAAGTAAAGATGTTTATATAAAGTGTAAGAATTGCAAAAAAGAAATTGAAATAAAAATCGAGTAGTAAGTGAGCCATTGAGCCGCTACTCATGCCTTAAGGGAGAGAGGTGAGGGTAGATGGCTGATGGCTCTTTAATATTTGATACTAAACTAGATGAATCTGGTTTTAAAAAGGGTCTTAATAGATTACAAACCATAGGCGGTAAGGCACTTAAAGCAATAGGCACAGCCATAACAGCAACAGGTGCAGCTATAGGAGCAATGGGTGCTGCTGCTACAAAAGTTGGCATGGATTTTGAAAAATCCATGTCAAGAGTCGCAGCACTATCTGGAGCTACAGAACAAGAGTTTAAAGCATTAGAAAAAACAGCTTTAGAACTAGGAAAATCTACAGTATTTAGCTCAAGTCAAGCTGCCGAAGCTATGCAATATTTAGCAATGGCTGGCTTTAGTGTAAATGAAACTATTGCTGCAATGCCTGGGTTGCTTAATATAGCTGCAGCAGGACAAACAGATCTTGGTGTAGCTGCTGATATTACATCAAATATTTTGTCAGGTTTTGGATTAGCAGCAGAAGAAGCGGGAAGAGCAGCAGATGTTTTAACTAAGGCATTTACATCTTCTAATACAACTTTAGAATCTTTAGGCGAAACAATGAAATACGCCGGTCCGGTTGCGGCTGCAGCAGGTTTCAGCTTGGAGGAAGTTGCAGCAGCTGCAGGCCTTCTCGGTGATGCCGGTATACAAGGAAGTATGGCAGGTACTGTACTTAGAGGTGTGATGCTAAGGCTAGTCAACCCACCCAAACAAGCAGCAGACGCTTTAAGTGCTTTAGGGGTTTCCATAACAGATTCATCAGGTAAGATAAAGCCACTTGCACAAATAGTTAAAGAACTAGAAGAAGCTACAAAAGATATGTCAGAAGCACAAAGAACAGCTATCATATCCCAAATAGCAGGTCAGAACGCAGCAAGTGGACTTCTTGCAATTATGGACGCCGGAGGGGACACTTTAGCAGCTTTTACAAAAGAACTAGAAAATGCAGGAGGCACAGCAGAAAGAATTGCAAACCAGCAGATAGATAACCTTGCAGGCGACATTGAGATGCTGAAGTCGGCACTTGAGTTTACCGGCATAATGATTTATCAAGGATTTGATAAACCTTTAAGAA
>JAKOQC010000003.1 GCA_029778565.1 bacterium
ATATGCAACAGGTCAACGGCCGCAAGGTAGAAGTCAAAGAAAAAATACTTAAATTTTTACCAGCCATCCTGGTCTACCTTGTGGGCGGCAACGGGCAAGCAATCAAGCCAGAATACTTAATTGATGTATGTAGGTTTCTGCCGTCGGCTAACGTTATCGTTACGCTGCCTCCAGATCCCAGCAACGGAGTACACATACTACACACAAGCGAGAATATGGAAGCTTTCATTATGCCCATCGTCTTAAACTCTAGCAAAATAGTAGAAAGAAAATATTAATGGAGGAGACTAACATGTCCAAAGCAAGGAACGTAAGTTTTTATTTCGTCCCCACAGGTGGGGGTAAACTCTTCACTTGTGGCAAGGGCAAGTTCGATAACGGCAGTAACATAGAACACTGCTTTTACTTCATCGTTAATATACCTATCCTTAAGAAGTTCTTTCGTGTTCGCTATTGTGGTATGTACGGTGATATAAAAATAACGACTTATGCCTAACAGGCGGAAGGAGGGATTAAAGATGCCTAATCTGCATTACTATGAGGCAAAACCCAAAACGAAGGCAACGACTACCTGAATTTTGCAGGAAGAAGATTATACAGATTCCTGCGAAATTATGGCTACAGGCGCTCAAGGAAACATAGTTCCTATTTTGTTATGCAGATTATTTTGTAGCTTTAAAAGGAGGGAGGGTATTTTCGCAATCCTTCTGCGAGCATTAAGAAATGTTTTTATGATTTTGGTACAAGTTAAACTCGCAATTTGGAACTAATTGGGACCGTAGCTGCTAGATTGCATTTGCCATTTAGTTTACCTTTATTTCGAAGAAAGTCAATAGTTCGAAAAAGGGGTGAATGCAATGGAAACAAAAATAGCAACAATTATGAGACTCCGGGGAATTTCAAATAAGTTGTTGGCCCAAGCTCTTAACGTTTCTGATGTCGTTCTTTGCGGCTGGAAGCGAGGGAAGGTTTGCGTCCCGCCAGGGCGAAGGAAGCAACTCGCTGAGGCCCTGGGTGTAGAAGTCGACGACATCTTAGACGACCGAGGGCTTGCAAAACTTGCTGAGGAGGTAACTTTGAAATGAGTCACCACGGCTAATCGATTTTTTGCTCAAAATAGTGCCTTCTAGGTCTCTCTCAGATGCCCTAGAAGGCACTTAACTTGAAGTGGTTGGTATGATCATACCTCTTTAAAACATGGCCAAACTGGCCATAACTAATCTCACCCACAATCTCCTTCATCAAATAAG
>JAKOQC010000123.1 GCA_029778565.1 bacterium
CATAAAAAATATCTTCTAACATTGCTCATACCTATATCTGATAATTTTAAAATATTAACACTTGACAAGAGAAAAAAGAGCTATATAATACTGAATGTTTAGCAAGCTATTAGTTTGCTTGCTAATTTTTAGCTTGATAAAAATTTTATTTAAGAGGAGGTTTAAAATATTGTTTGCAAAGGAGCCAAATGATGCACCTTTTTTAGATTTAAAAGGGATAGAGCCTATTTCTCTTGAGGTATTCCGGTCTCTTTTTAAAGTTATACGCTTTCATAGTCAGCTTTTATTTAAGTTAACTTCTGAGAAGGGTATTTATCCTGGGCAAGCTGCGTGCCTCTGGTTTATTAATCAAATTCCAGGTATAAGCCAGAGTGATCTTGCTAAAAAGATACACGTAGCACCTCCTACTGTAACTCATATGCTTCAGAAGTTAGAAAAAACAGGGTTGATAGTACGTAAAGAAGATGAGCATGATCAAAGGTTGAGCCGTGTATATCTTACTGAAGCTGGTATGAGTATATTAGATTCATTAAATGATATCTTAGCTGAGATTATAAATACAAGTTTAGATGGCTTGGATAGTGATCAGAAACATGAGCTTTTGTATTTGTTAGATGTTATAGGCGCTAATATATTGCGTAAACTTTAAAAATGAAAGGAGATTTACTTACATGAAGGATTTACTGATAAAGTTTTTAAGACCTTACTGGAAACAGCTTATCCTAACCATACTGTTGTTATCAATACAAGCTATCTCTAATCTTTATTTGCCTAATCTAAATGCTGATATTATCAATAATGGAGTAGCTAAAAGTGATATCCCATACATCATACATACTGGTAGTTATATGTTGTTTGTAACGTTACTATTAGCATGCTGTGCTGTAGCTTCCTCTTATTTGGGTTCTAAGATATCTATGAGTTTTGGCCGTGATTTGAGGAGAGCTATATTTTATAAAGTGGAGAGTTTCTCGCAAGCCGATCTTGATAAATTTGGTGCACCATCACTAATTACCAGAAATACTAACGATGTACACCAGTTGCAGATGTTAGTACTCATGGGTTTAAATCTTATGGTGATGGCTCCTATCATGTGTATAGGTGGCAGTATAATGGCTTTGAGACAAGATGTAGTGTTATCCTACTCTATAGTCATTATAGTACCTATTATGGCTGCAGTGGTGGGAGTTATCTTAGTAAAAGCTATACCACTATTTCGTTCTATCCAGGTAAAAATAGATCGGGTAAACCAAATCATGCGTGAGAAATTGATGGGTGTTAGGGTTATAAGAGCATTTGTGAAGAATGATTATGAAGCCAGACGTTTTGACGAAGCCAACCGTGATCTTACTACCACTACATTAAGAGTAAACCGAATTGTAGCAGTTGCTATACCATTACTTATGATCATTATGAACGTAGCTACTATTAGTATAATATGGGTTGGGGGTCATAGAATAGATAGTGGAGCTATGCCTATAGGAAACTTGACAGCTTTTCTAACATACGTTATGGAGATAATGATATCAGTTATGATAGCTATGGGTATGTTTATAATGGTACCACGAGCTGAAGCATCAGCGGAACGTATATTACAAGTACTTAATACAGAGCCATCTATAGAAGATAAGAGTCGGGTTGTAGCAGTTCGTAATGTAAAAGGAACTGTAGAGTTTTGTGATGTAGAGTTTTGTTATCCAGGTGCAGAAGAGCCAGTGCTAAAAGATATATCTTTTGTAGCAAGACCTGGCAAAACTACTGCTATCATAGGAAGTACAGGATGTGGAAAGAGCACCTTAGTAAATCTGATACCACGTTTTTATGATGTAACGGGTGGTAGCATAAAAATAGATGGTGTAGATATACGTGATATATCCTTACGAGATTTAAGAGATATGATAGGATGGGTACCTCAGAAAGCATTTCTTTTCAGTGGAACCATAGCCGATAATCTGCGGTATGGTAATGAGAATGCTACTGATGAGGAGCTTTGGCATGCATTAGAAATAGCACAAGCTAAAGATTTTGTAATGGCACTTCCTGATCAATTATATGCACCTGTGGAACAAGGAGGAGTTAACTTCTCAGGAGGGCAGCGTCAGAGACTTGCTATTGCCAGAGCATTGGTTAAGAAACCATTGATATATATATTTGATGATAGTTTTTCTGCTCTTGACTTCAAAACTGATTCTAAACTGCGTGCAGCACTTAAGAAGGAGACTGCTAACTCCACAGTTATTATTGTTGCTCAGAGGGTTAGCACTATTATGGATGCTGAACAGATTATCACTTTAAATGATAATGGTACTATAGCAGGAATAGGTACTCATAAGGAGCTTATGAAGACCTGTGAGGTATATAGTGATATAGTTTATTCGCAGCTTTCAAAGGAGGAAATAGCATGAGCATAAATGATAATCATCAAAATAAAAAGCCAGAAGTTAGACAACATAGGAGAGAAGTTAGAACACGACGACATGGTGGATTTGGTGGAGGACGTGCTGGTGCAATGGCAGGTGAAAAAGCTAAAGACTTTTGGGGTACACTTAAACGTCTCATAAGCTATCTTAAACCTCAGGCTATACCAATGCTCTTAGTAATACTATTTACCATTGTTAGTGTAGTATTTACAGTGAGAGCACCAAGAATAATGGGTAGTGCTACTAATAAGCTATTTGAAGGGCTCATAGGTAAAACCCTACCAGCTGGTATGACCAAAGAACAAGTAATATTTCTTTTAAAAGCTACTGGAAAGACGCAGATGGCAGAGATGCTATCTGGAATGAATGTGGTGCCAGGGCAAGGTGTGGACTTTAATGCTTTGCTGCATATACTACTTACCCTTTTAGCCGTATATGCTGCAGCTGCTCTCTTCCAGTGGTTACAGCAGTATACTATGGCAGGTGTGGCACAGAATATTGTGTACAATCTACGGAAGCAAGTGGATAACAAACTTGCAAAACTACCTTTAAAATATTATGATAATCATTCTCATGGTGATATCTTAAGCCGTGTGACTAACGATGTGGATAATATAGCACATACCCTTCAACAAAGTATTACTCAGATAGTACATGCTATAGCAACAGTAGTGGGTGTGTTAATTATGATGTTTTCTATAAGTACGCTTCTATCAGGAATAGCACTTACAATTATACCATTAGCATTTTTGGTCACTATGTTTATTATGAGACGATCTCAGAAATACTTTATAGCTCAATGGGATAGTACTGGTACTTTAAATGGTCATATAGAAGAGACATATACTGGACATAGCGTTGTGAAAGCATTCAATCAACAAGATAAAGCTGTAGAGCGTTTTGATGAAGAGAATGAAAGAGTTTATGAATCCAGTTTTAAAGCTCAATTTATATCCAGTATAATACGTCCAGCTGTAAATTTTCTGAATAACGTAAATTACGTGATAGTCTGTGTTATAGGTGGAATACGAGTATCTAATGGTGTTATGACCTTAGGTGATGTGCAGGCTTTCATTCAGTATTCAAGACAGTTTACTCAACCTGTAGTCCAAGTTGCTAGTATAATGAACATTCTACAATCCACTATGGCATCTGCAGAACGTGTATTTGAGTTATTAGATGAAAAGGAAGAGGTGCCAGATACTGAAAAACCAGTAGTGCTTGAGGATATAAAGGGACATGTAAAATTTGAACATGTGTACTTCAGCTATACGCCTGATGCCCCACTAATTGAGGATATGAATTTAGAGGCTAAACCTGGAGAGACTGTAGCTATCGTAGGTCCAACAGGTGCTGGTAAAACAACTTTGGTTAATCTACTTATGCGTTTCTATGATGTGGATAAAGGACGTATCACTATAGATGGTGTGGATATACGAGATATGAAGCGAGATGATCTACGTAAAATCTTCGGTATGGTGCTTCAGGATACATGGTTATTTAATGGTACTATAAAAGAAAATATTGCCTATGGTAAAGAAGGAGCTTCTGATGAAGAGATAAGAGCAGCTGCTCAGGCAGCATATGTGGATCACTTTATCAGAACACTACCTCAAGGATATGATACTGTACTTACAGGAGATGCTTCTAATATATCTCAAGGTCAGAAGCAGCTTTTGACCATAGCCCGTGCCTTTTTAGCTGATCCTAAGATACTAATCTTAGATGAGGCTACCAGTTCAGTAGATACACGTACTGAAGTGCTTATACAACAAGCTATGGCTAAACTAAGAAAAGGTCGTAC
>JAKOQC010000124.1 GCA_029778565.1 bacterium
ACAAACAAAACGACCTATTAAAATACACGTATTTGACCCTCAATCGCGTGAACATGTTGTATATACAGAGAAAATAGTTTATGGAATAGCAATGCCAAATGTGCTTCCATATGAAGAGGAGATAGAAAGGTGAAAATCAACAAGTACGGTCTACAATGGACCGTAAAAATACCTACAGATTTTATGAATCCTATAGTTCTTAAACAAGGTGGTGGGCTTGTATTTCTAGGGCATGATACTACTAATATTTTCTGGGGACCCTATTTAGAAATAAAAGCTGTGATGGACAGAAATGGGCATGTATATAGTTTGCCGGAGAAACAGTGGTTTTTTGCAAAAGAAATAGAGAATATCTGTCTGAAATATGGAATGCACGGGGAAATACATTGGTATCATGAGTTACAGAATGGATTCAAGTTCCCCAAAGATGCATTCGAACGAAAGAAGAACGGTTATTGGCAAATGCCCATGACAACAGCGTTGTACGATAAAATAAAGGATGAAATGGACGCATATGCTATTGCGGATTTATTTAAATTAATGCATTTTGCTAAAAACAGTATATATGTAGACTACACAATAGACCAACCGTTTCTTTATATAGATAATGATACGTACAACAAATTACCGAGTCAATGGACTATATGGGACGTGTACAGAATTAATACAAACGAATATGACAACTACAGAAAACAACATGAGCAACTATGGTACGACATAGCAAACGCTAGAAAAACAAACCGTCAAATCAAAATAAATGCTTTTGATCCTAAATCACATACATCTGTCGTGTATACAGAAAAGGTAGTATATGGAATAGCGATGCCGGATGTACTACTACAAGATGAGGAACAATACAAATGAAAATTAACAAGTACGGTCTACAATGGACTGTTGATGCGTCAAACCCAAACAAGGTTGTACTTAAACAAGGCAATGGATTTACATTTTGGGGCAAGTTATTAATGCATCCAGTCTGGGGACCTTACATATATATACATAGTGTCTGCGGTTTTGTAAATACAAACAATGTTTACGAAAAGAAAGAATATCTTCTATTAGCGTACCAATGGTTTTTTGTTCCAGAATTGGAAAGTATGTGTAATACTAAACAAACACGATGGTATCATGCACTACATGAAACTCACGAGAAGAGTATGTTTAGACAAAGCGAGGATACTTGGTTTGTATTGATGAGAGATTTGTTGGGAGAAAAACAAGTTTACTATGATGACGTTTTTGATATGTTTTTCCCTATGTTTAATTGGACTATCCTGCGTTTAGATAATGTTAAAACATCTTCTAATACATATCATAGCGACGTAGCACTATTTATTGATAACAACATATACGAACAATTACCGGAACAATGGACTATAGATGATATATACAATGCTGACAAGGAGTATCAAGACGAATTCAGGCAAATCAGTGAACAATTATGGTATAATATTGCTGAAGCAAGACAATCGGGACAGCCAATTGTCATTTTTGTAGAAGAAGAGTGTTTAAGTATAGGTAGTATACGTTGTATATATACAGAACAAAAAACACCATATGGTATGACATTGCCGATTATAATACCATATAAAGAAGGACGAGGATATATATAATGCA
>JAKOQC010000125.1 GCA_029778565.1 bacterium
ATTCGCTGATTGTACTACAGTATCGTAATCAAACATTTGTGTGAATTTGTACCAATCGTATTTTGTAGCCTCGTCTTTGTTCGTGAGCTCTGTAAACATCCCGTTACTTGCTTCGTACGCACCAACCCATGCGTTCCAGTAGTGCATGTATTCGTGGTACTTGGCTGGTAATTTGGCGTAAAACTCATCGTATTTAGCTAGATTGTCTTCATACTCCATGGAGGCATCTTCACTACGGAATGCTAACACCACGGAATCTAGCATCCATATGACCTTGTAGTATGCTGCTTCTTGTTCTGGCGTAGCAGGTTTATAGTTGCTCAGTTCTTTGACAATATCACCGAGTTCATTGACTAACAGTGCTCGTTTAGGGTCTAACTGCATATACATCACCTCTCACAACTATTATACCACAGTATGCTATAATTAAATGGGGGCGAAAAGGTCTCGACGGCGAGTCGGAGCTTTGAGCTGCAAGCTGGAGTGACTGCCATACCATAACATGGCAGTATAGCTAACAAATGCCGAACCTAGTTTAACTCTAGCTGCTTAGGCAGTCGTTCTGTAAGCTGAAGCTGCATAGGCTTACAAGAACGTAAACATATGCAGCGGTTCTTTAGCAGAGCACAACCTGCTAAAGAATAACGACTGTGTGTGCTAGGTAGTATAGTTGGGCTTACTTGGGCTATACTACTGAAGTTAACAAGTAAGCTAAGCTTGTAGACGCGATTAGCAAAGGCTCGTCGGACGCGGGTTCGATTCCCGCCGCCTCCACCAAAATGTGGGGATGTAGCTCCTGTTTCGCACACAGGGGGGTGGCGGTTCAAGTCCGCCCGTCTCCACCAGTTGGGCGTAGCTCAATGGTAGAGCACCAGGCTGTGGACCTGGGAGTGCGGGTTCGACTCCCGTCGCCCACCCCAATCTTCTTAAACATGCTATAATAGTAATGGAGGTGGAATAAAATGGATGATGTTGGATTGCAGATACTTATAAAAAAACACGGACAAAATATGTTTACAATGGATGGTGCTTTTGTGTTCAGGCAGTTGTTGAAGGATCATGCTTATTATGGATATTTAGATGATAGTTGGTACGGGAATGACAAGTTGTGTGTGCACTATATGCCTTCTGTAAACTTTATTACTAGTGATATGGCGGACAAAAATGTTGCTGTTGGATTTACATTCGAACTTGATGTACACTATGTAGATTCATATAACAATGTAAGAGAACAATTACAAGCTGCGATTGATATATTTAATAAAAACAATATTTGTCATGCATGCTTAGATGGCAGTAGATTATTTTTGCTAGTGCCATTTACTATGGAATGGTTAGAAAATGTTAATTATGGTTACATTAAAGAACTTTTTGACGGTGCGGATATTGAAACTGCACGTGAAAAACTGATTGAGCTGGCTGTTGAACCATATTGTACATTTGTGGACAACGCACTTAATAGGCTAGAACAATCTATTATTCTTGCTATCAAACAACATAACATTGAGCGTGATTAATATTTGATATAATCAAGGAATATAATGGATGTGGATGTTTGTTCATATATTGTCAGTGTTGGAGTATCCATAAGTATCTGTTCTGTTCCTTTGTATGAATAATTCTGTAATATAGTGCTTACAACATCAATTGTATGCCCAATAGTAGAATTAAGTGAAGTCAACCCCGGCAAGATTGCTACAGTTAGCATTGACAAAATTGCAAGTGATATTACTACCTCTATTAGTGTAAATCCATATTTCATATTATTTATATAGCACATGTTATGGTATTGTTGTGCAAACAATATTGTATAATTGTGTAACTCTTGTGCTATATACACAAAAGGAGGTGAATTACATGGGCAAAACACAAAAGAGATATGGTTTTACACTTGTTGAGTTACTAGTGGTCTTGCTCATCCTTGGTGTATTAGTGGGACTTGCTGTACCGAGGTACATGGATGCTCAGAAAAATGCTAGGTTTCGCACATTCACTGCAAATGTAAGGGAAATCCAAAGCACATTGGAAGTATACAGAATGGACAAAACAAGCACTGGTCCTGCTGAATATCCAGATAACTTAAGTGAACTTACGTCCTATTTTACTCAACCGCCAATTAACCCCTACACAGGCGAAAGCATGCTAAGTGACAATCCAGAAGAGAGTGGGTTACAATACACAAACAATGGTAGCACATATACTCTAACAGTGGTACAACGCGACGTGGATGATGTCAATAAGAATGGCGATACTACCGAGCCGCTACCTATTGCACTTAATGTAGCGAGCGAGACTGAAACACCTACAGTACCAGACAATCAGGCACCCGTAATCAGCGACGTTACGCTGGGCGGAGAAACTGTAGTTGAAACAGAGCCTTTTAACGTTACCTCTGCAGAAGGTTTGACGTTAAGCTTCAAAACAACTGACAATGTAGGAGTAACCTATGCGGAAGTAAAAATAGACAGTGCAACACATGCAATTACACCAGTAGGGGACGTTTATAGCTATAGGTTGCCAGTATTAGGTGCAGGTAATCACACGATAACCATCACAGTGAGGGATGCAGCGTGGAATGAAGCGACGTTCATCTTCACGCTGGTAGTGCCAGATACTGAGCCACCTGTAATCTTCGACGTTACGCTGGGTGGACAAGATGTAACTGAAAATGGCACAGTGACTTTAAACACTGCCTCTTCTAAGTTAAGCTTCAAAGCAACTGACAATGTAGGAGTATACGATAGTTTTTGCGGACGTGGTTGTGCGAAAATAGATATTCTAACTACTCGTATTTCTTTTTTCAATATATCGGTTATACCAGTAAAAGGCGTTTATAGCTATACGCTTCGTGTAGATACAGGTACTTACACGATAAGCATTAAAGCAACCGATGCAGCAGGGAATGAAGCGACGTTCAGCTTCACGCTGGTAGTAGATACTGAGCCACCTATAATACTTGCTGTAACATTGACTGGAACGGTGGACGGAAAGTACGGAACATACAATATACTCTACAATCCTACAGCGACAATTAATGTTAACGATATAGCTGGCACAGTTATAACTGTTACTGCAACGGATAATGTTGGAGTATCAAGTGTGATAATAGAGTGGGGCGCTGAATACAATTTTGAGACTGGGGAGTGGAGCTTTGCTCACACTTATGAACTAACACCCAGCGTAACACCGGGAACTTGGCAGTATACGTTTGACAGATTTGACTCCTTTGCTGCAGGTCAACATGTTCTAATAGATATTATCTCCGCTGATGCCGCTGGACTCTACGATCAGTTTGGTTTCGTCTTAGTAGTGACGGAGTAGGTAGGTGTTAGCGTCTACTTACTCTTGTGCTATAATAACCAAAGGAGGTGAATTACATGAAGAACAAAAAGAGACGTGGTTTCACACTTGTTGAGTTGCTGGTAGTACTGCTCATTCTTGGTGTGTTGGTTGGACTTGCTGTGCCGAGGTACATGGATGCCCAGAAAACGGCTCGTGCTAGGACATTTGCTGCTAACGTAAGAGAAATTGTGAGTACGCTTGAAGTGTACCGAATGGATCAATTTACAGCAACGGCAGCTCATTATCCTGCAGATTTGTCAGCCCTTGAATCCTATTTTACTCAGCCACCAATTAACCCCTACACAGGCAAAAGCATGCTATCTACAGCTACTGAAGAATCTGGTATAATGTATTCGTCTGCTGACCCATATCAAGACTTTACTATTACTTTGATTCAA
>JAKOQC010000126.1 GCA_029778565.1 bacterium
ACCCCTTTTTGCTTTGAGGGGGGTATATAGGGGTATTTTGCTGACAATTCTTTAATTTTTTGAGAGTAAAATGCCTAAAAATAGGCGTTTGAAAGCATTTTTTAATTGACTCTATTTTATGCTGACAGTTGCTGACAGTGCTGACAGTAAATTTTTACCAGCCCGCAAACGCTTGCCACGCCTTGGATACAGCGATCGACTGAAAATGGGTAACTGACTCTATTCTTTGCTGACAATGCTGACAATAACGTGTATAAACATGCATACATATACTCTTGACCTGGACCTGAATTTGTGCTTAGGGAATTTTAACATAATGATTTACATTTCTTACAGATTTTTACAAAAATTTTAGTTAGAAAGCTAACTAATGCGTGTCATTAATTGTAGAATTAACGCACATTAGTGCTTGCCACCACCGCTACCATTACCGCCACCACTTGTGGAAGTGACAGCAGTTGTGGTTGTAATGGGTTCCCGTCTTGGCAAAAGAGCTTTTGGAGTCCCGTAGGGGTAGTTTTTCGGTAGGAAGATATTGACATATATAAAATTAAAGTTTATAATATATGGTAGGAAGTGGTTGGACACCACTCCCGGTTTGGTTTTGTATGTTAGTGGAGTTGTTGAGATTTGGTTGACAGACTTGTTATTTAGGAAAGGGGTTGCTTGTACTGTGAGTGAGCAGGAAAAGAATTTGATGGAAGGAGAAAATGTTGGTTTGCTGATACTAGTACCACGCAAGTGGCGGAATAAAGTGAAAGCGGAAGCATACAAACGTGGGCTGACGCTGCAGAAGCTGGTGGTGATGTCAGTGGAACATTATTTAAGCGAGCATGCGGAAGAAATGGAGGTTGATGCTGGTGAAAAGTAGGGGTGAGGTAGGCGAAGTGACTGGGTTCGAGAAGTTAGAAAGTAAAAAAGACGATAATGCAGGTTTTGAGCAGGATGTGGATGATGTCGTAAAGGAAGTTAAGGAACTGCTGTTAAGGAAAAGGAATGATTATGGTACGGAGAATATTAGTAGGTTTGGGGAGTTAGGTGTAGTTATTAGGTTAAGTGACAAGTTGGATAGGTTAGTTAACCTTGTGGTTAAGCCTAAGTTAAGTGGAAAAGGCGGTAATGCGGTTAATAATGAGCCGGTAGATGACACTTGGCTTGATATCATAGGGTATGGGATACTTGGGCTGCTTCAGCATCGTCAACTAAGGTAGTTAACGAATAAGCGTTAGCGAAAGAA
>JAKOQC010000127.1 GCA_029778565.1 bacterium
AATAATATCGGGGTAATTGTCGTTTGCGATTGCCATAGCATACTTGTCAATCTCATAGGCATAATACTTGACATTGGTGAATCCCATCTTATCGAGACAATACCTACCCGTACCAATTCCGTCATAGAGGGAGAGTACAACTATTTCTTCGTTCCTCGGTACATCTTTGAGAGCATGATTGAGTAAGTGAATGATTACTTCCGCTGTCCATCCATTACCCAATGCTTTATATGCTTGTGTGGCTGATACTGCCTTGCAATAATCGTCGGGGAGGGTTTGTAGCCGACAACATTCTGTGACAGTTAGCTTGCGGATAATGTAAAAGCCATCGGGTAGCTTAATGGGGTATTGCTTGTCCTTAATAGTAATTTGACCGTTTAATACTTGATATACGGGGTATTCCTTACCATCTACACAACTAACTGCTTTAAGAGGAATATCATCTATAAACTCGATAGGGATGGCGTAAAGTCCTGTTTTAGCTCCCATACCTCCTCCATTTGCTGTGAGGTTGACCGATTTACCCTCAACAAGGGGTTCTGCCACAAGGTTATCTTTTGAAACTGTCGTAATTGTATTTGTTTTGCCGTCAAAACGGGCTTCAAAATTCTGTTGAACCACTCCGTTTTCTCCTGTGTACCTTCCGCGCTGCGCTACACAAACAGGTTCTGCTACACAGGTTCTTTTATCAATATGGTTGGCTACCATATTTCTTATCCCGTCTTTATAACAAGAGGCTCTTAAACATTGAGATTTACCTCCGGTCGTTGTATTCAATGCAACTGGTTCAGCAACTTGTAACCCTTTACCGCTTTGTTTATTGAAATTCGATAGATTACCCCCTTTAAAGTAATTAGCATCCAAACACCACGCTTTATCGTTCCGGCAAGCCATACCCGTTTCGAGAATGTCTTTCAGTAATATTCCTCTATCTTTCGGCTGCGGTACATTTTCAATATTAGTCCAGTAATACCGTTCTCTGTTTTGTGCCGATACTAAAGCTGAATTTATGAGATAAGGTTCTACTCCTAAGTGTTTAGTGATTTCTTCTTTAATGGCGTTTGGCATTGATTTTACATTTTCATAAAGGAAAAAGTCAGGTTTAAATTTTTCTTTAGCGATAAGATAGTTTTTGAACAGCTCCCATCCCATACCAGATGGCTCAGTTTCACGATTGTTCTTTTGGGCGATACTCCAATGAGTACATGGACTGCCACCGATTAAAAGTTTAATTGCCATTTCGCTCACCTCAGTTTTTGCGACTTCCTCCTTATTTCGTTTTTCTGGCCGCTTCGAAGGCCGCCAAGTCTTCGGGCGTGATACGGTATCCTTTACCGATCCTGATTGCAGGCAATTTTTTTTCGCGTATCCAAGCCCA
>JAKOQC010000128.1 GCA_029778565.1 bacterium
CCTGCTCTCATAACATCAACTTTTAGTTCATATTCTTTTTCATCTGTTATCAACATTACCTGTACATTACCGTATTCAGAAGGCTCGCCTTCTTTTTCTGGATATTCAATTGCTTGCACAAAGACTGTTGCCAGTACATCTTCTCCTCTGCTGGCCATCTCAGGCATATCAACTGCTTCTATTTCCAGTCTTGTAGAGCGGAATTGTTCCATCAAGTAATCTGGTGCAAATGGATATCCTTCATCTCTATTAGCAGTTAACTCAACAAAGTTAGCTGTAAAGTCAAGACCTGTCAGGATGAAAGGACCATTACTGATATAGGCATGACCATATTTATCAATGAAGTTAATAGCTGCCTGATAACGGGCAACAGCTTCTTCTGCTGTGATAAAGTCTTTAATATATACTGGTACATGTTTTTCTGCTATCATTTTTTCTAATTCTGCTCTAATATCAGCAACACAAGTAGGTCTGATAACGTCTACTTCAACAGCACCCTGGGTTGAAGCGTCAAAGACATATTTCTCACCAGAAGCGCCACCATTAACAACCATTCTGGCTAAGGCTTCAACTACTTCCCAGCTTACACCAATACCGGCATTGGCACTGGTAGACCAGCCAGGAGCACCTCTACCTGCAACCCTGTTTTCATCAGCAGGGAACTGGAAGTCAAAGTAATTAGCAATCTGATTGTTTTCAAAGTCGTAAACAGTACCTACGCCAACTTTAGCTCCACCAACATAAGAAGCATAAGCTCTGGAGTAGTAAGGATCGCCTTCATAATCTTCGTTAACCCAATCTTCTGCAAAGGCATTAGCATAAAGGAAGTCTACCATGCTGACTGGAATACCATGGTGGAACTTGCTGTCACGTAAGCCGTAAACACCTTTAGAGAATGATTTTTTATCTGGGCCAACTTCAACCCATTCTTTAGTAGCTGAATCATACTTAAGAGCATTAGCTGGTACCTCAACATGGCCAACCAATTCGCCCTCTTCATCTCTGGTTACATTGCTCTCTACATCAATTGGATATACTGTAGCAAACTCAAACATACCAGATGCAGGACTTTCAAAGGCTGGTGCATCATAAAGTGGTTCTACAATATACCGTGAATAGGTATCATTAAATCCATCAGGGCCTACAGGGTCCCAGGCACTCATGAAGAGACTACCTTGGGCTGAGAACTGAGTAGCTCTGACAACTTTGTCCTTGGTATCGGCAGTAACCAAAGTATACTTGGATAAGCCATCACCAAGACCATAGGCAAAACGCTCATTAAATCTATCTTTGTTAGCAACAAAATATTGGTTCTGATAACAGAGGTAAATACGGATACCATCTTCCAGGCCAAGTTCCAGACCCTTCAGAGCCAGATCCCAATATTCTTCCTCTGTCAGGAATTTACCATTATAAGCTGCTTGAGTTAATCTATCGATTTCCTCATTTTCGTATTTCCAGCCATCAGAGAAACCTCCAGGCATATATCCATACCACGGGGCATACATCTGGGCTACAATATGTTCCCAGAAACGTCTGGTTGCACCAGCACCCCAACCTTCTGTATAAATGGTGTATTCCCAATTTTCAGGGCTTCCACCATAAACTACAGGAGTACTCTTTGTACGATCCCAGAGTAATCTTTCTACTCTAATTCCTGCTTTCTCAATCTGCTGGCTGATATATTCACCAGCTCTTAATCTACCATTTGGATCGTCAACTCTGATATAGAACTTTATTGTTACGGGTTCGCCATCATAGGTCCACCATTGACCTTCTTTTTTCAGTCTTCCCTGGTTCTCTGGCAGAGCAGCTGCTTCTTCCATGGCAGCATTGATATCTGCAAGAGCTCTTTCTTCATCACCTTCAGGAGTAAAACCAAACTTGGCAGCCAATAGATTGTACCTATAGGTTCCTGGCTGTCCCGGAGTAGCCATGGTATACATTACTCCCCCAGCACCACCCAGGATTTCGTCAACTATATATTGCCTGTTAATTAAAAAGTTCATGGCAAATCTTACTTCCTTCATGGCAAAGGGGTTAAATATAGTTTTTCCATCCTTCTCAAAGGTATATGGTGCTACATTTGGGTAAGGGTTAATCTGTAGGCTCCAGCTTCCAGATGGTACATCATAAATCTCCAGCTTGCTTAAAATGTCTGGACTGAGACCACTAATTATATTTCCATCAACACCATAATAGAAAATATCAGTGGTTCCTGCTGCTACGTCGTTAATACCAATGTTCTCGTCCATTCTGACGTCAAAATAAACCTTGTCTGGTACTGGCCCCTTTTGGGCGAAGACAAGTACTGACATCATTAGTACAAGAAACGCCACCAAACAAAACTTCAAACCTCTCCTCATAAAACAAACTCCTCCTCTACTTTTTATATATTGTATATTATATATCCTTTTGTTCTTTTTTTCAACTGTTACTTAGAATTTTTATTCTCTGGTGATTTTATAAGTACTTTATTATCTTATATTTCCAGTATAGACTTATCTTTTATGCCCAGTTCTTTCAAATATTCCTCCGGTATCTGCAGCCTGCCGGCAGAGTCTACCACAACATATTTGCTATGGGTCTCATCCCCAGCAGCTGTATAATCTATATTACTATAATCCAGATCTATATTCCGGACACTCTCTGTGCTTATTTTACCATCCCGGATTTCCACTGCCCTGTCTACAGCACCAGC
>JAKOQC010000129.1 GCA_029778565.1 bacterium
CTACAGCTTTTAGTTGATCTATTACTTTAGTCAATTCTTCAGGCGGTACATAACCCATCCAAAGAGCATACTTATTGTCTATTGTGAGCACATTAATTGGTGTGCCTGCATACTCACGCTTCGTTACGATATCTGCCAATTTGTAAAAATCATCTAAATTAGCTGTTGTACCACTTATCTGATCGTTGATCTCAACAAATATAATATTGTCTACTACTGTAGCACTGTCTGTTTTCTGCTTCTGGCACCAACCACAAGCTTCCGTCCCCAATATGTACAACACAACACCTGATCTCGGCACGTTTGGCTGTGGTTGCACACCAGTTTGTGGTTGTGCACTCGGTGCATTAACTAAACCAACAACGCCAATACTAACCAATAAACCTGCCAATACTAACAAAGCAACGATTCTCTTAGTTTTTTTCATTATTAAACCTCCTTAAACAATCTTAAATGTGTTTATTTTGTATCTGGCATAATCATCTAACAAGTTTATTTCTTGCTGTGCCTTTTGGATACATGCTTCTTGTTCTTTGTCAATAATTTCTTTGTAGTGTATCGAAATCTCGCGTAGTTCGTCTTTGCTTTTTGCACTCTGGACACGTTCTATACACTCATTAATCAAATCTAGACTCACAAAATTCTTAGATAGCATTTGCACTTGTTCACTGCTGGGTTTTGGGGGTTTTGGCATTTCTACATTGTCTATCGTGTTAACAAAAGGTAGTTTGTACAATAACAAGTCTGTTAAAGCTGTTTCTACTTCTGTTAATAAATCAAAATATTCCTTCGTTTGAGGTTCTAAATTCTGATGTTCTTTGTACATATAGTATAAAATAGCACTCTTAGCACTATCACTTACCTCTTGTGAATTCAACTTCTTAGCCCACTCTTCAAATACCATGTTTATCACCTTTTTTTAATTATAGCACATAGTTATGGTATACTATTTATAGGAGGATGATAGAATGAGAAAATTATTAGTAACATTAATAATCCTGTTAGGGATATTAATACCATATGTGTCAGGTAATACGCAGAATGCTAAGTATGTTCCTATTCTAATATATCATAATCTAAC
>JAKOQC010000130.1 GCA_029778565.1 bacterium
AAAGTATAAAGAATTACTTGATGACGGTCTAATTACCCAAGAAGACTTTGAACAAAAGAAAACACAGTGGCTCGGATTATAACAACCTACGGCTTAGTTCTTCTACGCATTGCACTGCCCACCGTAATTCTTCTGAAATGTTAGACGTTGAAGCGTTCTTAAAAATGGCTTTTATTACACCTTCATTGCCTGGGATTTGTGCAAAAGCGGCGTCAAGTCGCAAAGCTTCTGAGCCAGCATGAAGCTTTACCAAAAACAGTCCGTAGGTTATGGTTTGTGCGTAAGCATCTGCTGTTTGCTCATCATCCGCATCTGGCATTAACGATTTCAAATCCAGTTTGTAGTTCTCAATCGCATAGCAAGGCTTGTCGGTTTTTAACTCCTGCAATGCATACCACCTAACCAGCTTAGCTTTTGTTGCCAGTTCTTTGCTTAAAACCTCTGGGCTTTCGATTAATGGTGCGTTGTAACTGAAAAATACGTCAAACAGTTCTTCTAAAATGTCGATTGCTTTAGGGTTAAGTTTAGGCTTACTTTTACTCAGCGGATCCAATGTGAAAAGCGAGCAATCCATTGATGAATCCTGCAGAAGGATAAAATGCTTGTAGTTAGTAAGAAGAACGTTGTTAGTAGCCGATCTGTAACGTGCAACTTGCTCTTCATTGATTACGGCGTCAAGGTTTGCACCTACATTCTTTGTTTCTACAAACCCAATGGTCTTAAAAGACCCTCTATGTGTAACTGTGTAATCTGGTATGCCTATATTAGAAGAAAGATACTTCCTGCTTTATTTCATATTCTGGGGCAGGCTTTATCTCATTTAAGAAGTTTTCCAAAGGAGTGTGGAATGTTTTTTCACTGTATCCACCACTTGAGTAAACACTTACCACAGTTTTTACATGCTGGTTTACAGCCTGCCTAAACTTACTCTTGTCTATCATTGCATCAGTTGCCTCCTTTTATTACTGTAGGGTGTAGTGTCAGCAATTATTGTCAGTTCCAATCTATTTCTTCTCTTCAACGATCTTCTCTTCCACGATGATGGTGTAAGGTTGCAATGTATCAATACTTAAGTAGTAGTTTCCTGAGCCT
>JAKOQC010000131.1 GCA_029778565.1 bacterium
CCACTGACGGATTATTGTACTTTAATTTCACACCAAGTATTCACCTAACTTAACTTTTTTGTTAACTTAACTGATTGGTTAATTATATTATAACCTCGTAGTAAAGTTTTTACAAGTGTGCTCATTAAATTTTTTGATATTAATCTTCAAGGAGGTTATGGAGAAAGTTTGAAAATTTGTTGCATTTGAAGTTGACTTAAGGCTAAATATTTATTAAAATAATGATAATGATAATTATTATACGAAGGGATGAAGAACATGTTCTCATTAACAGGACGCGTAGCTGTGGTCACAGGAGCATCTTCAGGTTTGGGATACCAGATGGCCAAAGGTTTTGCTGGCCAGGGCGCCGATGTTGTTATCATGGCCAGGAGGCTTGAAAAATTGGAGAAAAATGCTGATGAAATAAGGGCAATGGGAGTAAGATGCCTGCCGATACAATGTGATGTTACCAGCACCGAGCAGGTTGAAAAAGCTGCTGAAAGGGTTATTAAGGAATTTGGCAAAGTGGATATTTTGGTAAATAACGCAGGTGGCTCCAGAAATGCCGGAGTACTGGACATGACCGATGAAGATTGGGAATTCACTATTAATACGGATTTGACAAGTGTATTTAAAGTGACAAGGGCATTTGGAAAGTACATGGTTGAGAGGAGATACGGCCGCATCATCAATATTGCGTCCATTTTTGGCCAAGTTGGCAATACTGCGATTAATACAATTGCATACCATACTGCTAAAGGCGGGGTTGTCAACTTTACAAGAGCCGTTGCAGCGGAACTCGCAAAATACAACATCACTTGCAATGCCATCAGCCCCGGCTATTTTGAAACTGAGCTGACAAAAGATACATTGGACACCGAAGAGTTTACTCAATTTATGAAAGCAACAGTTCCTCTTGGACGCTACGGCCGCGAGGGAGAATTAAATGCTGCTGCTATTTTCCTCGCAAGCGACGAAGCTTCCTATATAACCGGGCAGAATATAAAGGTCGATGGTGGTTATACATCCGTTTAAAGCATTGTAATGCTTCAGACACACCAAAACACCTTCAGGCAAAATGAGCATGAAGGTGTTTTGATTTTTTTGTGCTTTTTTTCTTTAATATAAAGGATATAAGGCTGCTTTGTAGAATACATATAAATAGCTTTTATTGTGGGAGGTAAAATAATGTTAAGCAGGAAGACGGGACTTAAGATTTTAGTAGTACTACTGGTAATGCTCCTGGCAACGCCTTCGGCCTTTGCTGCGAGGGAGGCCAAGTTGATCTTTAACGGGCGTGAGTACAAGGCGGATATTATCCTGGAAGATGGCGTAAGTTACATATCTGCTGATGCTCTTAAGAGAATCCCAGGTCTAGAACTGGGAGATGATCCGATTGTGCCCATTCGCGAATTTTTCGAGAGCCAGGGCGGAGAAGTTTCATGGGATAACAATAATTGGCATGTAATCGTATCCTGGAGGGAAAAATCCGGAGATTTTACGGCAGATGAGCTGGTTATAAAGAGTTCGGAGCTTCTAAAAGAAGCAAATAGCTACAGGATGAAAGCTGTAAATGAAATTGGGCTTGATTTGCAGGGCGATGAAG
>JAKOQC010000132.1 GCA_029778565.1 bacterium
AGGAATTACAATATGTAAGTGCATTAGCAGTTATTGGCAAAGGAGCAGAACAACATATAGGAACATTTTTTGATTATCCACTAAATGAAGTTGTATGTACGAATTGTGGACAATGTGTGCTACACTGCCCAACAGGTGCATTGACAGAACGAAACTACATAGAAGAAGTATGGGATGTTATCAATGATCCAACAAAACACGTAGTAGTACAAACAGCACCAGCAGTACGTGTAGCTATAGGTGAAGAATTGGGCTTCAAATATGGTACAAGAGTTACAGGCAAAATGGTAACAGCACTTAAACGCTTAGGATTTGATTCTGTATTAGATACTGATTTCACTGCGGATTTAACAATATTAGAAGAAGGAACAGAATTGCTTACTAGATTAAAGAAAGCATTAGTAGATAAAGATCCAGATGTTAAAATCCCTATGTTCACTAGTTGCTCTCCTGGTTGGATAAAATTTATGGAACATTTATATCCTGATATGCTAGGACATCTATCTACATGTAAATCTCCACAACAAATGTTTGGAGCAGTAGCTAAAACATATTATGCACAGAAAAAAGGTATCAATTCTAAAGATATGGTAGTCGTATCTGTGATGCCTTGCACAGCAAAAAAATATGAAGCTCAACGTCCAGAGATGCGTAGTAGCGGATACCAAGATGTAGATTACGTACTCACAACTCGCGAATTAGCCACAATGATCAAACAAGCAGGTATAGATTTTATGAGCTTACCAGAATCTGATTATGATCCATTAATGGGAGAATCAACAGGTGCAGGAGTTATATTTGGTGCAACAGGTGGTGTGATGGAAGCCGCATTACGAACAGCTTATGAAATAGTAACTGGTAGAGAAGTTCCATTTAAAAACTTAGAAATTACACCAGTACGTGGTTTTGATGGTATTAGAGAAGCAACAATAAAAATTGAAGGTACGAAACCTGAATGGTCTTTTTTAGAAGGCGTAGAGCTAAAAGTAGCTGTAGCTCATGAATTAGCTAATGCTAATAAATTAGTAAGAGCTATTAAAGAAGGTAAACTACAATATCATTTCGTAGAAATTATGACTTGTCCAGGAGGTTGCCTTGGTGGAGGCGGACAGCCGTATCCTGTATCATGGGACATTCGACAAATGAGAGCTCAAGGTATTTATTCAGAAGATGAAAACCTTCCATTACGTAAATCACATGATAATCCAGAAGTAATGCAACTATATGAAGAATATTTAGGACAACCAAATAGCCATAAAGCACATGAGCTTTTACATACGCATTATTTTCCAAGAAAAAGATACCTAAATTAAAAGTTAAATATAAAAAAACAGCTGAGTTATTAATAACTCAGCTTTTTTTTGTTAATAATATTTTTATGTTATGCTTTAAATATTTTATAATTTTAATAAAATTTATTAATTTTGTTAAAATTTTTAGTTATGAAAGAATTATTAGGAAACATAGATAAATACTTGACTCTACCAAAGGATCACAAACGAGATTTTCTAGATCAGCTATATCAGTATCTAGTCAATAGCAATGCCACTGCTGTAGATTATCAAAAAGTAAAAATCCAATCAACCGCAGCTATTTGTCCAGACTGTAGAAGTGAAAACGTCATCAAAGTTGGTAAAAGAAATGGCAGACAAGTCTATAAATGCAAATCCTGTGGTTATCAATTCCGTGAGACTGCTCGCACCTTTGTCTATAGGATGAGAAAATATCCATTAATGCTTGACTATATGAGATGTATGCTCGAGGGTAAAAGTCTGCGAGCATGTGCTAATGAGGTTGGCATTTGCTTAAAAACTAGCTTCGAATGGCGACACAAA
>JAKOQC010000133.1 GCA_029778565.1 bacterium
GCCACGCCAAACAACTGGATGGTCTCCGCTTGCTTTATGATGCGGTAACTTATAGCTTCCTTTAATGTCAGGATTTTCGCTGTTTACCCAAGCACACATTACCTTTAAGTCGTCTACATCGGCTGCTGATACTTCAGCTGCTGCATCCCAATCTGCATTTTCAGAAGCCTTTGGTGTTCCGTTTGGATGCGCTTGATTATACGATATTGCCCCTTTGCTGTCCTTTAATATGTCTTTTGCCCATTCAGTTAGCGGTTTAATATCTATGCCTTTCATACTAGCTGCTATTAACGCCTCTGGGTTAGCGGGTACTGGAACGCAGCTCCACTCTAATAATTCCTGCTCTTCAAAATCAATACCAGCTTCACGTTCTTCGCTGTATTTCCATTTAACTGGAGTAAAGCCAACTGATGTAGCTTTCATGAAACCGTTCTTGTACAGCTGATAAATCATGTAGCCAAACGGATACACTTCCTTTGGTGTAAACTTAGCTCTGCTTTTAAGTTTTCCATCCTCTACCCATGTGGCTATTGCAGTAGCTACGGGTGGATTAGTATAATCATGAGCAAAGAGCACAACAGGGTTTTTATTATATGAGTCAAGCTTCCACCCGTTCGGATTAATCTTGTCCCCATCTCGATCAACGCTTTCAGTAGATATTACAAATTCAAGCACTAAATCTTCTACTTCGTTTACTTCATCTAAGGTAAAATCTTTATAAACAGCTAAACCATCCTTCGTTTGTGCCTTCTTAAACTCTTCAGTATTAACAAACACTATTGAGCACCTCCTTTCAATTCATTCATTACTGCTTCCTGCTGTTCCTTAAACGCAGTTCTGATAGCTGTTAACATCCTTTGCTCCCATCTACGAGTATGTCTGTCAAATATTTTCCACGCATTAACTCGTTTTTCTTCAGTATCGTACATCCTCTTTCCACCAAACACGGGTGCTACAGTGCATCTACAATTAATGTCTAGCTCAGGCACTCCAAAGTCTCCAGGATACATTGCCTCTTCGCCACTTGGTGATATGAAAGGCTTATCAATCGGCTGTATCTGTCCGTCCATTTCTGCATGCTCATCCCGTGTTCTGTCATCTCGGGTAGCTAGCCATTCCTTCTCCTCTACGTCGCTTTGCTTCATGCCTTCAAAAGAGCCAAAGTTAGAAGCCCTTATTGTTTCAGTTCTTGCTATCACAACGCTGCGTCTTGTTTGAGCCATATCAAAAACAGAATTAATGCGTTCGGCTAAGTGATCGATACTCTCTCCAGCCTCTACACCTTCAGCAAGCTGTTTCCTTATCTCTTCTCTGGTGGCTTCATTGATAATGGTAATATACTTTCCTGCTTCAGTATTGAGAAAATGTATTACTCTAGGGACAGCTACATCAAACTGTGTCTTAGCTCCAATAGTCAAAACAGTACGCTCGCCAAAATCCTCCACGATATTTTCATATACTGGTGCTAAATGATATTTCAAAATGGCTTCTCCGATACTCTCTATAATTCGCCTTATGAATTCACCTTCGTCGCTTACAAATACCTTCTTAGTCTTGTTAACGCTTTTCGGCTGTGTTTCTTCTTCTTGCACTGGCATAGCTCCGAAACCTGATGCAAAATAGATATTATACGGCATTGGGTATACTTCACCCTTTCCATCTTCCAACTTGCTTCGTCCACCCATTTGTCGCCATTCATCAACGGTTAAGCTCCAAGGTGATGCTTGCGCTACTCGTAAAGCATATTCCTTATCTTCAGGTATTGGATTATCGTATTCAAGAATTAAACGATCATCAAACTCTGGTACTAATTTTTCTTGTAGATAGCTGCGTAACAGCTCTAGCCTCGGCTGTATAACCCACCTAGAATATAAATAATCGCTTGCTTCTATTGTGGCTCGGTTTGAAGATTCAACGATGCCTAATATTTCTGGAGGTACACCGTATACATGTATAATCGTATCCCTTTCATACTTCCTTAATTCAACAAGCTGCATGTTTTCAAATGTCTGATTAAGCGTCTGCACCTCCACCTTCTTACTAAGAAAATAAGGTTTATAAACACGCCAAAAGCCTTGGTTTTTATTTATCCAGTCTTGTTCTAATCGCTTTGTATCTTCTGGAGTTAAACCATCAGCGCTTACAATCACATCGGGTCTTGCTCTGTTATAAAACCACGCCTTAGTATGCTTAGCTGCGTATTCATCCGTTTCAAGTTCATCCGCTAACGCTTTTGCCATACCGCTACCTCTACCAAACGGATTAACGGGGTCAGGGTCTACAATCCATAATATTTCAGTTTCAGGAATTTCGGTATTAAAACTTTGATACGAAACACGATACATTGGATTACTTGGAGTAGGAGTATCTACAACCCAGTTTGGTGGTATAGGCCACATAGCTATAGGTATACCAGCATTATTGCGTTCCATTAACATAAACACTTCCCCAGTTAAATCCAAATAAATCTGCATTATCTGTCGCACAATCATTCCAGTCATAAAAGAATTGCCTGAATTAAGTAAATCTAAAAGTGGATGATTGACAACCTCTTTTACCACTTCTTGCTGCTTTAAGTATTGCTTACGAGCTTCGAAACTTGCATACTGAATGTTAGCAGCCTTAAATGCTTTTCCATTATTCGATGCCACATATAAATGCCATCCTGTAGATGCTACACTTCGGCTAACCTTGTTAACTACAGCACGTAGCCATGGCATTGTATTATACGCTTCTAAAAGCTCCTTCGTTCCACGCCTTGGTGGTTCACCGCTTGTGCTTGGATATAAGCCTACAAATAAGCCATGCACTTCTTCTTGAGCATTACCGAAAAGGAATGAAGAAGCAGCTTTGCCGAAGTTTTTTATCCCATCAATTAAACCCAACTATTTACCCCCTTTCCCCCGTTACGGCACTTACCACAATTGTACCATACCTATCTTTGTGTATGAAGCGATAGCATATCTTAATGCGTCCATTAGATGGTCGTATTCTTTAACAGGTTCATCTTGTATGCTGTCGTTATGTACCTTCCACCTATAGTTTTCGATTTCATCTAAAAAGTTCGTTAATCCCCTAAACACAAATAATCTGTCCGTCTTAAATCTACCGATGACATCTTCTATTCCTTCCTTTACCTCTGTCCTTGCACTAACTGCTGGCAAGCCAAGTCTGCGGTATTCTTCAATGGCTGCGGGGTATGATGGATCGCAGAATAATGCACCAATATATTCTCCTTCAGATAGCCTTACAATATCCGATCCAGTTTCCTGCGGTATCTTATTACGTTCATAATATTCCTTGTAAACATACATTACATCGTCTGGACTTATGGCTATCCATACAGCTGCGGTCGGGTTATTATATCCAAAGTCAACACCAACAATTCTACGCCAGTCCTTTGGTATCTCAAATGGCTCAATTACATGTCTTGCTGTATCGAAATCGTCATAAACCAATCCTTCTGGCTTAGCAAACTCGCCTAAGTAAAACATCTTAAATTTCCATGCTGGTAATGTTGCCTTAGCTCTTTCAAACTCTTCTTTTGGGTAATAAGGGTTTTGTATGCTTGGGAATTGTATTACATCGTAATCTTTATCCCCAGCCTTCCATCTATCAAACACTTCTGTTTTTAACCATCCCAAGTTATACGGAGTAGTAGTTATTAATACTCTACCACCATAAAATCCAGTTCTTCTAAGCACAACATCCCATGCTTCACGCTTCATCTGTCCAGCTTCATCCATCCAAGCAGCTCTAAC
>JAKOQC010000134.1 GCA_029778565.1 bacterium
ACAGGTCTTGCCAGATATACAACAGGTATAGACTTAGAAGAAAAGACGCAGATAAAACCTATCTGCGTCTTATCAGAACCCTCGCATAGCAGGATGTCAAATAACCATCAACCCCATCTGCTATGTAATACTTACCCTTCGGCTTCTCCTTATGCAAAAACAGTGCGTTTATATTTAGATTATACTTCAGCTCTCTACGCACATCCTCACGAACTAAATAAGCATTTTCGTAATTACGCACTGCCTGTATTTCAGAACCTGCCGTACTACTTAATATCCCTATAAGCTCAAACTGTTCGGGATTATACTTATCCAAAAAAGTCACTGGAACACCAATAAATCCTTCGTAATCCTTAGGAATGTCAACTACCTTATCGACATTTATAGCGTCAAAATTATGGTATTTCGGGTACTTGTCGGGTGAGTACTCGCAAGTCAACTCTAACCATTCGTAAGCTTTCCGTATGGGAAAACTCGTATACCAACACGACGATATTACTTGAGCGTATTTAACCCCATTCTCAAGCTTCGTATACTTAGTATAATCATCAGGCACTTCAAAAAACATACCTGCGTTAAAGTTGGTATACCCTGTGTGTATCTTCCCATCCTTAAACAGCCTAAAGATATTATCAAAAAGTAACGCATTTGTGTTGCCTATTACTACAAAATCCTTGCCATAACTAACAACAGTATCTATAAAACTCTTAAACAAAGAAAACGGAGGATTTGTAACAACCACATCAGCATCTTGTAAAAGTTCAATACACTCATCTGAATCAAAACTTCCTGAACCATATAACACCTCTACACCTGCATCAGCCAAAACTTCCTCATGTGTAGCAGTATCATCAACCTCAGTTATTATCACTTTATAAGCTTTTAGTTTATCACCCGTATCCGCAAATAAATCTAATTGGCTGTCAGCCCCTGCATAACAAGTAGCTGCCAACTTTGTCAGCCCAAGATTATTGAAATTCTTTACAAAGTACTTAACAAAATTGCTCTTATACGGGTCGTCACAGTTACAATAAACCGACTTACCTTTCAAAAACTCGCCATAATGTTTCAGTTCAAGTTCTATATCTTCCATCAATGTATAAAATTCATCGTTATTCTTAACAGCGGCAGCTCGAAGACTTTTATGACGACTCACCGTATAACCCCCTCTCTAATTATCTTGATACCCCGATAGTTTCGCTTTGTAAACGTCTATATCCACAGGAGCATAATTTGTAACTTCAATCAAAATACCCCCATCAGAAGTATCTCTAATTTCCACAGTAATCGGCTTAGTAAATTTTTTCCCTGTAAAAAACCAACGCTTCTCAAAAGCGTCTATATAATCCTTATGGTTCGCATATACCTGCGCTCTACGTCTACGCACACTTAAATAATAATCAACATAAATACGCAGTGCTTCTGCCGATGGTTGATATTTCAGCGTCTTCTCAGCTATATCTATAATTTCTAAATCAGAACATTTCTCTACAAGCTTATGTAAAGCACGTGCAGTAGAATCCCCAAACC
>JAKOQC010000015.1 GCA_029778565.1 bacterium
CAAAACCAAGTTTCAAAGTTACTGGCGGACAATACGCTTATAGAAATGTCGGCATTGGTTCAAACATGGTAGTAGAGTTTGATTTTTACATAATAACTGGCACATATTCTCTTTGTAACTTTTACTTTATGTGTGATTCAAACGGAGCTGGGCAAATGTTTAGGTTTGAAAGTAGGTCCACAGAACATTCTGGTTTTGCATCTACCACATCTTGGACAAAGTGGGAGTCACCAACTACTGGTTCTAATATAAGCGCTGGCACTTGGCATCATTTTAAGCTTGTAATCGGAAGTTCGCAAGCAGAGGCGTTTATTGACAATGTTTCTTTTGGAACGTATACGTTTACAAATAAAGGTGGATACATAGCAATACATGGTGATGCGAGTATAGTAACAGGAGGTTATTTTGACAACATTGTTATTTACAAAAGCACTTCTGGTAGTAGAACATCTTCCGTTTTAGATATTTCATCTGTTAAAAAAGCACAATCATCTGTGGTTACGTGGAATGCCACGGCTCCATCTGGCACTTCCATTAAAGTAGAAACGAATCTATCATTAGACGGTGGCACTACTTGGAGTGGCTGGAAAGAAGTAACTAACGGTGGTTCTATTCCAGACATAGACGAAAGCACCGATTTAAGCAATGCAAAAATACAATACAGACAAACATTAACCACTACCAATACAGACGTCACTCCACAGTTAAACGATTTTGTAATTGAAATATTATCAGATGCAAATTACAAAACAAGTGGTTATCGTATTTCTCCAGAGTTGAGAATTGATTTTGATGAACAGCCAAAATATTCTCGCATAGAATGGACTGCTGATACTCCCAGTGGAACCAACGTAACAGTTGATATTTCATGGGACGGGGGAACTACTTGGAAAACTTGCATAAATGGTGGGTCTTTGCCAGATATAGATTTGCAAGACTTGTCTTCTGCAACACTAAAGATACGTGAAAACCTATCTACAACCAACTTTTATTTAACTCCGAAGTTAAGCTATCTAAAAGTAGAAATAGCAGATAGATATGGCAAAGCAATTACTATGGAGGAGGGGACGACAAACAGTATTTCTGCCAGTGATTTGGCTGATTTACACGGATGGAATTATAAAGACCTTGCTAACTCCTATGCGATACAACAACCAGATGGATATTGGCGGGTAATAGCCAAAAGTCCAACCAACAACTTAAACTTCGAAGTGCTAATGGATAGAACGTATGCAGTTGTTGCAGGTCAAACATGGACGGAAAGTTTCTATTTTAAGTCGGATGGAAATGTAACATTTGATATTACGTTTTTCACTAATAATGGACATCACTTCATTACCCCAACAATCATAGATGTGGGCAATGGCGTTAAATATGCATATGCAACATATACAGTTGAAACAGGTGCAACATATATAAGAGCATTAGATATAAACAATATAATGTGGGGCACAAGTACCTATATAGATATTTTATTTGGGCAGCTTGAACAAAAACCCTACGCCACCTCCTTCATTGACGGCACTCGTGCAGATGAAACCCTGACCATACCAAATGCTAATGTATTCAATAAATCCAACTGGAATTTAGAATTTCAATTTAATCCTACCTCTAATCAAGTGGTATCAAACAAAACAGGTTATTTATGGGAGAATTATATAGACGCCAACAACTACTATGCTTTAAAAGTAGGTTCAGATGGTAAACCTTA
>JAKOQC010000135.1 GCA_029778565.1 bacterium
AAATGTAACACTTTCTGGTTATGGTAATTTCGATGGTAAGTATTTTATTGAGTCTGCTGTGCATTCTGGGCCAAATTACGAGACTAAAATCGACATAAGAAAGGTTATGGGGGCATATTAAATGGAAAATTTAAAAGGCTTAATAAGGGTTGGTAAAGTCTCTGCAATATACCCAGAAAAAGCTCGTGCCCGTGTTGTGTTTGAGGCGCATAAGCTAGTGTCTTATGAGCTTTCTGTTGTGCAAAAACAGACACTTAAAAATAGAGATTACTGGATGCCGGACGTTGGAGAATATGTCCTATGCATATTTCTGCCAACCGGCAATGCAAGTGGCTTTATCGTAGGATCTTTATATTCTGAACAGAATATGCCCGATCTTAGCAGTAATGATAAAAGGGCCATGCTATTCGATGACGGAACATATATTGAGTATGACAGAAAGGCCCATTTACTGACCATTGATGTGCCTGATGGGATTATAAACATAAACATTAACGGGCCGGTTAACATCACTGCTACCGGGAATATCAATGTAAATGGTGACGTGATTGCCGATGGCATTAGCTTGAAGAATCATGTTCATCCAGAAAATGACAGCGGCGGCCCAACTGATCCTCCGCAGTGAGGTGAAAAGTAATGATTGGTGTTATTGGTGACCAAAAGCTAAACAGGGTAATTACTTTTACGACTTCGTCCGATAAGATCCTTACATTTGATGGCTTCGAGCAAACATCATCTGTCAGGCTTGGCAAGCATGATGTGCACATGCAGAAACCAAAGACGGAGTTTTTGGGTCCAGAACTAGATACGATCTCGTTCGTAATCCGTCTTGATGTCGCTTTTGGGGTAAACCCTATAAATGAGATCAGGAAATTATATCAATTGCAAAAAGAGGGCGAAGCAGTATCGTTAATTATTGGCAACAGAAGCTATGGTGAAAATCTATGGACCATTAAATCTCTCAGGCAGCAATACAAGCAAGTTGATAATCGTGGCAATTTGCTCATAGCCGAATTAAATATTGAGCTGGAGGAGTATGTGTGATATGTACGAAATAACTGCAGAAAGTATAAATCAGATAAATTTTGCCCCCGGCTCATTGGAAGAAGAAGTCTTGCAAAACGTAAAAACAATACTCACAACCATGAAGTATTCTGTGCCTCTTGATCGTGAATTCGGGCTGTCCGCCACAATGCTGGATGATCCCATGCCCATTGCCAAAGCTAAGCTGACCGCTGAAATTATTACAGCAATACGCAGATGGGAACCCCGTGCCAGGGTGGTAGAGGTTATATACGAAGGAGATGGCATGGACGGCATATTAAGGCCGAAAGTGAGGATTGAGATAAATGCTTGATAATTTACCAGACATAACATTTGCTGAAAAAGATGCAAAGCTTATAGAGAGTGAAATTATAAATGCTTATGAAAGCCTTGCTGGACGAACGCTCGCCCCAGGGGATCCTGTTAGGCTGTTTTTGTTATCAATTGCTTCGATTATTATCCAGCAAAGGGCTTTGATTGATTTCTCAGCGAAACAGAACCTACTTGCCTATTCAATAGGAGATTACCTTGATCATATTGGCGCATTGCTTGGCGTAAAGCGTCTATCTGCGAAGCCTGCTACCACAACTATCAGATTCGCTTTATCTGAAGTTAGACAGGATGTTATAGCTATACCAAAAGGGACCAGGATCAGGGCGGAATCAAGTGAAATTGTTTTTGCCACAACGGCCTATGCTGAAATACCTGCAGGACAATTAAGCATAGATATACCAGCTGAATGTATGGCA
>JAKOQC010000136.1 GCA_029778565.1 bacterium
ATCCGAAGCTATCGCTTCCGTTGTATAAAACATCTCAGGCATGCCGCTTCCCTTTGGGCCCTCATACCTTATGACAACAACATTGCCAGGTTTGATGTTTCCGTCTAGCACTGCCTTCAAAGCTTCTTCTTCACAATCAAACGCTCGCGCGACCAATACCGCTGTCAACATCTTCTCGTCTATGGCTGAATGCTTCACTACAGCTCCTTCAGGAGCAATGTTACCTCTTAAAATGGCAATAGCGCCTTGGCTTCGAATTGGATTGAAGCTCTTTTTTATAATATCTGTCCTTGAGATGCCTGTATTTTTGAGGTACTCGTCACATCTCTCATAAAAACCAGATCTTCTAAGATTTTCAAGATTTTCCCCAAGGGGAAGCCCCGTAACTGTAAGAACATCTAAATTTAAAAAATCTTTTATTTCCTCCATAACGGCAGGAACACCACCTGCATACCAAAAGTACTCAGCGGGGTAAAAACCACTTGGCCTTATATTTGTAATATAAGGGATATTCCTGTGTATTTTGTCAAAGAGGTCTGGAGAAATGTCTATTCCAAGTTCATGGGCAATAGCGGGAAGGTGAAGCAAAGCGTTCGTAGAACCCGCAATGGCAGCGTGCACCATGATTGCATTTTCAAAAGACTTTAAAGTCATTATGCTAGAGGGTTTTAATCCCTTATACACTAAATCAACGATACGGCGACCAGCTTCAGAAGCTGCATTCAGGAGATCGTCAGATATGGCCGGCATAAGGGCTGTCCCGGGTAAGGCAATTCCCAATGCTTCTGCCATAATTTGCATCGTCGAAGCCGTCCCCATGAAAGAACAGGCACCACAGCTCGGACATGCGTTACATTTGTAGTAATTAAATTCCTCTTCAGACAACTCTTTTCTCTCGTACATAGCGTTATATTTACCTATTTCTTCTAAAGTAAGCATATTAGGACCAGCCTTCATCACGCCACCGCAGATTACTATCGAAGGAATATCTAATCTTGCCACAGCTTTGAGGTGTGCTGGCATTGCCTTATCGCAACTTGCTATAAAAATCCCACCATCGAATGGAGTGGCATTAGCATGAACTTCGATCATATTAGCAATATATTCTCTTGAAGCCAAGGAGTAATTCATACCATCGTGCCCTTGCGCTTGACCATCGCATATATCTGTGACGAAATACTTGGCAGGCTTCCCACCATTAGCATCTATATTTTGACATGCTATTTCTACAAGACGGTTTAAATGAACGCTTCCAGGATGACTATCACCATAGGTGCTCTCCACCAATATTTGCGGCTTAGATAGGTCCTCCAACTTCCAACCCATACCAACCCTCAACGGATCCATTTCTGGAGCTTTCTTTCTAATCTCCTGGCTTTTTAACACTATTGGCACGCTCCCATATGAATGAATCTGGTCTATAAATTACAGGATTTTAAACAAGGCAAAGTTAATTTTGGCTAATGCAATCAATACTATTTTTAATCATGATATAAGAACGATCTATCAATGTCAAGAATAATTATCCATATTGTAAAAGATTGGTTCATTGTACGGAATGATAAATATTAATTGACATCTGGTCTTTATATTATACACATCATCATGTCATGTTAACTAGCCTATGCTAGATTAAATTAATAGCAAAGGGCCTCCTTATTAGAGGCCCTTTGCTATATAACAATTTTGAAGACTATAGAAAAACTTACTTTTTAGTGATCAAGGAAACCACCACAAATACCACGAGGGATATAAGTGCCGCGAATATCTCGACGGGAGCACCAAAAAGCGAAACTCCGCTAAGAATTCCCCACAAAGCCACTATCGATCCAATTATAAGAGATGCAAAAGCCCCTG
>JAKOQC010000137.1 GCA_029778565.1 bacterium
AGTATTCAAGACCACAATCAACTATATCGAGGAACGCAGTGAGTTTACCGATGAAATCGTGAAAGAGCATTTAGAGGAGTACCGTGGTTGGAAGACTGCTGAGGAAGCACTGACTGCAATGCGTGACGAAACTCAGAAGGTGCAAATTCGTAATTATATTGCAGATTATTTGACTGATAAAGCTAAGGAACTTATTGATGTTGAGAAGCTTCCTGAGGACTATATTAAGTACTTTGAGGACGCTACTGTGGCTTTCTTTACAGACCAAGCAGGTGTTTTGGGTATAAGCTTTGAGAGTTATATTTCTTTATATGCTCAGGTAGACACCAAGGAAGCTCTACTTGAAAAGTTCAGAGAGAACAACATCAAAGAGGCACAGAGAACTTTACTTGTGCAGGCGATTGCTGAGCAGGAAGGTATTAAGCTGACAGATGATGAAGTACTTCCTTACATGACTGAAATCAATGCAGGCGGCGAAGAAAAGATTGAAATGTTCGGTATGCCTTATGTTAAGCATATACTGTTATATCACAAGGTAGTTGACTTTATCTATGATAAGGCGATACTTCCTTAAACCTCCCCATCAGACAGACGCCGAGTTTTATCGGTGTCTTTTTTCATGCCTCATATAGTTCAAAATGTATGAGTAATGTTTGATTTTTCGTAAAAATATCCAAAAAACGCATATTTCTATTGACTTTTGGTTAAAATAGGAGTATAGTAGTATTGAGGTAACAACCAAAATTAGGTTAAGGGAGTGAAATTTAATGGCAAAAGGCTTATCTTTAGGCTTACGAATTAAACCGACAAATGGAGAACCCTTCGATGTGTGGGGTGTTGTGACATATAAAGACTTCCCGGACTGTGGCAGAATCTACTACTGTGCTGGCAGCTCTTATATGGAGGCCTGTGTAGAAAAAGTATATTCTGTTAAACAATCAGCTGAGGAATTGTATAAGCTTGCTACGGCAAACGAATAGTATTTCTTAATATTGGCGATACTAAAACCGAAATAACTTTGCAAAATTGGATAAAAACTTAGGTAAAAGCGAAGTTATTGAGGGTACGCCACTGTAGAAACTGATGTAGGGGAATGGTAATGATGGAGAACAATGGTGTACCTGTAATAAAAGATAGTGGCAAACAAAGAGAGTTTGGCACAGGAGCAATTCGAGACTTTGCAGAAGGTAAAGGAAGATGTGACTTGCTTCCGCTGGAAGAAGTGGCAGAGTTATTGCCTTCTGATACCATAAAACATCTTGCTCAGCTTTTTAAGGAGCCGACAAGTGTTAATCACATTTACGCCGCTCTTAGAAGTTTTGCCGATGAAATCAAATTGCCTTTGGAAACACTGATGATTGAGGCTTCCAAGCAGTACGAGGGAGGGGCACAGAAATATGGTGAAAACAACTGGAAGAACGGTATGCCCTGCTGGGTGTTCTTGGATTGCGGAGTGCGTCACTACTTGAAATGGCGTAGAGGCGACAAAGACGAACCACATGACCGTGCGTTCTTGTGGAATATGCTTGGTCTGGCGTGGACTATAAAGAACTTACCTGAGCTGAATACTCTTGGGAAAGCGTAT
>JAKOQC010000138.1 GCA_029778565.1 bacterium
TATAGATAAATAATTTGAGAGTAATGGAGGTAGAGTTAAAGTGAGTGCAAATATGAATTTAAAAAGTGTCACTATGAAAGAATTTTTAAACCTTGTTAGAGAAAGTATATTGGATGAAGATTTTACAACTCCTATTCTTTGTTTGGGTAAGTCTGGTATAGGTAAAACAGAGGGCATTGCCGGTTTATGCAAAGAACTAGGAATTGGATGTAAAGAATTGAGATTAGTTACATTAACTGAAGTAGATTTACTTGGTGTACCTACTATTGAGGAACTGCCGGGTGGAAGGAAAACAACAACTTGGGCAAGTTTGGATAACTTGCCTTTTGCTGAAAGAGATGGAGAAAGGGGAATATTGGTACTGGACGAGATTACATCTTGCTCTAGAACAGTTCGTGCAGCGGCTTATCAATTACTTGATAGCAAACGTGCACTTGGTAATTATAAATTGCCTGAAAAATGGTTGGTAGTTGCACTTGGTAACGGACCTGAAGATGGAGGTGTATTCGAGGGTATAGAATACGCTTTCCTTGGAAGATGTCTAGCTGTAAGAGTGGAACCAGACTTAAACTCTTGGAAGAGCTGGGCTGTTGATAATAATGTACATCCTACTGTAGTAGGTTTTATATCTTGGCAACCTGATTATTTACACCAAATAAATCCTAATGCAGAATTTGAAGAAAAGCTCCCTTGCCCTAGAACTTGGACGAAGCTTAGTATTAAGTTAACAAATGCGGAAAAGAGAAAAGGGGGAATGTTGGATGATAGGTCTGTTGAGATTTATGCAGCAGCAGCTGTAGGTGAAAAAGCAGCAAATGACTTTGCAGCATTCTACCAATATAAGAAGCATACAATAAGTGTGGACGAGATATTAGAGGGTAAAGGAATAGACAAGATAAAGAAGCTTACTCCTGAAGTGCAATACCTGCAAACACAGACTTTGGTATCAGGTATTGTAAACGAGCTCAAGCAAAATTATGATAAAACTACGTTAGACTGGCCGGATGAGACCTATCGTAGGATTGCAAATGCTTGTAAATGGATGGTAGCCATGGCTGATGTATCTTTGGATGCCGCAATACTCATGTTTAATGAAGTTAGTAGCGCATCTTTCTTATTCGTACAGCTGATTACTGGTGAAAGTGGTAAATTTGACAGCTTGTGTCCAGAATTTATTGAATTCCTTGATAAATATAGCTTAACATTTAAAACTAGAAGTTAAACAAAAAGATAAAAAGGAGAGATAGTATGATAGTAGCAGTGGTTGATGTTGTAAATATACATGGGCAAGGAAGATTATTCAGATTAGTTGCAGCCAATAGAAAACAAGGTGGCGAATATGAGTTTAAGAGAGCTCAA
>JAKOQC010000016.1 GCA_029778565.1 bacterium
CTCTTGTGGAAGACTTATTCATATTCCATATACTACGACTCTATACAGAATCCATGGTAAAAATACCATCGGATTTAAAGAAGAGCTAACTTTGTTTAGCCGTATGAAGCGCTGGTTTCATGGGATATCAAGTATTGTTTCGAATGTCAAAAAGGAGGGAGAACTAGCAAAACTACAGGCTGAAGCTTTATTGTGTAGGTTGCAGACCCAAGGATGTGCTACAGAAGACAGCGTTAAAACAATTGAACAATTTTTGGGATTTTTCTCTGCTCCATTTTGGAAGAGAGCGAAGTATGTTCGAGCTTTTGTGGAGGGTGATTTTCCGCATCGCTTTGCTAGGGCAATACTGTGGCACTAGCGTGCGAGTACTGAGGTAAATGTATTTGTATCGGCTAAGTTTACTGGTATAATAAGATTGCAAGTATTATACAACAGAAAGAGAAAGAATATATAAATCACCTTTTCTCTCTTTGCTTGTTATCGGAACGCTCTACAAACGTCTAAAGAAGGGTGCAGAAGAGTACATAGAGCACCTCGAGTGGGTAGAAGAAAAAGTAAATACCTCAAAGATTATTGGAAAAAGGCATACGTAAAATGACTATGAATGAGCGTTGACATAGTGATGGCTACCTATAATGGCATGCCTTACATACGTGAGCAGCTGCAATCCATACTCTAGCAGGATTACCCACAGTTTAAGCTACTCATACACGATGATGGTTCTACAGATGGTACGTTAGAAGAGATAAGGAAAGTAGCAGAACGCTACCCAGACAAAGTATTTTTCGTAGAAGATGGGATCACATTCAAGGATGCTAAGAAAAACTTTGAGCACTTGCTGAAGATGACCGATGCCGACTACATCTTTTTAGCAGATCAGGATGATGTATGGCTGCCTTCGAAGGTGTCTGTCATGGTGAAGCAAATCAAAAACGGCGAACAACAATATGGTGGAATGCACAAGCCTATTTTGGTTATCAGCGATCTATCCCCCATTGATAAGAATGGTTTTCCTAAGTCTACCTCCATGTTCAAGATGGAGGATGTGAATCCAAGAGCAGTTTGTTTGGAACTACTTCTTAGCAGAAATATCATACCGGGTTGTGTCATGGGTTTTAACAGATCACTCTTAGAAGCTTCTCTTCCGTTCCCCAACGAGGCCATCATGCATGACTGGTGGTTGACTTTGGTCGCTGCAGCTACAGGCAATATCCTTTACGTGCCAAACTCGCTTGTCTTGTATCGTCAGCATGAAAGAAACGCCATTGGTGTACATGACCACACTTTGAAGAGCAGCTTTTTTAGATTAGCTAAATCACCCATGAACATGCTGAGAAGGTTTTCTCGACTCGGGCAACGTGCAGTGAAGCAAGCTGTCGCTTTATTGGAACATCTGGCAGGCAAAGAGTTGTTTGATAAAAAGGCTGAACAAACCGTAAAACGTTATCTTGACTACAGACAGGGCCATTCTCTAAGTAAGATTTGCTACTTCAGAACATTTGCTCGTGACGGCTTTACTTATGAATTTACGAGGCTGCTGCTGTGGAAGTAGATCTCACAACGAAAGTCCTTAGGTATGCATTTTTAACACTATTTGTGACGCTTTTTGCAGTGCCTAGTCGCCATCCCACATATCCGAACACAAATATGACAACAGCTAAGAATGCTGAAATATATATCCTACCTTTGCTTCTTTTCATTGTTTTGCTTTATTTACTCAGCAATGCTTTTTCATATTCTATTATCTCTTAGCGTATTTTCTAAGCCTGTTAATTGCCTGTTTTGTTAAATCCTGCATGTTCTCGTCTTTTAGCAGCAATAACCCTGCAAAATAAACCAGAGCTGCTACCACTATTAGCACAATAAGATGCAAGCCCTCGTAAGGTAAATACGGCTTCCACATCAAAATGACCACAAGCATTAGAACTGCTGCAGCTGTGCTCTTCCACAGAGCCTTTACTATGCCCCAAGGTCCTATTTGGTGTCTACAAGCAAAGTACAGTCCAAGAAATGGCAGTACCTATGGCAAACGCTGCTGCGTTCATGTGCAGTCTTATCCCAAAAAAGTAGTTCAGAAAAGCATTTAATGCTGTGCCGAAGATGTTCCTCTTAAGTGGAGTAATATTATCTTTCTCTGACAGAAAGACGATAGCAAGCAGGTTCTGCAACGCCAAGAAAGGAACCCCTAAAGCATAGAAGAGCAAAGCTCCGCTGGTCGGAGTGGCAGCCGCTATGTCGAATGCTCCACGCATGTAGACCAGTTTTACAATGGGTAAAGCAAGTGTGGCAAGGCCTAACGCTGAAGGTAGCACAATAAGCCAGTTTAGTTGTATGCCACGGCTAACTGTGTTGGCTTGCTCTGGCCAGTCCTTTTTTGCTGATGCGCTTGATATGGCTGGATACAGCACGTTAGTTACGGGC
>JAKOQC010000139.1 GCA_029778565.1 bacterium
AAATACCACAGCGTAAATATTTGTAATACGTATCAAAAGAAAATATATCTGGAAAACACTCTTCCACTTTTTTTGCTATTTTTTCTAATTGTTCAGTTTCTATCGCTTCAATTATCATAGCAAAGATAGCCCTACTCCTACTATTGTTCCAGCAACCTGTCCTTTCCCCGCCTGTCTTGCTGCTTTTTCATTAGCTTCTATTTGCATTTGAATTAAATCTCTCTCTGCATTAGCTTTAAATTGTAATGCTTCCATATTATATTGATGTGCTAATTGCATATTTTGCTGTTCATAACGCTGAGCGATTTGCATTTTATATAATTCAACTTGTGCTGAATATTGGGCTAATTTCATTTGCATTTGTGCCTGATATACCATAGCCTCCATAGCTTTTTGTGCTTCAAACGCAGCCATTTGAGCCTGAACCTGCGCTGCATATTGAGCCTGCTGTCCTTGAACCTGCGCTTGATATTGTGCCATTTGCGCTGCTACTTGTGATTCATATTGAGCCAACTGCGCTTGCGCTTGTGTGGAATAAGTTAGAAAAGCTGCTTGCCGTTCGGTATCGTAGCTGGCCATAGCTGCCTGAAATTGATTGTTATATTCTTCCATTAGAGCATTAATCTGTCCTTGATAAGTCATTAAGTTGGCTTGCTGTTGAGCTGACCAAGTAGCCATTTTAGGTTGATAAGCTAATCGAGTTTGCTCAGACAAATAGCCTAAATATTCACCAGCTGCACCAAGTGCTTTTTCAAAACTCGCCATTTTCATTAAAGAAGACTGTATTTGAATATCGGTAATAGAATTAGCAATGGCAGTAGTAGTATTAGCTCTAATTTTTTGTTCGTTAGAAAAAACTAAACCTGAATTAGTTAACCCCCTACGTTCCATATTGTTTCTCATAACTCTTATGTCTTCTGCTTCTTTTGCTTTTAATGTATCCGTAGTCCTTTGTATCATTTGTGCTTGAGTTGCTTCTGGAATACCATATCCACCTGCTTCTATCCATTGCTGTAGTTGTTGAGAATACATTTCCTGCCAAGCCTGTTGTTCCGGAGAAATTTCATATTCCGGAGCTGGGGCAACTTCATATCCGGGAATTTCAGGAGCAGTGGGAACTTCCGGAGTTGGTGGCAATACAGGTGGAGGTGGCATTTCAGGTGGAGCAAATTCTGGTGCAGGTGGAGTTTCTGGATATGGTGGTATTACTGGAGCATCAGTAGTGGGAGCAGGAGGTAAAGACGGAGCTTGTGGAGCCTGTGCAGAAACACCAATATTGCTTTGTGTAGTTGCAGTACTGCCGGTTAAGGTAGCTAAATATTCAGGATTATAATATGCATTTATATCATATTGACCTCGCTGTTTTAATATATTTCTTTGTTCTTGAGTTAATTGACTCGCAGGTATCGAAGTTGCCATTTCATCACCTACTTTGATATATCCACTTTTATTTCAATCTGGACACTTAATCGTCCTAAATCTGTTGACTCAAATTTTAACATTTTCCCCCCTGGACTATCTACATATTGAGTAATTTCAATCAACTCTTGATTTTCAGAATAAGAACCAATACGGTAAGGATAAGTAGCACCATTATCACGGGACACATATAAAGTTACGTCGGGATGGGTATCAATTTCATAAATTCCAAAGTTAATATTATGACTATGAGAACCAACGGTATGAACGTGGTCAGCTATAGTTACATTATGAGAATGGTTGCTTACGGTATGGTCGTGGTTTCCTAATGTAACGTTATGTGAATGGCTACCTATGGTATGTGTGTGGTTATCTAGCGTAACACTGTGAGTATGACTGCTTACGGTATGAGTGTGAGCATAAACAGTATGAGTATGAGAAGGAATACTAACACTGTGGGTATGCTCACCACTTACATGAGTAAGTGCCTTAGCAAGAGAACCACCAGTATTGGCACAAAATCTCCAGGTTGCCATATCTATGCGAACAATAGGATATGATGTAGAAGATGAATGGCTAACAGGAACACTGTGATGGTGTCCCGTATCAGGAGTGCTTGTCGTGGTAGTTGCTCCGCCAGAACTTGTAGTAGCACCACCACCTGAACTGGTAGTTTGCCCACCACCCGCCGTAGACGTAAGTGTAGTCCCAC
>JAKOQC010000140.1 GCA_029778565.1 bacterium
CGTCTAAATCTACCACATGGTACGGTATACTTAACTGCTGACACCAGTATTTTACTTTATGAGGAAATTCACTGTCAGGTGCAACTACGGTTATGCCTAATTGATGTCCTCTGCGGTAATTTTGTAAATCCTGCCAGATCATCGGTTCCAATACTGCGGAGGTTTTACCCGAGCCGGTTACTCCTATCAACAAGGTATGTAAATACCTATCCATGCCTTTTATTATTACTGGCCGGTTACTTAATGTCTTACATAAGTAAACGTCAGGGTGTGTTATTTCTTGTTGCACAGCTGCAGTATTCAAAAAAGGTATTTTTAATTGACTTAAATTCCTCTCTACGGTACTGCGGGTGCGGTTGGCATAGATTATAAATAAAACTACTGCCAGACATGATATTACTCTTATTATGGGTATCCCTGAACTCCCCATTTGTGCCAACTCGGGGTTGATGGCGGCATATATTTTAGGTATTCCCTGCATTGCATATGCACTACATATGGCTATCAGTGTTATTCCAAAGACCAATATGCGCCTGCCTAAAAAGAAATCTAAGCCTGATGTGACTAATAGGGTTAAAAAAAGCAATTTAATGCCAGCTAACTCTGGCCATAACCATACTATCGCACTCAGGGTCAACAGGATTACTGCCATCAGTTTTGAGGGGTAGTTTAGATTAATTCCATATCTATCTCTGCTGCCCAATCTCTATACCTCTCTTTCTCTGCTGGGGTCTCAATCTCTACTACTGGTGTGTGAATATATTCTTTGGTGACAAAAGGCTTGTACTTAGCAAGATGTTTGGAAAAGTGCTTTACTATTTGTTTGTACTGCTGCATGTCTGCCAAAACCAGATAACCCGGCATAGTTGTCGCCTTTTCCAACTTTAACATCTGCTCAATCGGGTAGCCAATCAATGAGTAGATGTTGGTTTTCTCGTTATTTACCTTGTACCGGCACCCACCTTCTGGTGGGTCTAAGACCTCTACCGGTCCTATTTCTTCCTGCAAGGTCTGCACGGCATCGTCCATTACTGCATCGGTTAGAAGTCGGGTAATATTGTCATAGTCGCTTAAAACCATGACATATATCCCCGGAGTGTGAGCCTGGATAAAATATTTTACGAATGATAACTGCTGGGCGCGGGTGTCAACCAGAATTAAATTCTTGTTA
>JAKOQC010000141.1 GCA_029778565.1 bacterium
AAATATTTCGGAAGGGTTTGAAGAGTTTAAACGTAATTTCAAGCAAGGCTGGTTTAATTTTTGGTATGGTATAGGGAATTTCTTTATTGATGTATGGAATGGCATCGTGGGAGGTATCGAAAGTGCTGTAAACTTTGTTATTAAAGGTTTGAACAACCTTATCAGTAAATATAACGCAGTTGCTTCGTTAATTCCCGAATGGGTTGGTTCTCTTACTATCAGTACAATAAGTACGATTAGTTTAGATCGAGTACCTCGATTGAGTGTTCCTACATTTGCTGTGGGAGGTTTTCCTCAAATTGGTGAGTTGTTTATTGCACGTGAAGCGGGTCCTGAATTGGTAGGTTCGATAGGGAAAAGAACAGCTGTTGCAAACAATGACCAAATAGTAGAAGCGGTATCTCAAGGCGTTTATGAAGCAGTGACTTTGGCATTACGATTAAATACACGAAGCGAAGAATCCAGAGATTTAGTAATTAATATAGATGGTAGAACAATCGCAAGAATACAGTTACGGCATTTAAACGAAGAAGCACAGCGTATGGGATACGAACCTATTTTAAGATATAGAGAAGTTTAGTACAAACTGTTTGGTTAACGAGCGCCTGTGAGCGCCTTTTCAGAAGGGAGGGCGCTTATTTTTATGATTAAAATTAATGGCCGTCAACTTCCCAAGAATCCTTCGGATTATCAGATAGGAATATATGATTTGAGCAAAGCTAGTAGGGTTGCATCGGGATTACTTGTGATAGATAGAATTGCGACCAAAAGGAAAATTGAATTGTCATGGAACTATTTAACGAGAGAACAATTGAGCGAATTGCTTACTTTAGTTAGTCCAGTATATTTTGACGTGGAATACCTTGATCCGCAAACTGATCAAATAAAGACAGGCAGTTTTTATTGTGGAGATAGACAGGTAGAAGCCTTTGATTATCGTAATGGTCAGATTAGATATAAAAATATAAGATTTAATCTAATCGAGCGGTGATGTAAATGTACCCAGT
>JAKOQC010000142.1 GCA_029778565.1 bacterium
AGTTGCTTTGCATCTGCAACGTGCAGTTAGGATTAAGTCCACTGCCAAATTTCTGAATACGAAAACAGAGAAAAGCCTAAAAGCAAGAGTAGCAAGAAGAGTAAAAAAAGAAAATATCAGTCTAAACAACCCAGCGATTTTATGGTTTGATTACAGAATAAAAAGTACATACGAAAAAATATCTGCGTTACTGTATGCTGTTCAAGTAAAGTTTAAAGATTTTCTAACAGGCTATCAAATTAATGCCAAAATCATAATAAGTTCACGCATAAAAGACGGCATTTCGCTTCAAAGTGCTCAGTTGAAACCTGTCTATTCTAAAAAGGTTTCGTTTGGAAGACCTATAGCACGCATTGAAAACATTGTCAGTTCTTCTAAGCGACTGCGTACAGGTGTTGACGTAAGTGTTGGAAGGAACTTCACCTTTGAAAACGTTCAAATAATGGTTCAGTACATCTCAGGCGGCTTATTGAACAATTGGATATATATCAACATGCCGATGCTTAAGTGGGAAGTACTTAACGAAACGCAGGTAAGACAGAGCGGACCACTGCAGATTGTACGAAGATGGTTTAAAGAAGATGAAACATGGGTCACTACAGGTCTACGACCCAGCTTAAGGTGGAAAACAACATGACGGTAGTGCTTAAGGAAATTACAAGTGCTGTCACAACCGAACAAAATTTTACGCTAACAGAACCGCTTAGTGATAGTCAAGTTGTTCAGCTTATCAAGAATGCTGTAATACTGCCTACGGCTAATTTCGACACGAAATTTATCAGAATGTTTTTGCAAAATCCTCTGATTTTAGCTAACAATAGTTCATTCAACTATACAAAGGCATATCTTTTGCAACCAACAGATTTTATACTTACCGCTCTTAGTTCAGTGGCTGATGAAGAAGGCAGGGAACTAAGCTATATTGTTCTGCCACTCGCCGGTACACTGTTCACTGACAAAAATCAATTCTTGGTGCTTTTGTTTTCACAGCTCGAAGCACAAAATTGTATAGCTAAGGCCTATGGAATCGACTTATCTGTAATAAAAAATCTTCTGCCACGCAACTTCAGCAATGTTAAGTTCATCTACATGCCTTGAGAAGGAGGAAACAGCCAATGCCGAAATTTAAACTGAACGCTGTAAACTGTTCAATCAAATATGGTAGTAATACCGTCAGTTCAAATACGACACAAGAGATAGAACTTGTGCCTGGTGACGTACTAAAAGTCGAAGTTCAGGTGCCACTGGGCTATAGTTTCCGATACTGGCAGGACTCGAGAGGTTTCACGGTCTACGACTCGCCGTACTATCTGATTGCACTAACCGATGATGACGTTGAGGATTTTGAGGTCAGCGCTGTTGCATTATCGAACGCTCTGCACAGCCTTTATGTCTATATTCCCCCTTCAACTACTTTTTCAATTACGGCAGGACAGATTTCTGAAAGCTACATTAATAACGATAATCTGCCGTACATGAAGATATATCAAATTGCTAAAGGTACACCAGTAACAGTTGCTTTCAGCAGACAGAACCACACATTCGTTGCTGTATCTATTAACAACTATTACTACTCAGTCCCATACGGTTCAACTGAGTATGATTTCGAAATGCCAGACACTGATGTAAACATTGCTCCCATATTCGATACAACTGCTGTGCCACTGACAGTAGAGTATGATGCTACTTTAGGAAGTATTGCTGGGCTTAACAAGATATACAAGCATGGGGATACCGTAGTACTGACAGCACATCCGACCGAAGTTGCTAACTTTGCAGGATGGTATGATACGAACAACATACGCATAAGCCAGGAAGCTACCTATTCATTCACTATCACACAACCGACAACGCTTAGAGCTATATTCACTCGCAAAGTGACGCAGGTAAAGTTCAGAGCCTATCGTTTGGACAACAGCTACCAAGAGCAGTCTCTAACTAAAGAGTACGGTTCTACCATTGTACTCGACCCGGAACAGCTAATCACCGGGTATATTTCGCAGACTGCAGGGGCTTATACAACAAAGTGGGTTGTGAAACGTAAAAATGGCATCAATAGTATTGAGCAAACGTACTACGGTTTTGCTAGCTTAGAACTGCCGTGCATTGACGAAGAATTACAAGTTGAATGCTACCTTGTGCTTACTTCGCCACAGTTTGACATCGATGTGTATCCTGTCCCGGAAGCTGCCGATGTAGAATGTTCCCATGAACTCGGCACGAATAACATTCATGTAAATATAACTGCTAACAGCGAGTATATCGTCGAAAAGGTTGTAATTAATGGTCAAATCTATACACCCGAATTTGTCGATAATCAAGCCAGTATCACAGTACCTTCGCTCAGGACCAACAAAATAATAGTACTTGCACGCGAAATAGAACCGAAAACACCGACGGTCGAAATCTATCCGCTTTCATATAAGCTTACGCTCTATACGTGGAATCAGGGATTTTCTACAGTCAAGGAATATCCCAAAAAGCCACTGCTCGAACATTTGTACCAATCTTCGCTGTTCACTTCATTTTTTTCAGGTTTTATCGACTGGTCGAAATTCGGCTCTACGCAGATGTTTAGAAATTGCACACTACTGCCCCTACCATCTGATACGCTCGCAGTATTCGATGTTGCTGTAAATGGGCAGTCACTGAGGTACGGCATTGACTATATCACTTTTTCCTTTACGCCAGATAAGACCTATACACTTGAGCAGGAAGCGTTCATCGTGCTTTCACCTCAGATAGATGTTCCAGTCACTGCACTGCTTTTAACATGGCAGAACAGCGCATTTGTCAGTACAAATCTCAATCAGTTCATGCCAAGTCAACAAAATTGGGCTATCTCAATTAATACTGCATGGGTTACAAATAATTTTTCGAACTTAGCAACGAGCGACAGAATCAGAATAAATAAGTTGCTTGCTTCGGCTAGCAGTTCACAAGCAGAACAAATCACAGTATTGCTCAATGAGTTGAGAAAACTCAATATAAACCTGACGGCTGATAAAATTAAAGCTGTCGTAGTGAACCGAACTTTCCACCACGACAGCGTCAATGGAATAACAGGCATTGAAAACAAAAGGCTACAGATTTTCACAAGTTAATTGAGAACAAGAACGGACGGCAGACCTGCAGTCTGTAAAGTCACCTTGCCTTGAGATATTGTTACTTGGTTGACTATCTGATGTCCTTGCAAAGGTCTTATCATTCTCATCAAGTAAACGCTTTGCGGAGTTCCTGAGTATGTGTAACCTTTAACCCATGTTTCTGAAAAGCTTGCAGTTTCTTTCCATATTGAGTAATAGACGTACGTGTCTTTTAAATTGGTATAGGCCTGAGCTTTAATACTAAAGTTTGTTGCATCCGTTTGGCGCTCACCTATTACACCGCCAATTATTTTTGTGCTATCTGAAATAAGTTGCTGATTATCGGTTACTTCATAACCGTTGACTACCAGTCCCATATTTTTAGCAACAATCCATTCGCCAGCCAGTGCATTGACTTCATCGTCCACCGGAACAGAGATTGTATCCCATTTGACTCGTACCTTCATCACTTTGTCATTTGAAGAACCAATAAACATTGCCATAAACTTTCTTTCCAGTAATAATGGAAAGATTGTTCCAATCGCCGTATCTATGAAAAAGTTTCCCAAGTCCTTGAAGGGTGTCCAACCAAAAATCCAAATCCAGCCTAAGGTGTCTATGAGCCATTTGCCTATTGTAATAAATGGGACTGCAGCAGTTAGTATTGCAATATTTAGAAAGTCTATTAACTTATTGCCAATGTACTTCAACTGTATTAATTGTTGGAGCTCTTCATGTACAGACGGAATATAGCAACGCTTCACATATGCCCCTGCATTTATAATGCTACTGTCTAAAGTTTCTTGTGTTGCCATTTGAAACCGCAATATATCTTGGTAAAATCTAACATTGTTCACAGTTACAGTAACATCCGAATTGTCAAGCGGAATTACACGCCTTTTCAAGTACTTCTGGGCATTCGAAAACTGGTCAGAATCCATAAATACGAAGATGGTATCTATGGTGAACTGCTTTCCAAGGATATTGTATTTTTCATATAAATCAGCGTTGTCGGGATATAACAAATCCTGATATATCCTGTATACACTCCAACCCATAAGTATAAACTCTTTGATGGTTGTAGCAGTGACAGTGTAATTTCTTGCTATATAATTTGGAACAACTTTTGATGCCCCTATTTTTGCAGCAGCAATATCCGACTTAATAACGCTACGAGGTCTTAACTGGATATTAGTTCTAAAATCATTCCCTGTCGGTATGCTGTTAACTATAATCTTTAATGTTCTGGCATTTAGGCTAGCGTTACTTAAACCTTTGGTTTTGAGCTTAAATTGACTGTTCAAATCGTGTTCGATATGCACATGCCCTTTTAAGGCAAACGTACTTGGCTGAGTATTTGTATCTTCATTTACGATACTGCTTGCAACCGTATGTTCGCCTTTTAAAAGGTATTCTGCATGTTCGTGCTCCCGCAGTGCAAAGAAAACTTCCGGTCTTAAACGCCGGCTTTCTATTTCAAGATATTGAACTTTTGAAGCGTTTATTATTTCGGACGTAACATACACCTTAGGCAGGTATTCAATATGCTGATGGACTGAGCGTGCAAACACAAAACTAGGCAACTCGTTCAGATAATTAGTGTTATCAGCTTCAACAAAGTGGATACCATTGCTTGTATAGAGCTTTGCCTTCGATACATAGTTGACGTGCGAATGGTTTCTTAATGCAAAGGAATCAACGCCATCTAATTTGTAGGTTCGACTAACAACATCTGCCTTCTTTATATATTCATCATGCTGATGGGTTATAGGAGCTGGTTGTCTGTTATCTCTAAACCTTACTGCATTTAAGCTGTTTTGTATGGTTGCCGTTACGGTTTTAGCTAGCTTTCTTATCGACAATCCAAGCACTTTTAGTCTAGCAACCAAGTCACTAATCATTTTAGACCACCTCAAATCTTGAAATCGTCAAATACCTTGCTGAGCGTTCCTAATATTTTATTCTTCAAATAGCTAATCAACTTGTTTTTTTCAGCCTCACCGAGTGCTTGCTTGGAAGAATCTATTTGCTTTAGAATTTCGTTCTTTACTTCAGCGCTCAATTCTTCTTCGCTTATGTTTAGTATAGTATTTTTGAGCTCTTCAGCTACCTGTCTTAAATCTGTTACATCTTCAGGTACCATTTCCAATGTCGGTGGATTGACCTCAGACTGCTTTTTGATTTCAATAACAGACAACGGTACAGTAATCCGACCATATCCGAACAAAGAAATTACCTTAACCTCATAATAACCAGGCTCAGATGGCGCTGTGAATTTCAGCGTATATGCCTCACCAGATACCTCATATGTACCAAGTTCTATCGGCTCACCACCTCCGTAGATGGTAACATTCAATGTTGTGACTGCATAATCTGGAAACTGAATTGGAAGTTCTACCTGTCCGTTAGGTATCGCTGTTAAGTACTGCACAGTTGCTCGCATAGATTTGTATAATGCACCAGAATAATAGCAAAGCCCCTCAGATAACCATTTAACAACTGTTTCAAATTCTACATCTACCCCTATAGCTACCACATTGCTATCCGCAGGTTTTACGCTCTCTGAGTATGGCATTGCACCGTAAACCCTATTTGTAACCGGATTTGCAAAAACTATCGTTTTAGGATTATCGCTAGCCTGAGCCATTAAAACCATACTTCACGCCTCCTTCTTTAGGTCAAGCTTTGAATAACAAACAATATGCCATTCCACCAGTTCGTACAGTCAGTTGGTTATTTGAAGAAGTTATTCCTCCAACATTTACTAGCGAAGAAATGGGTACCTTATAATTTTCATCAGGCATTAAGTCGAAAAGCATTCTAATCATCGACTGTGCTACACTGAGATTGGTATTAATGTCTCTAACATATGTCTGAAAACTTGTAGCGTTATTGAATCGCCTTCCTGTTACCATTCCCAAGTAATTCGAAGCTTCGACAGGTAAATTTGTCGTATCTATCTGTTCGTATGTGGCAAAATAGCTGTAGTGCTTCTTGTTAGTCAAAATCCTAGCAAAAACGATGGGATTTTCTTCAACTTTGAAGAAGAGAAAGATAGTTCCGCCTGTTAGCGCTTTCTTCCTCAGTATTATTTCATGAAAACTCTCATTATTTGTAACATAGTAAGAAAGTGCATTGTAAAACCTTTTATAGAACCAAACCGTCTTATTGATAACCAGCTGTGTAGCCAGCATGTTGTCAGGTAGCCACCTGCGACCTGTGAGAAATGGTATTCTTACACTTATTTCTTTTTCCTCACCTGTATCATTAGGGTCGTCCGCACGTATTAATTTGAACGCAGGCTTGACTGCTCTCTCAATCCCCGAATTCCTACTCTTGTATATGCTTTCTATATTGTATTCATCGTGAATGTGCCCAAGTTTCGAAAGAGAAGCAGGACTGTACTGACCCGATAAGTCCTTTAGAGAACTAGCAAAATCTACTTTTTTAAACCTCAAAGCATACTGGCTGTGGTTGTGTTCCAGTAGCGAAGGCTGATTGCCTTCCGTTTCTAAACTTCGTGCTTTTGAAGTATATATGATTTCTGTATTGCTAATTTTCTGCTTCAGCATGTAATCTTTATGCTGGTGCTCATTAAGTGAAAGTGCGTAACTCATTAAGTTGTTAAGTGAACGTGAAATATCGGTTTTAATGTACGTTATGGGCATGCCTTTATAATCACCTGTAGCAACCACCGACTGCCCGTTGTTTCTCTGAGGCACCAGTTCGCTGTGCGTGTGGGTACTGAGAGCAAACGGCAACTCGGAATAACCAAGAGCCTTAGTCTTGGCAACAACAGTACCTTTTTTTATGTACATGTTGTCATGATTGTGCTGTTTCCATATTGGAATTATTCCACTAACGTTATTCGCTTTATTAACGATGTACACTCTCGTCTGGACATCAATCTGCAACATGCGCCTGAGCATGTTGATTAAGGGAAACAACCTGTCGATAATCTTCAACATCTCATTTCACCTCAGTTGCATAAAAACCCCAAATAGTCTTGTAAGTTCCACCAACAATATTTGATGTGCTCTCGGAGGTTATAATTCCATTTTCCTTGATAATTTTTTCCCAGTTAGTTTCACCGACCTTTATGCTATCCAAGCTGAAATTACTGCCCTTTAACGAACCGGCAAACGAATCTCCTTTGGGACTGTAGATACTTGCTTCGAACTCAATCGGCAGAGCACTGTAAACTACGACGACGTAGCCTGTATTTGTAATGTGTTTTGTCGTTGCAATTGTAAGTGTAGCGCTGTAATTTGCAAGGAACACCTGCTCGGCACCAACAGTTGCTTTGAGCGTAACCACTGGTGAACTGTCTGATGTGCTTAGTGATGTAGTTTCTATTTTGTTCGTAATTGGATAGCCCATACCACTGATTGTACCAAACAGCGAATTCATCTGTAGCGAAACGGAAACATTCTCAGGCACAAATGTTAAGTTACCAACGGTAAAGGGCGAATCAGCTTTGTAATTTTTCATTTTGTTGAGTATATCTATGCAGTCGCTTATGTCGGCAAGTGCTGAAAACTCAACAGTATCCCAACTTATTTGCGGATTGTACACTTTGATGTCTGTTAGAGTATAAACTGGCTTTACATATTTGTTCTTAGTAATCTGAAACTGCTGAAAGTAGACTGCCATCAACGACACCTCCTGTTTGTCTATTTTAACTCAACTCACAATCCAAGTCGATTTCCAACATTCTAAGTCAAAAATGCTAAAACTATCGTGTGCAGGGGGAGGTTGCAACAGTCGAAAATAGTTATGCAAAAGAGTATAATTTTAATTAGGTGATGATGGGTGTTATTAAGTATGCAAAAAGTAAAAGAAATATACTCAATCAGTCGAAGGACACTTATAAACTGGGAGAAAGAGGGATTAATTACCCCTGTTAGAACCCCAAAAGACGCAAATAAAGAACTGGCAGAGGACTTAATAGCAATGATAACATCTTTTGCAGCAAGAATTTACGGACAAAGAGGTGGCAAAAGACATGGTAACAGTTCAAGCCAAGCTAATTTTTAGCAACAGAGAAGATAAGCAGAAGGTATTAGACCTGATGAGAAGATGGTCGTCCTGCATAAAGCAACTCAGAGAGATAGATAGGGTGATAGGGATATTACAAAGCTCTGGGAGTGAGCCAGGGAGGCTATCCGAGCCTCTGGATGGAACAAGCAAGGATAGTCACAGGAAATTATCCTGTAATCTCTGGCGAGTTCTCAGGGTAGCGGTGGTAACGCCACTCTCCACTGACAGAGTCCTGCGTGATATGTCTGTCTTGAAATCGTTTTTGATTTCAGGGCAAGTGGGGAAGACCCGAGAGGGCGCGAGTTCCTGCTTCTTGGGGCAGGGGCTATGGCTTTCCCAAATACCGCCTGCTGGGGCTGGGAAAGCCTGAAAGGCGGATTACAAATACCCCAGCCGCCAATACTGTGCAGTTTTGCACAGTTTGGTTGACCAGGGATGATATGGAAATAGCCATACGACCAAGCTATTTTGTTGAGAAGATACTCACAATCAACGGCAAGCCGTTCTCACTTGAAGGAAGAGATTACCTGCGTAAAATCTACGACGGTGCTTATAACTCATTCCTGCTGAAAGCAGGACGTCAGGTCGAAAAATCAACCACTCTGGCTGCTAGAATGATTGCTTATGCACTACTTATACCGCACTTCCAGCAATTGTACGTATCACCGTCAGCTGAACAGACACGCACTTTTTCATCACAAAAGCTACTTGAATTCATCAACTCAAGTGAGTTCATTCAGAAATACTACGTCAACAGCAGTGTTGCAAGGCGTGTCTATGAACGTTCTTTTACCAACGGTAGCAGAATAATGCTTGCTTATGCATTTCTAACAGCCGATAGAATAAGGGGTAAGAGCGCTGATGCTGTATACATCGACGAAATTCAGAACATACTCTACGACAACATCCCTGTTATTGAAGAAACAATGTCACACTCTAGCTATGGACACAGAGTCTATGCAGGGACGCCCAAACACCAGCAGACAACAATTGAATTTTTTTGGGACAGAAGTACACAAACTGAGTGGGTAATCAAGTGTGAGCACTGCAATAATTGGAACATAATAGATGAGCGGAACTTACAGCCTAAAGGATTAGTGTGCAACAAATGTGGAAGACTGATTAATCCAAAAAACGGGCTTTGGGTAGATATGGTCTCAGATGCATACATTAAAGCTATTAGATTACCACAAGTTATCGCACCGTGGATTTCCTGGGACAGTATATGGCGCAAGTACATGGAATATCCAAAGGCTAAATTCTATAACGAAGTCTTAGCTTTACCGTATTCTGATGCTGCTAACGTTTTAACTCGTGAAGATTTAATCAAAGCATCTGACAACTATCCACTGCTTGAAAAATACGACCCTGTTGTGCTTTACAACATGCCGACTTACATGGGAATTGACTGGTCAACTAGCACATCGGATACAGGTTCTTACACTGCAGTTGTCATAGGCACGTTCATAAATGGAAAGTTCAGAGTTGTTTATATGAAACGTTATCAAGGTTTGGAGACAGAAATAACAATGGCAATGAAGGATATAATTCGTCTTGCTCGTGAGTTTCATGTTAAGCTCATTGGTGCAGACTGGGGAGTAGGTTCAGGCGGTGCGAACGCAACAATCAGAGAGACTCTTGGTAATGAAAGTAAGCTGTTCGAGATGTACTACTCAGCAAACCAAAAAGAAATAATCAAGTGGGACAACAAAGGAAACAAATTCATACTCAATAGGACTGAAACACTGACAAATACGTTCATGGCTATTATGCGTGTAGAAACAACATTCCCAAGATATTCGGATTGGTCGCATCTTTCAGAGGATTTCCTGAACGTATTTGTCGATTACAACAAAAATAATGTGATAATGTACAATAAAGCACCAGGAAAGACAGATGACTTGCTACATGCACTGAATTTCTGCTACACAATAGCTTCAATTGATGTCGGCAAGCAAGCAATAACAAGAAGCTAAAGGAGGGCTAAAGCAATGAATAAAGAAACCTACTTAATGCTCGCAGACCATATCGCAAGGCAGTTTTTGGAAAATCCATCACTGGATTTAAATGAACTTGTTGCCCAGACAGCAAGAGAATATTCGATGAACTCAGAACAAAGGAACATCTTAATCAACGAGGTCAACCGTGCTGTATTTCAGAAGCTCTTTGAGACACATCCAGATAAAACTGTTGAATTCCCAATTGCAAAGCCAGAAATAGTAGACAAACTCCTTAAAGGTGAGCCAGTTGCGACTGAAAAGACAGCAAGCTTTATACAAGAAGAGGAAATAAACGAAGAAGACTACCTTTTAGATGATTTGTATAATCCATTCTTCGAAACGCTCGAGAAAGAAGCTTCTGCACCTAATTTAACTTACGAAATTGATGTCAGCAAAACGAAACACATACAATTCCAGAAAATAGCAAATGAGCTCATGCAGAAAAGCGAAGAAGTTCAGGCAAGCCTGATGAAATTAGCGACTGTCGAACAACAGCTCAGAGAAGTTCTTGCTGAACTCAAAAGTGTCGGTTTGAAAGAAAACGAACTTGTTGCAATTCTTAGACAGAACAATGTGCCTCAAGAAGCAATTGAATATGTTAGAAGAATCTACTCACAAGTTCAACCCAAACCAGTTGAACTGAAAAAGAAGGCAAGCCTGAAAGACGCATACGAAATAACTCAATTAGTCAAAAAAGCTTCTGAACAGGGGAATGCAACTGCACTCAATTCTGTTAAAAAGCGCATTGCCCAATATGATTTAAATTCCTTAGAACAGGCAATGCTGAAGCTGGGTTCAATGAATGAAATTTCAGGTACACAGTGGTACCGCCTAAAAAGTGAAGTTGCTAAACTGACTGGTCAATATTCACCTGAAAGTACAGCTGAACTGCTAAGTAAGGTTGCCGAACTTGCAGATGAATACATTGAAGCCGAAAAAACCTTTGGACAATTCTTTAAAATTGCTTCAGCACTTAAGAAATTCGTTAAGCAGAATCCAGATTTCGAAGAGTATGCTAATGTCTATTTTACAAAAACTGCAAAGATTTTCAAAAGGTCGATGCGTGAGATTTTAGCAAGAAAGGGGTGCTTGAAATGAGTGATTTTGAACTTCTTAAAAAAAGCTTCGAGCAAGAATTTGGAATGAACAAGGAAGCAGGACTAAATA
>JAKOQC010000143.1 GCA_029778565.1 bacterium
CCCTCTCATTGCTAAGGTATAAAAATAACACCTATTAAGGTGTCTCAAGCTCTTTCAGTATTTCGGCCTTTTCCTCTGCCGTCAGTTTCGGATATTCCTGGATGATTTCCTCGGCCGTCCTACCCTCGGCTGCCATCCTTGCAGTTATGACTCGCACGAATATGTTTTTCTTCCAACTTGACATCATTCTGCGGCACCTCCCAATATAGCGGCAATAGCGGCTTCAAGGTCAGCAATGCGCTGTTCTGTGTTATCGACTGGTATATCTACATATTCATACCAAACCTCGCCTGTTGATTTGTTGCATTTTAATACTGCCTGTTTTCCTTCTGGTGTTTCTGCTATTGGTAAGCTTTCTATAGCTATACCATTAGCTTTTTGATCGTTGGTTAAAGTAGTCTCATCATAAACCACACTTGCGTTGCTATTGTCATTTTCAAATAAGTAAATCATACTACACACTCCCTATTACTATTAATTTAAGGTTTTTATATAGATAAGCAATCTTATTTTGCTTGAAGACTTTTCGAGTGGTTCTATCACTCACATAAAGATAGATGTTATCGGAGGTCATAGCGGTTATACCGCTACCGTAGTCCATAGGTTCTGTCACCTGACTCAAGTTTGATTTGTATAGCTTGTAGATTTGATTAAGGTTGACACCACCTATATAAAGGTAGCTATCATCGGAGGTTATAGCGGTTATATTGTAACTGTAGCTTATAGATTCTGTCACCTGACTTAAGTCTGATTTGTTTAACTTGTAGACTTTATTAGTGTAGCCACTCCCACCACACACATAAAGGTAGCTATCATCGGAGGTCATAGCGGTTATATAACCGTATCTTATAGATTCTGCCACCTTGGTTAAGTCTGATTTGTTTAACTTGTAGACTTTATTAGTGTCGCCCCTCCCACCCACATAAAGATAGTTGTTATCGGAGGCTATAGCCTGTATATCATTATCGTAGTATGGAGATTCTGCCACCTTGCTTAAGTCTGATTTGTTTAATTTGTAGACTTTTCGAGCGGGATAACCATCACCCACATAAAGATAAGTGTTATCGGAAGTCATAGCCCATATATTACCATCGCAGGCTATAGATTCTGCCACCTTACTTAAGTTTGATTTGTTTAACTTGTAGACTTTTTGAGTGGTTAAACCACCTACATAAAGGTAATTGTCATCGAGGGTTATAGCCCGTATCTCACCACCGTAGTCTATAGATTCTGCCACCTTGGTTAAGTCTGATTTGTATAGCTTGTAGACTTTTCGAGGGCCACTACCACCCACATAAAGATAGTTGTTATCGAAGGCTATAGCCTTTATATGGCCTCCGTAGTCTATAGAGCTTGCAGAATAAATAAATTCATGGGATTCTTTTAAAGATGCCCCACCACCACGGCGTGTTATAATAGCTTCACCCATTTTATCTCACCACCCTTATCTGTATTGGCAGGTCAACGGTCGGCTTATCAGTTGCATAGAATGTTATAGAATCAGCATCTGTAACTGCCCTATAAATATATCCCCACGCTTCAATCCGCGCCTCGTCTGTGGAATATGTGCCACTCATCACTACATCTATAATGGGCGTATCAGTAGCAAGAATTCCGCTGACTGTTATAGTTTTAGAATATGGTGCGCTACTGCCTGACCATGGGGTATCAAGTGTAACAGTAAGAATAGCATGGTTTATATGTCCTAATTTCG
>JAKOQC010000144.1 GCA_029778565.1 bacterium
AGGGGAAAATAGACAAAGTTCTATGGCTATGCCCCTGCTCAGTCAAAACCACCATCAAAAGAGAATTAGAAAAACACATTGATGGTGATTTATCTAATTTTATTATAGCAGGAATTGAAAGCTTATCAAGTAGCATAAGATTAAATTTTGAATTATTAAGACTTGTAGAAAAATATCGAGTAATGCTTATAGTAGATGGATTGTCGGAGAAAACTTGTATATTAAAGCTTTCCCTCCACCTGACCCACTCACAGAGATTGTAACTAATCCAGTGTCGGCGTCAATGGTAGCCGTTGACGTAATTACGCTCGAATTTTCTTCTGCTGCACTAATGAGATTGATAATCCACTTCGGCCCGTTTGGATTCTTAAAAATTCTATAAATTTTTTCTGATGGATATTGATAGTGACCGTCAGCAACTACACGCAAATATCCGCTTGTCGCGGGTGTAAATGTAACAGGAGTTGAATAAGAAGTTCTTGAGTAACTTACTTCTTTTAAACTCTTATAATAATCAAATTTAACATCTTCAACGAGAGCCGGAACAGCGTTTTTAAATAATTTGGATGCATGAGTGATGTTCCCTACATAAGCTGTATCGTTATCGTTGAATGGAGTATTTAGCGCATAGTTACAATATTTAATTATATTACCTGAAACTTTATATGCTCCTTGAGAGTACACAGAAACCGCCGAATCAAAATGTTGGATGGTGTTACTATCAATAATCGTGCGTGGACAGTTGTTGCTTATAATCCCGTTTGAACCTGAAGCATCTGTTCCTATAACGATATTAGCTTTAATCTTCGGTGAATCACTGCCGCCCGTTACCCGAATACCGTTATAAACACCTTTTACCGTATTACCTATAATCGTTGCTACTCCTACACATTGAATCCCGACAGCACCGCTTGACCAATTCAGACTTGAATCACGGTAAATTTTATTTCCTTGAATAACTGTGCCATCCGGTTTTGTGCCATTATCAAGCCCTGCGTTTATAGGAGCAGTACCTAATCCGTTGATACTTATGCAGGATAGAATCGCATTTTCGAACGGGGTACTAATGCCAGGTGAAGCATTAGCAATATGGAAGTCAGGCGCATTGGAATTAATCGAACATGATATGGTTGTTCCTCCGATGATTTTTCCAGCAAAACAACCGTCTAATATCTGACCTTCCTCTCCCGCATTTTTTGTTGTGCAATTTGATATAATCGCCGCAGAGCCTCGGTCTTGAACAATCGCATGACCCATCAGTGTTGTATATTCAGCGTGAGAGTTTACGATTTTCGCATCTGTTGAGTTGGAAATAGCAATTCCATGTGCTCCATGTTGTGCGGAGAGGAGATATAAATTAGAACTAAATGTTAAACTTCCGCTACCACCATATAAAGTAAGACTACTTACTGAAAATGAATCTGTATTGTCTGGATTCGTGCTTTTTTTTATTGACCCTATATAAGTGTATCGACCATCACTTCTTAAAGTGAAGCATCCAATTAATGTGTTAGCGATGTGTGTAAAAGGGCTTGCCGTTGTTATTGTTGTGCCGTTAATACCTGTAACTTGAACAAAGTTTGCATTTCCTGTTCTACTAACAAAACAACCGTCCACCAAAGGTTGATTAGCAAATACAACAAAAATCCCATCCTGATAAGCGTTAAATGTTCTCACATTTCGTATAATCGGCTTATCAATCATGGTAGACGCATCTGTATAAGCGCCGACCATTAAACCTTTTAATTTTGTATTGCTAATTGTTACATTGTCTACAATAGGATTGTTTGATTGAATTTGTACTAATGCTGTATTTGTATCAAACGGAGTGACATTTTTAGATGTTTGTGTTGGATTCCCAATGATATTCCCGTCAAAATCAAGATTGAATAAAGAGAAATTATCTGCTCCAGTTTTTACCCATAACAGTGAAGTATTCGCGTTGTCTTTTAACTTTAATGTGGTATTACCAAAGCTAAAGAGTGTTACATTTTTACCTATTACACTAATTTCCCCTGTAACAAACGTTTTTCCCGAAGGAAATAATATTGTTCCACCTTTATTCGGGTCTAGACTATTTATTGCATTTTGGATGGCTGTGGTATCATCTGTTATTCCGTCACCTTTTGCGCCGAAATCTCGCACATCGACCCAATCTGTTTTTCTGTTTAAAATTCCAATTTTGTTCGCATAATCTGTCTTATGTGCATCTAAATCATCTTCAACATTGCCTATTCTGTTTTCAATTTCACTCGTATCAATGTCTAATCCCACATTGCCAGCTTCATCTGCTAGAATATTATTTACAGATTTAATAGGTGTGTATCCTAAAGCGTTTATGACATGTTGCATGGTTAAATTTTCTATATTTCCTGCTTCACCTTTTAAGTCAACATAAATATACTCACTATCTCCCTCTACTCTAACCCCTAAACTTGTACCATTCCAATGAAATTCAAGGTTTTTACCAT
>JAKOQC010000145.1 GCA_029778565.1 bacterium
AGTAAACGGTATGTTGGTGCCCTTTGGATCTACTGAGGATGAGACAGCCAAGAGATTGGCAGATGCTTTTTCCGTGATTGCAAGCCGTAGATTGGTTTTTGACGAAGACACGGTACGAAATTCGGTGAATAGATATATTCCAGATGTTGTAAAGAAAGAATAGGAACAGTTCTTGCGTTCAACGGAGTGTTTGCGACTACAGAGTTTTCCAGTAAACTCTGCCGTTTTGAGGGTTGAGCAAACTTATGCATGGTTTACGTGAAGCCGTGCTCTTCTCACTAATAGAATTCCTCTGTAGATAGTTTTTGTGCGTTTTTCTTTAGCGCATGGTTTAAGTTACTTTAATATATAGTAAAATGATTGTGTAAACATGTAATTCGTCTATATAAAAGTTAAACTAGGTTGGGAGGGCACGAATTTGAAAGTACTTATTACGTCGGAAGCTAATTCAAAGGTTGTTCAATATGGTGGCAAGCACGTTCACCAGGAGCTACTTGAAAAGGCACTGAAACAACTAGGGGTCATGGTTGATTACCTTTATGCTGACGGATCTATAAAACTCTCAGAAAAAATAGGCTTAGCGCTTAAGCATCCTTTTAGTGCACTACGACACGTAATGAATAATACTATGGACTACGCTTTGTACAAGGCGTACGTGGATCTGAGATTCAGAAAATTCCGATCTGTTAATTTATCTGGGTATGATATTGTTCATGCTCAGGATGTCATAACCGCTGTAAATCTACCAGAACACAAGAATTTGGTGATTACGCTACACGGGTACTTGGCAAGAGAAACATTAGACTATAACCGCTCTGCTAATTCAAGAGAAAGCCGCCGTATTTATGAGTTTTTATTGGGTATTGAACGGCAAGCACTGTCCAGAGCTAAACTCATAATAACTGTTGATACTCGCTTAAAGAATTATGTGATTAACGAACTAGGTGTTTCTAAGAAGAATATAGTAGTCGTACAAAATGCGGTCGATATCGAAAGGTTTCGCCCAGTAGATGATAAGGCTAAATCGGAATTGAGGGCAAAGCTTGGTTTCCCTGTATATTTATTATTCGGCTTATTAGTTTATGCCATCTGACTCAGTGTGGATAAATGTTTATGTAGGTGATGGTTCCAACCTTAATGAGTTCTAAGGTTTAACTTAGATTACGAAAACTGTGAAGATTGCATGCACTCACAGTATGTTACAATTCTAGCATGCGGTATCAAAGAGTATTTTTCATAAGAATGTCTTGGCCAGGTGGAGGCGTGGAGACCGTAGTTAGTTCTGTAATAAAACTGATGAAAAACGATATGGGGCTAGATCCCGTGTTGGTGCTTGCAGAGGAACCCAAAGCTCAAGTGCCTGACTGCCAACTGATTGTCCTCGGGGTGGATCAGGTCCATGGCCTTCCGCTAAAGGGACATCCGATAAACATTATTAGATTTCTTTCTCGAAGATTCCGTTATGTTCAAGAGCTTAAAAGGCAGCTAAAACCGAAAAAGGGAGACATAATAGTCACACCGGATCTTGAGATGGCAGGTATACTAAAAGGTTTGTTTAGTAGTGTTCCCGTTGTAACTTGGATCCATGGTTCACTAAGTGCTGGTTGGTCAAAGAGCGGATTATGGCCTTTTGTGAAAAGCGGGTTCAAGAGATGTGATGCAATTATCGTCTTAAATGAACAGATGTTTGAAGAAATAACAAGATTATATCCCAAAGCCACTGGAAAGACATTTGTAATTCACAATCCAGTAGATGTTAAGGCGACTGCTGGAGTTTTTAACCCTTCAAATCCCAGATGTGTGTATGTTGGGAGAATCAAAAACAGTGAAAAGCGTTTAGACCGATTGCTGAAGGCATTCGAGCATTTTAGTAGGCAGCATCGTGGTTGGAGATTGACTCTGGTCGGAGACGGCGAAGACAGGGCATTC
>JAKOQC010000146.1 GCA_029778565.1 bacterium
ATTTTTATAATGCCATCACTAAGCGAGACTTTTGGATTGGTCTATGCCGAGGCCCTTACACAAGGTCTTCCGGTCATTTATACAAAAGGTCAAGGATTTGACGGTCATTTCAATGAAGGTGAAGTGGGTTACAGCGTTCGTAGCGATAGTAGTGATGATATAGCTAATAGGATATTACTTGCCGTAAAGAACTATGACGAATTGGTGAATAGATGCGTTAGACTATGCAAAAAATTCGACTGGAAACACATAACCAATCGATATATTCAGATATATGATGAGGTTTTGTGCTGAGGACGATGATATGGTGAAAATCTCTAATCGATAGCCGGAAAGTTCGGGGACCGGGATTACCCAAATCTCAGCAGTGATATTAGCTACATACGGACTGCTGAGGGTTTCGAGTATCTCTGCACGGCCAATGACGTGGCAACAGGTCTTGTTCTTGCCCACACAATGGCTGACAACATGAAGGTAGACTTAGTTGAACAAACTCTCACAAAGGCCATTCATCGCTGGCCGCTGTCCCGGTATACATCATAGTGACCCTGGAAGCCAATTCACAGCGGAGTGTGTGGCCTAACTCCTCCAGAAGCACGGAATCCTGCAACGCTTTTCCAGGGTCGGCAAACCTGGGGACAACCCTTGGAGTTAGAGTCTCGTCGCGAATCTGAAGAAAGCATCCGCCACTGGTGCCACTTCCAGACTCGGGTAGAAGCTAGGCAAGTGCTATTCGCGTACATAGAGGGTTTTTACAACGCCCGCCGTGTCCAAAAACGCTTAGGTTATCTTAGCCCGTTAGAATGGCTGAACCAGTACCAAGAGCTATCTTTAGTTGGTCGCTTAAGGAGTGTCCGGAAAAGTGTTGACTTCCCGTAGCGATACGATACACTAAATCTAAAGGTCGTTCTATTTCTAGATGGCCTTAACTCCCCAGACAATTGTTGCTGTATTCTTTGTTTAGCAAGAACAAAAAGAGCGGAAAGAGGTATGTGAGTTGAAATGTAAGCATATATGTTTTATTGTTCCAGGCTATCCAACGTGCAATGACCCAGTTTTTACATTTGTAAAGCAACTTGTGTGCTCAATAGCAGATTTAGGAATCAAGTGTACTGTAATCGCTCCTCAAAGTCTAACAAAGGTTCTAATAAGAAAGACAAGAAAAAGGCCATTTTCTTGGCAGGATACAACTGACCAAGGTAATAAGGTTGATATATTTCAGCCTTCGTACATTTCCTGGTCTAATCTAAGGCTATTTGGCAGAAGCATTTCAAGCCTATTTAGTGAACGGGCAATAATTAGAGCGTTTGATAAGATAAAGATAAGTCCTGATGTCCTATATGCCCATTTTTGGTCGTGTGGTGTAGTTGCAGGTATTATAGGGAAGAAGCATAACCTTCCTGTTTTTGTCGCTACTGGTGAGAGTGTGATTCGTGTAAGAGATCTTTACACAGATGCTAAAATACAGGGTAGCATGGATGCAATAAAGGGCGTCATATGTGTATCATCAAAGAATATGCAAGAAAGCATTGATTTAGGTCTGGCTAGTAAGGAGAATATGATAGTCATTCCTAATGCTGTTAATGATAGGCTGTTTTATCCAATGAATAAAGAAGAAGCCAGAGAAAAGCTCGGGTTTAACCAAGACGACTTTATTGTGGCGTTCACAGGTTCCTTCACACATAGGAAAGGTGTATTGAGATTGGCTGAAGCTGTTAAGAAAGTCGGTGGTGTAAAGACAATCTACATCGGTTCAGGTCCACTCCAACCAAATGGAGAGGATATTTTGTTCAAAGGGCGGTTGCCACATAATGAGATTGTTTGCTATTTAAATGCAGCTGATGCGTTTGTACTGCCAACTTTGGCAGAAGGATGTTGTAACGCTATCATTGAAGCTATGGCTTGTGGGCTTCCCATTATTTCTTCTGCTTTGCCTTTTAATGATGAGATTTTGGATAATAATAACTCAATCAGGATAGATCCATACAGTGTAGATGACATTGCTAGGGCAATTAAACATCTGAAGGATAATCCGAACGTCAGAAAGAAAATGTCAGAAGCTTCTGTGAGCAAATCTAAGAGTCTAACTGTTAGAACGAGGGCCATGAACGTTCTTAATTTCATTAGCGAAAGAATGAATTAGGGAATAAAGATGGGGTGTTGGAATTGAGGGATTTAGGATGTTGATAGAAATGTCCAATCCTCCTAACGGACATGTAAGAGTGCTTTATGTGGTTATGTTGGTTCTTTACATCTTAGGGGCGTCATTCTCAAGTATATTAACGGTTGCTGGTTTGCTGATGACGGTCTATGTGATTGTTCGGGGACGGAGACAAACGATAATCGAAGTTATGGTCGTGCTATCTTCTTTTGCAGGTATCATGAAAGTTTCTGGTCAATATACATTGTATAATCTATTATTTGTTGTTGCAATACTAAGATTGCTGTGGCTAGACAGGTTGAGAGTCAGTACTAGGTTTTTGACATTTTCTATAGTAATAGCGATCGTGTCAACAACTGGATTGTTTTTTTCCGAAGTTGACACGGTATTTGGGACTATTTCTTTTCTGGCCGGGTTGATATTTGCTGGTCTTGCTGTTGCGGACACATCTTTATACGATATAAGGGCAATCGTTCGGTTGTTTGCGTTTGGGATTATTGTAAGCTCAGTTGTGTTCATGCTGAGAGACTACTTGCCGGGTATTCGTGAATATGTTAGATATGCTACCCATAAGATGGATTCCGGAGCTCGATTAGTTCGTTTTAGTGGTCTTATCGGCAATCCAAATCATTATACGTTATCGCTAAGTCTTGCTATTATGGGATTATTAGCATATTTAGTGGCTGGAAGAGGCAATAAGATTGATGCTATTTTGTTAATTGTGTTGCTAGCTTTCGGCATATACTCATTGAGCAAATCCTTTTTTTTAGGACTATTGTTCTCCATTCTAATCGCAATAACTCATTTGCTTAAAAATGTATCTTGGAGATTAGCGAAGTTTACGATAATTATGGCGATAATCTGTTTGGTATTAGTGCAAATAGTTAATGTCGAGTATATCGATGCTCTGATTACCAGAGTATTTGTTGCCGAAAGATTAGATGTCAATTATTATACAACTGGACGAGTTGCGATCTTTAGGATGTATATTGAGTTTATGATCGAGAATTTGAGAGTCTTATTTTTAGGAAATGGTTTGTTTAACCCCCTAGAAAGAGATTCACATAGTTTTTATATAGAGACAATATATAGCTTAGGTCTTATTGGTACATTTATGGTTGTACTAACATATTTTGGTCTTAGTAAGAGGGGTTTACGATCAAGAAAAACGCCTAAGAGGTCATTGTTAAACTATGCACCCCTTCTTGTATTCCTTTTTCGAGGTCTTGCAATTAATGTTCTCTTGTCTATTCTGTTTCCAGTGTATTTAGTCATAATAACTCTCTTCATTGGTGAAGACTTGTCAGTTGATTCTCATTAAAACATTAGTTGGCATGCTTACTTCAGCTGCGGGAGGGACAAATGTGAAAAAAGTAGGATTGGTTACGCCGATAAGAGGGGTTAATTACGGGATGGTTCTTCAGTCATATGCGCTCCAGTACCATCTCGATAAGCTTGGGCTTAATCCTATAGTCATCCGTATTGAGGAAAAAAAGGACTTGGATTATTATGTCTACAAGCTGGAGTTCTTTTTAAGAACTGTTACGAAGCCACCGGTTTTGAGAAGTATCTTTAGGAAACGACTAAGAAATAAAAAGCGTAATAGAAATCCTATATTGCAAGCTGCATATACCGCAAGGAGACGTAAGATTGACGCTTTTGTTAGAGACAGGTTTAGCAACATTCTTGTTGTTTCATCACGTGCGGAAGCTCGTGAAGCTGTGAAAGATTTCGATGCGGTAATAGTCGGAAGCGATCAGCAGTGGCATCCGGGAGCTTTTTTTGGATATCTCAGCACACTGATGTTTGTTCCTGATGATATAACGAAGATTTCATATGCAACGAGTCTAGGCGTGTCATCTATCCCCAAATGCTTGGAAAAAAGAGGAAAAGAGTTTTTATCCAGAATTGATTTTCTTAGCGTAAGGGAAGCTACAGGGAAGCGAATTGTTGATTCTCTAATTGGTGAGAAAGCTGTTGTAGTTCTAGATCCAACATTGCTTATTACTAGGAATGACTGGGATTCGTTGGTAGAAAAGAAGAAACCACTGGATGAGCCGTATGTATTCTGTTATCTCCTGGGTGATAATGTGGAATATGGTTCGATTATTAAGCAGTTTTGCCATGATCAATCGTATAAAATGGTCACTGTTAGGAACATAGAAACATATACCGGGAAAGTACGTGATGTAGGCGATATTATTCTTGAGGCTCCTTCTGTAGAAGACTTTGTCAATTACATAAGATTCGCTGATGTTGTTTGTACAGACTCATTTCATTGCACGGTATTTTCCATAATTTATCACAAACAATTTGTTACCTTCTATCGAACTAAACCTACAGACAAAAATTCACGGAACTCTAGAATAGATGATTTTCTTGGAGAAATTGGCCTACGAAACCATATTTATAATGATGGAAATACAGTAAGTGAAATTGTAAGGTCTAGGGTTAACTATCAAGCTATTGACAGTAAAATAAGTAAGTTGAGAGAAATGTCCAATCAATTCTTAGCAAACGCTTTGAAATTGAAATGAGGGACCATGATGAAATTGATGAACATAGATTTGATCCCATACAAAAAATGCTGTGGATGTGAGTTATGCGCAACTATATGTCCACAAGAAATTATAGAAATGAAAGCTGATGATGCCGGATTTTTGTACCCACAGATCATAAACAAGGACAAATGCGCAAATTGTGGTAGGTGCTTAAGCTGCTGTCCTATAAAGAGCGAGAATATACCGGATAAAATAGAATCAAGGATAAGCGAGTTATACTTCTGGGTAAGAAACGAGAAAGAACTTTTGTCCTCTTCATCAGGCGGCTTAGCATCGCACTTATATCGTACGCTATTGGCTGATGGCGCTTATATTGTAGGTGTTGAGTATACAGCAGATTATACGGGTGCACAATATGCAATTTCGAAGGACTTTAGTAAAGTAGAGAAGTTTAAAGGTTCTAAGTATGTGCAGGCTCGAAAACATCGTATATACCAAGAGATTAAACAAGTGTTAAGTAGAGGAAATAAGGTTTTGTTTATTGGGTTACCTTGTGAAGTAGCAGCACTAAAAATGTATACAGATTCTGATAATTTATATACATGTGAGCTCATATGCCACGGGCCAACTTCTAGCGACGTGTTTTCCAGCTACATTGCCTACTTAGAGAAGCGATCAGGTTCTCGTGTTGTTTATTATACAAGTCGCTTTAAAAACCTTCATTGGAAGCCAGTCTGTTCTTTGACAGTGTATTCTGATGGAACCAAACAAGTTCAGGAGTTTGCTGCTACTGAATTAGGCAAGGCGTTTCAAATAGTAAAAAGATACTCATGCTATAATTGCGCGTACAAGAATGGTGTTACCTTATCCGACCTGACCATAGGTGATTTTCATGCAGCAAATCTGTCAAGGGGAGAGTACAACCGAAATGGCGTGTCAATCTGTCTAGTAAACACGGCAAAGGGAGAGTTCTTGATTGAGAAATTAGCTGATGATGAAGTTGTCATAGGTGTAGCCGATCATTTTGCTGCTATGGCGAATCGTGCTTTGGTAGAGTCGTTGCCAAAATTACCAGGGCGGGAACGATTTATTCGTATAATGAAACGTGATGGTATAGATGTAGCATGCCATGACATGTTTATCAGATTGGTTTTAAAGAGTCGTAGATATCCATATCGTGTAAAACTGATGCTTCGAAAGCTCCTTCGAAAAATCTGGTTTAGCAATAGTGTTGGTTTCTGAATCGATAGTGCTTCGGTAGATACTTTTTGATATTGTCGACAAGCGATTAAGAAACCCATTGCGATGGAGTAAACTGAGCAATAGTCATCCTTGCACAGTATTTTTTTATTTAAGCACATTCACGTTTAAGTCCATACCTAGACGTTCGGAACACTCACGAAGCGATCTGTTAGCTAGGGCTATGTTTTCTATGTAATAGAGGGTTGCGAGGAGGAATGTTGATGTCTACCGAAAGGGTGGATAGAAGACAGTTTGTTATCGGCTCGAGACCATATTCGGGAAAAATAGGCAATTGGACATCAATTAAGATCAATAATAAGATGTATTTGTCCTATGAGAGAAGCCTTCCTTTGATAGAAGATTATGATTCGAACGGGACAGCATTTTACATTATGGGTATAGCAGTTCAAACACATCCCGAGAAGAAAGAACCAAAAGATGAGGTAAAATATGGCCACGAGAGAATAGAGGAGATATACAGTAGTTGGGCAGGTAGATGGGTTTTTTTCACTTCGACAGAGTTACATATGGATTTTTCAGGGCTTCTTGGTTGTTACTATGCTTTTATTGATGGAGAATTGTGGGTATCCAGTAGTGTTCGTATTTTATCAGATTTAATCGGAAAGAATTATGAACAAGATCCTTTGTCTAACAGTAGGATGAACTGGTACCCCCCTCCAGTATCTGCTAATCCTTTGGTAAAAGCACTATTACCAAGTCAAATAATCAACTTACAGGAGGGCAAAATCAAGGCTCGACAGCTTTTTCCAAGTTCGAAGATGCAATATTCCGAATCCGAAGCATTGGATATACTTGAGCACAGTTTATTGATAGGGATGAAAGGCGTTGCGACCAAATACAATGTGTGGATTCCTTTGAGCGCGGGATATGATTCCAGACTATTACTAGCCGCTGCGGCAAGATCTGGGATACACACAAAGACTTATACTAACCGGAAAACAAACAGCTGGCCTTGGTTTTCTCGTAAGTTTCCCAGTACGAGTTTGGTATCGCATGCCGACATGTCGTTACCGCCGCTTATTGCGAGAGCATGTGGTTTCGAACATCAATGGATACCTGAGAAAGAAGTGGAGTGGGAGAAGCTATGGGAGTTCGATAGTCATACTGCCAAAGGAATTTTAGAGAATGATAGAGTGTATTATGCCCGTGGTCAATGGGATTGGCCTCAAGATAACGATGCAATTCTGCTAGGACAAGTAATGGAAATTGGTACTTGCTTTTTTCACTCTCTTTTCAAGACACCGGGGGTTCTTCCTCAAATTGACGAAGTTGTTGATTTTTATAATCTAAAGCATCATCGCCACCAGGAGAAAGGGATTTTAGAGTATATAGATTGGGTAAACGAGTACCTTAAGTTGTTTCCTGAGGATATTGATTGGCGGGACCGATTCTACTTAGAGCAAAGGTTACGAGGCTGGCTAAGTCCTTTACAGCAAGGTTTGGATTTGGTTCTAGGCGAGCGGATCCACCTTTATAATTCTCAGATGTTTATATGCGCATTACTATGCTTGCCAGAAAAGAAGAGGAGACGAAAGAACTTCGTAAAAGAGTTGATTGACAGAATGGCACCTGAACTAAATAACATACCCTATAATCCTCCTGATCCGTTCTGTTATGGCCTCAAGAAGAAAATTATAAAGGCCATGAAAATGTCGCCAAGGGAGTATTGGAGCATAATACATCGAAAGATGAAACGTTAAGGGATTGTAATTTAGCCAGCGAAATTACCGAAAATTGGAAGGGTTTTATATATTTGTTTTAATATTAACTTCGGGATAATTATCCCATCTAAAACAATGGCTCATTTGGGAGATCATATTTTACTGAGGGTTCCACGAAACATGCAGTAGTTGGAACCGTCATGTATCGTAGGATAAGCTCAAAGGTCGCTGCTCGTATGTGTTTTCCTTGAAGCCGTATCGATTGTAGTGGGATATGAATGAAGCTAATTTTAAGCCGGGAGTCTATGTATGGTTCGGGGACATAAAGGGTGGGTATTGGCGAGAGACACTATCGTTTGTTTTTGCAAATGGAGTTGATATAAAATGAGGATTTTAGTCACTGGTTCTGCTGGTTTTATAGGTTTTCATCTTGCTAGGAAGTTATTGGATCAGGGTTGGCAAGTAATAGGTATTGATAACTTAAGCAATTACTATGATCCGCAACTCAAGAAAGACCGTTTGGCACTGCTAGAATGCTACCGAGATTTTACCTTTCATATGGTTGACATAAAGGACAAGGTCGACGTTGACGAGATATTTGATCGGTACAAGCCTGAGTATATAGTCAATCTCGCAGCTCAAGCTGGTGTGCGTTATTCACTTCAAAACCCGTACGCTTATATAGATTCCAACATTGTTGGCTTCATGAATATCTTGGAAGCTTGCAGACATAATCCTATTTGTCATTTGATTTTTGCTTCTTCCAGCTCAGTGTATGGGGGAAACAAGCTTGCTCCTTTCTCTACTGACCATAACGTGGATCACCCCGTGTCCCTTTACGCAGCAACCAAGAAAAGCAATGAATTAATGGCACACACCTACAGCCACCTGTATGGGATACCAACGACTGGGTTGAGATTTTTCACTGTTTACGGTCCTTGGGGACGTCCTGACATGGCCTATTTCTCTTTCACAAAAAGCATAATCGAAGGCAAGCCTATCAGGGTGTTTAACCATGGAAAAATGGAGCGTGATTTCACATACATAGATGACATAGTACTTGGAATCGTCAAATTGATTAACCGCCCACCGATGCCAAATCCCAATTGGGACGAAAGAGTTGACAGCATAAGTACGAGTTTTGCTCCGTACAAGATCTACAACATCGGTAACAATGAACCAGTGTCGTTGATGAGGTTTATTGGTGTCTTGGAGGGTTTAATTGGGAAAAAGGCTGAAAAAATCTTTATGGATATGCAGCCTGGGGATGTACTGCGCACGTACGCTGATGTGACTGACTTGGAGCGAGACATTGGATTTCGTCCCAGTACCAGCATTGAGGAAGGGTTAGCTAGGTTTGTTGATTGGTTCCGATCTTACTACAACGTTTAACCTGAGCGAAAGGGTCTATAGCGATAAACTCGGGATGAACAGAATGTACATATGCCTTTTTGTGGAAGAGGGTGACGTATTTGATAAAGAAAGCCGTAATTCCCGCTGCGGGGTTAGGTACCCGCATGCTGCCATTAACCAAATCCCAGTCGAAAGAAATGCTGCCCATTGGCAGCAAACCGTGCATTCAGTACATAGTAGAAGAGCTAGCAGGCTGCGGCGTGGAAGAGATACTTATAATCACCGGCCAGAAAAAACGGGCGATTGAGGATCATTTCGATAAAGATAACGAGCTGAACAGACTGCTTCACCGCAGTGAACAGCCAGATCTACTCCGAGCGTTAGCCTATGAAGATATGAATGTTCAGTTTTTCTATACCCGCCAGAGCAGTCCAACTGGCCTTGGCGATGCAATCCGCTTAGCAGAGAGTTTTGTCAATAATGAGCCTTTTATCGTTGCCCTAGGCGATTCTCTGATCTTTTCCCAAAATAACCCGCCACTGTTAGAGCGGATGATAAACCTATACACGCAGAATCCTGGAGCAATGGTGATCGGTACGCGAGAAGTCTCCCGAGACGATGTTTCTAAATACGGGATTATTAAGCCAGCAGGAGAGGTTACGGGTAATGCAATTGAGATTGCCGATGTGGTAGAAAAACCATCACCGCAAACAGCGCCTTCTACTATCGCTTTTGCCGCTCGATATATTCTACCTCCCACTATATTTAGTGCATTGGAGCGGACAAGCCCCAGCAAGAGTGGAGAAATCCAGTTAACCGATGGAATTCGTCTCCTGCTGAAAGAGGGAACTAAGGGCTATGGTGTGCCCTTATAAACGCTAATATAAAACTGATCCATTTGAATGACAAACGCTAACGTAAAAGTGATCCACTTTAATCAAACTCCTGTA
>JAKOQC010000147.1 GCA_029778565.1 bacterium
TACAATCCGTTAGGTTGACTTGTCGTTCATCTGTTGTTCGATATCATTGAATTTTATAAGGATAATACGAGTGAATGGGCTGGGGAATTTCTCCAGCCTTTTTGGTTTCTTAATGGTAATATTGGTAATATTTTTCGGCGCACTGCTGCTTTTGATTGTGGTATAATAATGTTAAATGAGCCTTTGCTAGATTGTGTAAGAAAGAATAAAATTCAAGGAGGAACCATATGCAGAAAAGGCAACCAGCTTATTTGTATTTGATCTTGATTAACTCGGCGATTCTTTTATTGTTCTACGTTGTTAAGAGCTTTTTCATCCAAAGTGACATCGTGTTTCTACTTTTTGGTGCACAATACGGTCCACTTGTGTCGCAAGGTCAGTGGTACCGGATCATCACCGCAATGTTCATGCACGGTGGCTTTTTACATTTAGCATTCAACATGTATGCACTCTACATACTCGGAGCAAATACGGAAGCGCTTTACGGTACTTACAAATTTCTGTCCTTTTATTTGCTTTCTGGTATTGTTGGAAATATAGCAACCCAGTTTTTTTATTATGACTCTCTATCCGTTGGTGCAAGTGGTGCTATATTTGGCCTTGTAGGTGCACTATTCGGTGCGGGGTTCAGAAAAGATACACCATTTTACGTAAAACCTCTAACCGGCACTGCTCTGTTGCCCATGATCATACTCAACATTGTACTGGGATTCATGCCCGGCTCTGGAATAAACAATGCAGCACACATAGGTGGATTGGTTACCGGTATGATACTCGGTCGTGCATTACCCGTGTATACGTCGTACAAGGCAGAAAGGGTCTGGAAGATCATCACATATTCACTTGTAGGGATCACGGTTTTGAGTTATGTCTTGCTGATAGCAAGTCTCATCGTAGGGTAAACCAGCAAATCAAAGGAGGTGCCTTACATGGCACGTATGGTGAAAGTTTTATCTACAATATTATTGTTATCGATCATTACATTGTTTGGCGCTGATACTTCAAATTCTGATGTGCTTGTGTTGTTCGATTCATATGGGTTGTTGTACAAAGATGTGGTCGATGGTGAACAGATTCCAAATGGTTGGAGCATTTTACAGATCTCAGCACAGAAATGGTATTTGGAAACGCAGAGTACTGATTCAAAGTACTTATTGCCTGTCCAACTTCCAGAAGGTAATTATCAATTGAAGAATGGCATGCTCGTTTCTGAAAGTGGTGATACGTACGTAAATACATCTTTTGGTTTGGCAAAGTTGATACAAAATGGTGAGACAAAGAAAGTACTGAGAGTATCTGAGAAGGCAAGTGCGCTCTTTAGAGTACCTGGAAGCTACAGTATATACTACACACTCAAAGGCAA
>JAKOQC010000148.1 GCA_029778565.1 bacterium
ATAGCCTAAATTGTAGCTTGTTGTTATGTCGTTTTGTGTTAGCCTTGCTAAATAGTCGTATACTTCAAAACTTATTGTTTCTTTTGTTATTTGTGTTGTGTAATGTACTATTGGGAATTTAATCGTTGACTTGTCTATGAAGCCTGTGAAGATATCTTTACCACCTTTTTTTATTTTTGCTACTATTGTATAGTTGGATGTTATCATATCTTCTATCAATTGAACATATTTCATTGTGATTTGCATTCTGTCAAATGGTAATAGCCCAACTACTCCTGCTGTTTCGCTTTCTATTTTCCTCGATATTTTGCCAATTGATATTACTTCACTATCAAATGTGGTTGAAATTTGTTGTTCGTATATTTCCAATGTTACTGTTGTGTTAGACGCCATTCTTGTCCCTCATATTGTTTATGAAGTTTACGGTTCTGTTTGCTTCATCAGCTGTGAAATATACCTGTGCTGGTTCGCTCTTCATTTGTGCTAGCTTGTTACCTACTTTGTCTAATATATTTGCCATTTGTAGCATTGAAGTATTTGGTGCACTTAGCAATGATAATAAATTAGCTTGTTGTTGCATTGTTAGTATCATCTCGCCGCTGTTACCTCTAAATAATAACCTGTCACCTGTGTATTCACTACCTCCTAATATACCGCCTGTTTCAAATCTTGGGACTATTTTCTCAAATAGTGCACCTATTGCTAACCCTGCCGCTGGTGCTAATATTGCGTTTACTGGGAATGGCATTTCAGCTATTACTTTGCCTATTTGCGTTGCTATTGCTTCAGAAATTATTGCTTTTATCCTATCTCTTATCGTTTCTTTTAACATCGCTGTAAATTGTTTTGCACTTCTTATCCTCATCGCATAGTTATTTATTTCGTGCTGTGTGTTCTCTTCTCTTGCCTGCTTTTCTCTCTGTTGTAGTTCGTATTGTTTTTGCCATTCAAGCTCTTTGTCTATGTTATATTGTGTGCTTACTTGGTTCTTTGCAAGAAAATCCTCGATATCTTTTTGTTGTTGCTTTTCGAATTCATCTCTTTCTTTTATTTCCTTGTTCACATCAATAAAATCTACCATATACTCATCGGTGGGAGCTTCTGCCCTTTTGCCTTCGCTA
>JAKOQC010000149.1 GCA_029778565.1 bacterium
CGCGTTTTACAATAGAAATGCTTATTCGCATCGACTCTATAACTACTACACAAACACTTTTCACTATTAGTAGAACTCAAGCAGAGGAAAGAGATCAAGCTGTGTTTTCTCTTGTCCAATCTAACGGAGGAGTTAAATTGAACTTCTGGGATTATTCAAAAAAACAAGGTAAGACTTATGGCTTTCCACAATCTTTTGTGAGCAACACTGTTCTATCACCTGGACAGATATACCATGTAGCATTTGTCAAAGATGTAATGATAGGTACATTCTATGTTAATGGAGAAACTGTAGGATCCATGAAAGCCAGAAAAAATATCCACTATGATAGCAACGACGTATTCTTAGGTTTTGATAACGCTGAAAATAACTATTATTACAAAGGATATATAGATGAAGTAAGAATATGGGATATAGCAAGAACTCAAAACGAACTACAGAATAATATTAATAATGAATTAATAGGAAATGAATCCGGACTTACAGCATACTGGAAACTAAACGAGCGCATTGGTACTATTGCTTACGATAGTACCAATAACAATAGTAATGGCACAATTTACGGAGCTCAATGGACATCCACTTATCCATCTTCTGGCATTCGAATATCACCGATGTACAGCATAGAAAGTACTAGCACAGTAGTATCGCCAAAGAGCGCTTGGACAGCTAATACGCCTGTGGGTACATCAGTAACCGTCGAAACACGTATTTCACTGGATGGTGGTAACACATGGTCTAAATGGCAACAGTGCACTAACGGTGGTGCAGTACCTGGACTACCAGTAGGTACTGACTTATCTAATGCACGTATACAGATACAGCAAACACTGAGTACGAGCAATGCTGATGTAACACCGCAACTAGATAAAGTGGTTATACAGATAACACCGTCTGAATAACATTGTGCTATATAGAACATGTGAGGAAAAAGACATTCACTTGTCCAAAATGCAAGTTTTCGAGACTAATATAATCGATATACAAAAAGCACTCAGTACATATAAAAGTAATCAAATACTACTGGAAGTACAAACGAAAAAATACCCTACCTCTCTTTCTGATAACGAATTTAAATTGTTATTCGAACGGAACCCCATAAATCCATATACGGGTAAGACTATGTTAAGTAATAACCCTGATGAAAGTGGTATACAATATGTGAGTGATGGATTAACTTACAGCCTCTGTGTAACACAAAGAGACATTGAAGACGTGAATAAGAATAACAACTACGATGAACCACTCCCTGTATCTGTAGCCCAAATATGTGGCTCTGCACCACCAACACCTGGAACTTACTATGTGACACTGATTACTAATCCTGCAAGTGCTGGTTCACCTACAGCTACGCCTAATCCTGCAGCACCAGGTAATACTGTTACATTAACTGCTAACCCGAGCAGTTGTTATACTTTCAGCAGTTGGTCAGCACCGTCTGGTGTGACTATCACAAACAACAGCTTTGTTATGCCAGCCAAGGATGTGACTGTAACTGCTAATTACACTATAAGACAGTAAACTGTATCTGTAGCCCCCAACAACCCATCCTACGGTACAGTCACAGGCTCTGGTACATACAATTGTGGTAGTATAGCCACAGTGACAGCTAGTGCTGCGACAAACTACATATTCGTAGGTTGGTATGAGAACGGCAGCCAAGTGTCTACAACCGCGACGTACGCATTCACTGTTAGTGGTAACCGTACATTAGAAGCGAGGTTCAAGAGTAGTTATGTTATTGTATTTAACGATACTTTTGACTCGGCAGCATCTTTATCTAATTGGGTAGCAAAAAGTAACAGTGGTCCACTACCTACTTTGAATTTCGATAATGGTGCACTGAGAAGAGATAGTAGTTATGCATATGGTTACCCATACGCACAAAGTGCAATTGCAATAACAACCCCAAATTCTAAACTTTTTGCGATTGAAGGAGATGTAAAAACAGGTTATAGAGAGATATGGCTTGGTTTAAGAAATAGTAATGGACAGTGGTTCCGTTTCGGTTTTACATTTAGCAGTTTTTGTATACA
>JAKOQC010000150.1 GCA_029778565.1 bacterium
AGAGAAGAAGCAGACAGCAAAGGAGAGCAATGGGACTGGGACGAAGCACAGCGAATAGCTTTTGGTATTCTAGGTTTGAAACCTTGGGAGTTTTGGCATATGACCATAGCTGAGCTGAACATTATGATTGATGGTTATAACGATAGGCTTACAGATGATTTAGCTCGTTTGCGATATGTAGCGTGGTGGACTGCCAGCATGACTAGAGCTAAGAAAATTCCACGTTTAGAACAGTTAATGAATACTCAAAAGAAAGACGACAAGCCGATAGAAGCAAGACGGGAAGAACATAAGGAGCTGTTAGAAAAGTTTAAGAGGGCATTGAATAATGGCAGATAACGTTATCGGCGAAGCTTTTATCTCTATACGAGCTAACTTAGATGAATTTAAGAAAGATGCAGCTAACTTAAATAAAGAAATAGAGAATACCGTTAAAACAGCGCAAAAGAAGATGCAGCAAGTTGGCGACTCAATGACTAATATCGGTAAAAGCATGTCACTAAAGGTTACGGCTCCTATTGTGGCTGTTGGCGCTGCAAGTATAGCGGCATTCTCAGAAGTGGATAAAGCGATGGATACTGTAATAACTAAGACAGGCGCTACGGGAAAGGCAGCTGAAGGCTTAATGGTATCCTTTAAAAATGTTGCCAAAACGATACCTGCTGATATGCAAAGCGTAGGAGATGCTATAGGTGAAGTAAATACACAGTTTGGGCTCACGGGTAAAGCTTTGGAAGATGCATCCGCCAAGATGATTAAATTCGCTAAGATTAACGGCACAGATGTAACTACATCTACACAAAGTGCCAAAGCGATTATTGAGGCATACAACCTTAGCGTAGAAGATTTGGGCTTTGTATTAGATGCTGTTACGAAGGCATCGCAAGATACGGGGCTTTCTGTAGACAAAATATCGGAGGCATTGCAGCGTGGCGCACCGCAGATTAAAGCTATGGGACTTAATGTAGCAGAAGCGGCGCAGCTTTTAGGACGGTTTGAGCAAAAGGGCATTGATAGTTCTCGTGCGTTGTCCTATCTATCAATGGCGCAGGTAAGAAGTGCTCAAGACGGAAAAACGTTACAAGAAGGGCTAGCTGAATTACAGAAAACGCTAGCTGAAAGTTCTAGCGAAACAGAAAAGCTAGAAGCGGCAGCGCAGTTGTTTGGCACTAGGGGAGCCACTGTAATGCTTGATGCGATAGAGCGTGGAGCACTAGATTTAGCGGATTTTAGCAACGCAGCGGAAAACGCTAGTGGTACTGTTAGCACAACGTTTGAAGCCACGCTTGATCCTATAGATAAAACTACTGTGGCATTTAACAACTTAAAACTGGTTGGCGCTGATATAGCTTCTACTTTACAAGACGCTTTAGCTCCCGTACTTGAACGAGTAGTATCATTCCTGCAATCGCTTGTACAGTGGTTTGATAATTTAGACCCTACTATGAAGACGACTATAGTTACTATCGGGCTAGTAGTGGCAGCAATAGGACCATTGCTTCTTATCGTTGGGCAAGTAATAAAAGTAGTATCTTCGCTTGGCTCGGTATTCGGAATGCTAACAAATCCTATTGGGCTTGCCGTAGCAGCTATAGGAGCTGCTATCGCAATCGGAGTATTGCTATACCAGAACTGGGAGGAGATCGCAGCGTTTCTAAAGAATATATGGGATACGATTGCACAAACAGCTATTAGCATATGGAGTGGGATTGTGAACTTCTTCAAGGGTATTTGGACATCGATTACTGGCGCTGTAACAAGTACGTGGCAAAGCATAACTGGCTTTTTAAGCACGACGTGGCAAGGGATAAATAATACGGCATCGAATCTGTGGAATGGGTTGAAGAATACAGCTAGTACTATATGGAATGGAGTAAAGACTGCTATTTCAACTCCGATGGACTCCTTAAAAGGCTTACTATCAGGAGTATGGGACGGGATAACTAAAACTGCTAGCTCGGCTTGGAATGGACTAAAAAATACGGCTTCTAACATTTTCAATAGTATAAAGGAAGCGATACTAAGGCCGTTTAGGAATTTACATATACCGTTACCGCATTTTAAGTTCAGTACCAAGCGAGTATCTATAGCTGGGATATCATTTCCAATACCTGATATCGATATTGAATGGTATAAGGCTGGAGGTATCTTCTTAGAACCTACCGTAATCGGTGTAGGAGAAGCTGGACCAGAAGCAGTATTGCCATTAAATAATGCGGTGTTAAGCAATTTGGCCGACCAGATTATTCAGAATATACCGCAGCCGAGTTATGAGGAAAGTAACTTTACTATCACCGTACCTGTCTACTTAGACGGTAAGAAGATTGCAGAGGTTACTACTCCATACGTGGATGAGTATTTAGCGAAGAGCTATAGAAGTGTTTCACGCAGGGGAGGCATATTGTAATGGCTGGTGGATGCAAGTTAGGTGGCATCGATATATCGGAGTTTGGCATACAGCTTATTGATGGTACAAAAATAAGCTTATTACCGAACACGAGAGATATAACTGCTGTCATACCCGGAGTACATGGAGCGTACGACTTTGGAGCTATGATGGATATAAGAGAATTCGAACTGCGATGTGTTATGCATGGAGCTTCTTCTCCTAC
>JAKOQC010000151.1 GCA_029778565.1 bacterium
ACAAGATATTATTACAAAAGGTTTTATTGAAGCTGGGCTTACACCACTAAATGTAAACTCACCTTATTGGTTATCATGCGAGACTTACTTCCTCAGTGCTTGGCTTTACGGTGGCTCCGGCGGTCATTTCACTGGCGGCAGCAGCAAGAATTACTCGTATACTTGTCGTGTTGTGTCAGCTCTTCTACTTGAACCTTAAAAATTAAAAGGAGGAAAAAATATGTATCAAGAGGAAATCAACCGAAAATGGCAAAAAATTCATGAATTCAAATCGCTTCTAAATCGAACCGATTACGTTGACCATCGTGCTGCCGACGAGCCCGACAAGATTATGTCGGAAGAAATCAAGGCAGTAAGGATAAACGCAAGAGAGCAAATAAATATTCTCGAATCGGAAATTGCCGAATTGGAGGCGCTTGAACAAGAGTATATAAGAACAGTTAATGAAATAGATTTGTAATGAAAAGATTCTTTATATCAGGTTATGACTACATTCAGGACGTTGTTCTTGAACAAGGAACATACACGTTTTGGGCTTACATAAAGAGTGAGTTTGGAAACACATTCACATTCGCTTTAGCTAATGAGGCTGACGAATGGGAAGTATTTGACGTTGATGTACAACAAGGTCAATGGACAAAAGCATACGAAGTATTCACTATAAAAGAGAAGAAGGTAAAGTTAAGCCTGATATATAGATATTTTGACGCCGAACATCCTGTTTATGTGCTTAAACCGCAACTGATTAAGGGCAATATACCGTCTGACGCAGGTGCTAGCCCGTTTGATATTGACAAGGTTACTGACGATTTGCATGATGCAATAGGAGGTATAGAAGATTTTACCAATGAGGAGTTTGCTGACAGGGTGTTAAGTTCTGGCGAAAGAGTTTCGTTGAGGAGAGATTTAGAGGCCGTAGAAGTTATCTTTCAAAGCTTGAAAGGTAGCTATGAAAAATTACTCATCAACCCATTTGTAGATGCACTTGTCTTGGCCGATTTAACCACAAAATACAACGCTGTTTCATCCGCTAAAGATAACTTATTTACTACTCTTAACACTATAATTAATGGAGACAATATAGTCACTCCCGAAGAAATAGCTGCAAAAGACCTTGCTTTGTCTTCTCTAAATTCTGCCATATATGAGTACAATATGGCAGAAAAGGAGATTGCCAACTCAATGGGGGAGGATTATACCCAGAAGATAGACGAGGCAATTGTAAAAGCAACGTATTGGTCAGTTAAATCAAGTTCACCTGTAATTTATAAGAATGCGACAGATGCGACAACAAGCGGTACGCATACATCTGTAACGGTGTCAGGTGAGCTTAGAAGCGGGACAACAACCACACAAGGAGGATTTATAACTGTTACTCCAAATGGAGGAATAGAACCGAGTACTGCAACTGCAAGTCCTGTAACGATATCTCCATCCGATGGAGATGCTAAGACAAGCTACACGGTAAGACTATATGATACAGCATCTAAAACAACTCTTTTAGACACATTGACAATACCAGTCGTATTTAAAGGTGCAAGTGGGGTTAATGCTATTAATGTAGTATTAAGCAACGAAGCTGATGTCTTACCTGCATCACCAGAAGGAGTTGTTTCGGATTATTCAGGCTCTGGTACAACTATTCGTGTGTTCGAGGGAGCGACAGAATTAGATTATGACGGAATAGGTACTGCAAACGGTAAGTTTAACGTAACGGCAACAGGTACAGGTATAACGGTAGGGGCAAAGAGTGAAAGCGGACTTCAATGCGTGTTTGGCAATGCGTC
>JAKOQC010000152.1 GCA_029778565.1 bacterium
GATACACGAAACGGGCAACCTATTCATCGAGCATAAGATGGAGCGTAGCACGAAGACGGCGAAGGGCTGGCTACATTATTGCTTGGCCGATTTGATTTGTTATCACGATGTGGCGAGCGACATGGGTTACATCCTTGATTGGGCTAAGCTGCGTGAGGACGCAAGTGGTTTCCCGCTTACGACATTCCGTAATCCAGTTGACTACGACACGATTGGCTACGGCTATTTAATCCCGCTGGCAGAGGCAGAGAAGCGAGGTTACGTTCTGTACAAATATAATTTGGCGGGATTTTAACTCTTGAACCTGAGCCTCATATAAATTCCTAAAAAGACATAGAAGGGGGGTTTATGTGTGGCACAGATAAAGATTAACAGCTTAGAGGAACTGTCAAAGTACAGCGACCGTTTGCCACTTGATGTGTACGAGGATATAACCAAGGGAGTAAGCGACTGGGTTTTATCAGGGGGTAAGGTAGACGACCCTTACGTTAAGCAACAGCTTAGATATGCAGAGAACGTCCTCAATGCGGGGGTATCTGCCAAGAAAATAATCGTTCTTGTGGGAGCGTCAGGTAGTGGCAAGACAACCTTAGCCAAGTATCTTGAAGAAAAGTACGGTATTCCGAGGTTAGTTACGACTACGACAAGACAGCCGAGAGAAGGGGAGGTCTATGGTGTAGACTATCATTTTGTTACCGTAACTGAATTTCAATGGCTTGAAAAGGTGGAGTACAACATTTACAATAACAACTTCTACGGCTTAACAAAGCGTGAGGTAGACGACAAGCTGATGGCACACGATGTTGTATGCGTAGTGCTTGAAGTCAATGGATTGAAGGCTTTGAAGAAGTTTTATCCGAACGAGGTTTTATCCGTATGCTTGGAAGTTAGCTTGGACGATATGTACCAGCGTATGAAGCAGAGAGGGGATTCTCTTGAAGCGATAGCAGAGCGTATCACATCGGCAATCCTAAACGGAGAGTTCGATTACAAGGAGCATTGCGACTTTGCGATACCTACGACTACGCTCGAAGCTACGAAGCAAGAACTTGACCGTATCTTATCCAGCATACTCAAGTAAATACAACTATTTGAAAGTACCGTACAGCTATACGGTATATTTATTTTCTAAATTTAACTAAATAATAGTTGACACAAGTTTAAGCATAGTATATAATAGTACCAACAACTAAAATAACTCATCTGGGAGTGAATTATTTAATAAAAATTCTGGGGGTAGATAACAGTTAAACAAAACTTATAAAAAGTTATAAAGCCTGCTATTTAGCAAGCTTTCCATACTCTTTTAAAACAAGCTCAATAGAAATTACCCAAAATCGGCATAGGCACATAACGCATATACCGATTTGTACCGATTCGTTAGTCGGGAAGTTAAGCCTTTGGACTGCTATACCAAACGGGAGTAGGTCACGAAA
>JAKOQC010000153.1 GCA_029778565.1 bacterium
ATCGCTGGTCGAAAAGGGATTGCTGTTGGAGCCGGTTGTGACCGAGAAGGGAAATGTTTATTTTATAAACAATGTCCTGGCCGAGACTTTTTCTGGAGCTGTGTGTGAAGATGTGGAGCAGCAGGAAGAGGCTGAGGTGGTGCACGGGGTGCAGGGGGCTGCACCAGGTGCACTAGTGCATGCCGTGCAGGGGGCTGCACCGGGTGCACCAGTACCCAGCTCTCAGGGGGCTGCACCAGGTGCACTAGTGCATGGCGTGCAGGGGGGGGCTGCACCGTGTGCACCAGTACGGGGCCAAGTGGTGCATGGCGTGCAGGGGGGGGCTGCACCGTGTGCACCCATTCAAGAAATAAATACAATATATGTTCAAGAACAAAAACAATATGGCCATGATCAAAAACAGGTGTTGGAGTGCCTGTTGAGTTATGGGGTATCAGCTTCTGTCGCGTATTATTTTGCGGATCTGGGGCTTGATGTGGTGCAGGATGCAATCAAGCGAGTTGAGGAGAAAAAGGGTTCCGGACGGTTAAAGAAGTCTGCGATTCATTACTTGGTCTGGCTTTTGAAAAAGGCCAGGCGGGAAAGGTTTCCCGGGGAGAGTGAGGCCAAAGACTGCGTAGAGCCGGTAGCGGAGCCATTAATTGATATTCGCTCAGGAAACTTGGAAAGGGTTGACTTTCATTTTTACCTTGACAGGATTCGCGAGAAACTGCAATAATAAAAACGCGGTATAATTTTTATGGGGCAGCGTGTTGGGGGAGGTGTCGGTTTGCTGGTTGTTGTATTTTCAATTCCTCTAACACGCTGCATCGGTTAGCCTATTTCTAACTGTCTGGACCAGAAACTAACCGCTTCTTGATGCACGTCAAAATGATTGGCGAGTTCTTCTATGTTCATGTTGGGATGTTTGTCTCGGAAAACACTCTCTGGCATGAGAAGTTCAGCTGCAAATGTGTTTGCTTGTATGTCCATTGCTGAGAATTTTTTATTGGTCAGGTCGTGTTGTTTGGTGAGGTTGATTGACAGTATTTTAGCGTGAAGCAGGACGTGTCCTATTTCGTGAGCTATGACAAAAAGATTTTTTCCTCGGCCGTTCTGTGTATTTAAACCAATTATATAATGCTGTTTGTTTTTGAAGCAGACGGCGTTTATTTCTTTGTTAAAAGAATTGACATGGCAAATGACAATATTTAACGATTGTGCTATGTCTGCTATTAGACGGGGATTGTTTTTTGGTTTTAGCTTGCGCCTGATTTTCTTCGCCAGCAAGGCGGGATTTGTTATTATTATAATGTTGCTGGCTTCTGGTGAGGCTTCTATATTGGTTATGCTATTACTTTGTAGATATGACCTCACAATCAAGACACCTCCCAACCGCTGGTTGTGGTTGATTGAACAGTCGAGTTGTGATCGAGTTGTGATAAAAATAAATAAATAAATGGGGATCAGTTGCCATTTTTTCTTTTTTTTATTTACTAGTTTTTCTTCTGCTTTTACTTTTATTTGTTAGTTTTTCTTCTGCTTCCATTTCGCTGATTTGAAATCTGATAAATTTGATCACGCTTTCCCTGGCTTCTGGCGATAGATCTTTAACCCTGAGCAGTTCGTTGTATAATTCTGCGGGTACGCCATCAATTAAGGCGTTTTGGGACTTGTCGTGATCGATCAAAAAGTAAGATTGGTCGATGTTGAATGCCTCGCAGATCAGGTCCATGTTTTCTGGTATAAGAATAGACTCGCCCCTTTCAATCCGGTAGATGTGGTTTGTTTCGACGCCCAGTATTCTTGCGATTTTGCTTGCTGCAATCCCCCTTTCCTGGCGCAATCTTTTGAGGTTTTTCCGGATCAGATCTCTGGCAGACTTCATAAACTTTCTCTCCCTGTGCAAAATTATGCCTGTTTGCTCCCCGTTGCGCGTTATTTTAAAGCAATGACGCTATTATATGTCAGGCAAGCCGTTTCATATTATATTATAATCACATATCGCAAACTAAAACAAGCATAATTTATCATAATATTTATTGTGAATGCTAACAAATAGCTGTGCTGCGTAAGTCTGTAAAATACCTATCAAGCGCCATCTATCAAACAATAGTATGTAATAGAATAACAGCATGTATTCATTAAGAGAATGAGATATTTGGAGTTTAGCGAAGATTTATTGCGATTAGTGCTGTTATCATTATATTTCGCTGCCCCAAAAGGGTTATTCGCAGGTTAATCTATCGTAATTAATGTTGCATGTACCATCGTAAAGAATATAATTAAATTAGTTATAAAATAAAGAGGTGTTGCGGTGACGCCGAAAGAGGCCCGGTTGCTGTTGTCGGATCGAGAGTGGCAGGTAGCAGAAAGGGCAAGTAGGGGTAAAAAGATAAAGGAGATAGCAAGGGAGCTTAACTTAAGCGAAGGGACAATAAAAAGATACCTATTTTCAGCCAAAAAGAAGCTTGGCAAAAATTTCCGAAATTACAACCTTTTTGGCTCGCGGGATTCTCTATCTCTTAATGCCCCAGAAGATGGAAATGCCAAAAAGCTTTGCGGCAAGGAGCTGTTGGAGTACGACATGCGCACTGGTAAGGTGAGCATGGCGTTTAAGAGGTATGCAATGGGAGAAGTCATTATGAGCAGCGAGGCGCGGCTGGCTTACGCGATTAGTGGTTTGGGAGATCGCAATTATTTGTTTAAAAAGCGTGCTGAGGCGCTAAAGACCCTAAGCCAGTCAGCAAGGTATAAAATAGCAAAGCTGTCTCGTTCGATGCATACTGAAGCCGTGAGGGAAATAATAGCTCTTTACAAGTTGCGGGTTGTCAAAAAAGAGTTGGCGGAAGAGGATGAGACTGAGTATTACTACCTGTGTACGACCGATAAGGAATTCAACGTGTTGATGGGGGCGGTAGTTGGTTTTCCAAACATAAAGTATTGCGAAGATGTCGGGGAGCTTGTTGTTGAGTATAACCGGGCAGTGTTTGTGGAATACATCCGGGTAAAGCCGCAGGCCGGCGCAAAGTGGGGCGAGTGCCTGGCTCATGAAAAATACTTGTCAAGCAAGAAGAAATTTGCCTTAAAGGCAAGGTTACAGTCGGGGTCGGAATACATGGTGAGCGTTATGTTGGGCAACGGGGCCCACCTGAATTACGATTTTGTTGTTCGGTAAAAAGATAGAAGTGGTTTAGCTTGCAAAAGCGTACGCGCGTACGCTTACCTTAAAAAAGCGGGCATGTGAGGAGGCAGGTGCAGACTTGCCTCCTTTTTGCGTACTTGTGAAAGCCTGTTGACAAATATTGATGCATGGGGGTGGCGTTTTGTATTCGCAGTGTGGTGTTAAGAAGATGGTGATTAACAGCAGCAGTGGCAAGTTGAAGCGGAATTACCGGGCAAGGAAACTGCTCAAAAGAGAAAGGATGAGGGAGCGGGAGAACATCCGCCACGACTATAGGGCTTTATATGTAAAAAATTAGACCTGATTTTATCCCCCTTCGACTGGAGGGGGCGTTTTTTTTATTAAAACGTTTGATATAGTAGAGAAAAGTTACATAGAGGAGGTAATTTTACCAATGCATTCTGGCACCGCAGTTGAAAAATTAAAACCCCCTCTTAAATGGGCTGGCGGGAAACGCTGGTTGGTTCCCCATCTCCGCCCCATATGGCAACGGCATGCTCACCGTCGCTTGGTTGAGCCTCTATGTGGCGGCCTCGCGGTAACCTTGGGATTGATGCCA
>JAKOQC010000017.1 GCA_029778565.1 bacterium
AAAGGCAACCCATACGATGATTTGGTAAATCCAGGCGATCAATTGGATAATATAATAGAGAGATTTAAGCCCATTAAAAACCAGATTATAGCTGTTCTAAGAGGCAATCATGAAAATAGAACGCTTAGAACTGTTGGCATTGATCCTGGTAGAATAATAGCGTATGGATTAGATGTTCCTTATTTAGGTATAGAAGGAATTGTCAAGATACAATTCGGTAAAAGTAAATGGGATGGAAAACAAATCATGTATTCAATCTATGCACACCATGGTTGGAGTAGTGGCAGAACAATAGGTGCTAAAGTTAACACATTAGATAAAATGACACAGCGTGTAGAGGGCTGTGATGTTTACCTAATGGCACACTCACACCAAATGTTGGCATACCCAAGTGGGATATATACTGTATCTCCAAGAGCTAAGGCTCAAGTTAAATTAACACAAAGACTAATGGTGATGTGTGGTTCCTTTTTATGTGGAGCAGAATATGCAGCAGAGAAAGGATACCAACCAACTGTGCCTGGCACAGTAATAATTACATTGTTGGGGCATAATAAAGGAGCCTACGCAACCATACGAATAGGAAATCAGTTAGGAATGTAGTAAAACCTCTTGACTTTATGGTCATCTTGGGTTATAATTTACCCAAGATATATTTTAGGGAGGTTTTACAAATGGTGCAAAAAGCATTCCTAACTAAATATAAGAACACAGAAGAACCTGCAATAATGATCATGTTTGACTTTGATTGGGAAACAGTTGAGAAAGTTAAAACGTTGCCCAATCGTAAATTCTGTGATGATGGAAACAACAGAAAATATTGGTTGTGTCCATACACCACAGAAGCGGTGGAGAAGTTAAAATCTTGGAATTTTGAGCTTGACAGCAAACTTGAAGAGTACTATAATAAAAGCATTAGTATAGACACCACAGCACTACCAAACATAACCATTCCAGATTTAGATGATATATTATATCCATTTCAAAAGGAGGCTGTAGCTTTTGTCGAAGCAAAGAATGGTAGAGCTTTGCTTGCTTTAGATATGGGCTTAGGCAAAAGCATTATAAGCTTAAGCTGGCTTAAGTTGCATGATGACAAAAAGCCAGTTCTAATCGTTTGTCCAGCCTCCTTAAAGTTGAACTGGTTAAGGGAGATAAATAAATGGTTCCCAAACGAAAACAACATACAAATTCTGTCTGGAAAATATCCAAATGAAAATATACATGGTGATATAGTGATAATAAACTATGATATATTAGCAGACTGGGTTGATGTATTGATTAAGGTTCCATTTAAGGTTATGATATTAGATGAGTCTCATTTCATCAAAAATAGGTCAGCACACAGAACTAAGGCAGTTAAGACCATAGCCAATAAAATACCACACATATTGGCCTTGACTGGTACTCCTATATTAAACAGGCCAATAGAAATCTACAATGTACTAAAAATACTTGCACCAAATCATACTCCCAATTTTTGGGAATATGTAAACAGATACTGTGGTGCAAGACACAATGGTTTTGGTTGGGATTTTAATGGAGCAACCAATACAGATGAACTACACAAACGATTAACTTCGACTGTTATGTTTCGTAGGTTAAAGAAAGACGTGCTACAGGATTTACCAGATAAAATAAGAACATATATACCTATAGAACTGGACAATAGGAATACATACATTAGGGCAGAAGAGGATTTTGTAGATTTTATCTACAAAACCAAAGGTAAGAATGCAGCTATGAAAATATCAAGTGCTGAAGCTATAGCCAAGGTAGAAGTATTAAAGCAAGTAGCAGTTAAAGGTAAACTAAATCAGGTAAAGGAATGGATAAAAGATTTCTTGGCTACCGACGGTAAACTTGTTGTGTTTGCCATTCACAAATTTGTAATAGATGAGCTTATGAAGGAATTTAAGGATATAGCTGTTAAAGTTGATGGGTCTGTAACTGGTGTAAATAGAGATAAAGCAGTTCAAGCATTTCAGAATGACGAAAATGTAAGATTATTTGTAGGTAACATAAATGCTGCTGGTTTAGGACTTACATTAACTGCTGCTTCTAATGTTGCCTTTATAGAACTACCATGGTCTCCAGCTATCCTTGAACAGGCAGAGGATAGATGCCATAGGATAGGTCAGAAGGATACGGTAAATATCTATTATCTATTAGGCGTAGACACAATAGAGGAAAAAATAGTTAATATGTTAGATTCAAAAAGGAAAACACTCGATATGGTATTAGACGGTAAAAAGACAAGTCCAGAAAGTTTACTATCTGAGCTTATTAAAGCATATGATAAAAGATAAGTTAGTAACTACACTAACACCAGAGGATGTAATAATGTTCTATGAAACAATAGAAGAAACAGATAGAGAAGTGCAATTTGTTTGCCACTTAATATTTAATAATACTATTGATCTTTATGTGCCAAATAATCCAAAGAAAACACGAACAAATATAAAGAACTTATTGCATAAACAAGGTTGGACACATTACAAAATATATAAAACATTTAGAAAAATATCAGATATGATAAGAAAGTTTTAAGTCATGAAAATAAACTTTATACAGTTATTACACGACTATAATATACCTTACCAAACAAGTGGACATAAACATTGCAGGAAGGGCTGGGCTAATATGCCTTGCCCATTTTGTACTGGTAATCCTGGACTACATTTAGGGCTTAACATCAAATATAGTTACTGGTATTGCTGGAGATGTGGATACAAGAAAGCAGATGCAGTTATAGCTAAGTTGCTTAACGTATCCATCAATCAAGCAAGAGATATAATAAGAAAATATGCTACAATAGTAACATTTGATAAAATTGTCGAGGAAGAAACAGAAAATAAAGAACCATTTAAATTACCTACCAATTTACTGCCATTAGATCAAGAACATAGCCCATATCATATAAAATATTTGCTTAAAAGAAATTTCGATCCAAGTAAACTCGTTAAAGAATGGAATTTACAAGCTACGGGCCCAGCTTCAATGTTAAATGGACTTAAATTTAGTAACAGAATATTCATACCAATTTACTGGAATGGTGAAATGGTTTCATATCAAGCTCGCAGTATCAATCCTAAGAACGAAGTGAGATATTTATTCTGCCCTAAAAATATGGAGCTAATAAATCCTAAAGACATACTTTATGGCAATCCAGAATATTGGAGTGATATAGGTATTTGTGTAGAAGGAGTTACAGATGTGTTGCGATTAGGGCCTTGTGCCTTTGCCACCTTTGGAGTAAATTATTCAATAAAGCAGTTGAAATTGATGACTATGTTGTTCAAGAAAATATTTGTATTATATGACGATGATAAAGCTGGACTCGAGGCTGGTGATAAGTTGGTAAATGAATTAAATATGTATGGAGTAGAAGCAGAGCGTATACATATAGGAGGTGGTGATCCAGCAGATTTAAGCCAAGAAGATGCTGACAAACTTGTCAAGAATTTGCTGGAAAATAATGCTTGACAAAGAAAGTATGGTGTGTTATAATTGACAAATCAAATCGAAGGAGGGAAATCATGATTGAAAGTTGCGTAACTATGCAAACTGCAATTAGGGCAATTCCAATCCTTTCACAAAAGCAGCAGGAAATTATACAAGACATTGTGAATATATCACGAAAGAACCTATACTGTAATCTTACCAATGCTGAACTGGCAGAAAGACATGATTGTTCAGTTAGATATGTCTCTGCTACAATAAAGAAGGCAATCTGGTTAGGCTTCCTAATGAATAGAGAGGATATACTTATAAGCAAACTTGATGGAGGTTTTAGTCAGATAAGGCAAATCACATTTGAGATACCAGATGTGTGGTATGAGGTAGGCTTTATTTATGAATGTGCCAAGAAAGGAAATGCTGAAGCTAAGGAATTTTATAACGAGCTAAAAGAAAAAATCAAGAATGCTTATAAGTCCAACACAGAACATTCAATAATTAAATTGTTAGAGGAATGGGGGGTATGGAACAAAAGTGCATGCTTAGCTGGAACAAAAGTGCACGCAAACTATAGTACTATATATAATAATATTATATGTACTAATAGTACTTATAATAAGATTATAGATATAGAGTACTATAAGGATTTATCTAAAGATAAATCCTATGTTGCAGACGCTAAGGATTCTGGAGAATCCTTAGCTATGCAACGTAAAAATCCTTCCAGTAGGAATTTTTATGGAGAAACACCTACTCCAGAATTAGTCTACTGTTCCAGTAGAAACAATACAGACCAAGACTCCTTACAGGAGAAAAGGTCTAATAATGACAATTTTACCAGTAAAAACACTCCTTCCAGTAAAATAGACCAAAGCTCCTTACAGGAGAAAAGTCAAAGTAATAGTGAAACAACTACACCTACTCCAAAAGTAGTTAAGCAAAACTCAACTTTGTTTGGTGATATGGTATTAGCTAATGCTAAAAGGGATTTGCTAACTACTCATGCTCCAGACAGCGATGTCCTATCCGTGTTCGCCTTTTGGAATACGTTATACAATATACAGAAACACAAACCTGGCTCCAAGGTGTTTGCCAAAGCTTATGTCATGATTGACAATTTGCTATGTGGTCGTCCAATTCAAGTTAAGCGTAATGGTGAACCAACACAATGGCTGTTGGATTTTGTTAGGAGATACAATATTGATCCAGCGTTGATACGTAAGCGCTGGACTAAGGAGGAAATTTATGCAGTCTTAGAGGCTGTGGTTAGTGAAGTTGCTGAAGGCACCAAGCTATCCTTAGCTTCCACATTGTTCAATAGTTATGGTAAGAGTGGGCCCTATAGCAGATTTCTTATAGTGGCTGATAGGATTAACAGCATTAACAAAGCTAAGAATGAGTATATCAACTTACTTAAGGCTGAGTTTGGTGATGATGCTTTCTATGACCAATTTATGAGTAGTTGCTTCAATCCAGCAGTTAAACTGCTTACGAACAAAACTATATCTGAAGAAAACAAGCTTGCACACAATCTTGTGCAGATGTTTAGGGATATTAGGGCTTATCATGATAAAATACCACAGGAAGTTCGTAAGATATTGCCATCTCCAATGATGCTTATGGCGAGGTATATTGAGTGGCTTGGTGAGAATAAAAAATGGATTAAGGACATTTCGGCCAAAACCATGACTGTAAATTGTCCGTTATTTACCAAGTTTAGAGCAATTGAGGCTAAGCGTCATTTGGACATTGATAGCCTTTCAGGTAAGCACGCACATTAGAGGAGGTTGGCGATTATGATGGCAATGGTTGGTGATTCTGGTGATGAAGTTGTTGGTAGAATAATTTGTGAAACTTATGGTTCTGACTTGGGCCCACAACAACCTTTTCCAAATAATTGTGTGTTATGCAAAAGGTGTGGTAAGTGGGTGGGCAATGATGGCAAAGCACAAATGAGGAAATTACGTATTAGAGTGAGGGGTTAGTCTTGATTTCGAATATGAAAATTGACAAAAACATAGAGCGTAGAATTGTAATTGGCATGATAGTCTCAACAGACTATCTATCGCGAATTAGGAAGTTATGGAATCCGCAGTTTTTCGCGTCAGAGGCTGCCAGAATTTTATCTACTTGGTGTATAGAGTATTTTGACAAATATGGTAAAGCACCTCAGAGTGAAATAGATGATATTTTCTGTGATAAAGTGAACAATAACAAAATACCAGAAGATGTAGCTGAACTTTTTAACGATGTCTTACTTCCAAGTTTGACTAAGGAATATGAGCATTTAGAAAAGTTTAATTCTGGATATCTATATGACCAAACTATTTCTTATTTCAAGGCACAAGAATTAAGATTGCATACAAAAGAAATACAGGAGCTTATTGAACAAGGTAGAGCCGATGAAGCTGAGGAATTAGCACAGAATTACAGACCTACTGTGTTAGATGAATTAAATGTAGGTCTTGAGTTGTCCAGCGATGAAGCTTTAGAGCGTGTAGACATTGCATTCAATAAAGAACTTGAGCGTCTTATTTCCTATCCAGATGATTTGGGTGATATGCTCAACGACTATTTAGTTAGAGGTGGATTTGTAGGATTTATGGGCCCAGAGAAACGAGGTAAAACGTCTTGGTTATTGGAATTAGCTATGAGAGCGATTACTCAGAAGTGTAATGTGGCTTTCTTTCAGGCAGGTGATATGACTGAAACACAGCAATTAAAGAGGATATGCATATATTTAGCTGAACGTTCTGACAATCCTAAGTATTGTAGGGCTGGCTATAGACCAGTTGTAGATTGTGTATATAACCAGTTGAATATGTGTGATAACGAAGATAGGACATGTAACTTTGGTGTTTTTAAGCATTTCGCTCCAGATGATTTATATAAACAGTTAAGCTACGAAACTTTGGTTAAAGCAGTAGAAGAAAATCCAGATTACATTCCATGTAGAGCTTGTAGCAGATTTAGGGGTAGTATTTGGTATGTTAAGGAAAAAGAAAAAATGCCTCTTACTGCTGATGAAGCTAAGAAGTATTTAAAGCGATTTTTCGATAAATATAAACAGCGTTTCAAGTTAGCTACCTATGCAGCAGATACTTTATCCATTGATGAGATAAGGAATTGTCTTAAGCTATGGGAACAGTATGACAACTTTGTTCCAGATGTTATCATAGTAGATTATGCTGATTTGCTTACTGCTCCAGTTAAAGAGTTTAGACATAAACAAGATTACATTTGGAAGAATTTGCGTGGTTTATCACAGGAAAAGCATGCTTTGGTTATTACTGCTACCCAGTCTGATGCTGATAGCTATGATACTGATTTGCTAAAGCTGTCTAACTTTAGTGAAGATAAACGTAAATATTCACATGTTACTGCGATGTTTGGACTTAACCAAGATAAAGATGGTCGTGAAAAAAAGTTAGGTATACTTAGATTAAATGAACTTGTGGTTAGAGAGGGAGAATTTTCTAACTCTAACGAGATAGTTGTGTTACAGTATCTTAGAGGTGGAAGGGCTTATGTCGGAAGTTATAGAAAAGCTTGACAGAATTTATGATGCATGGTATAATTTGTTGTGGGAGGTGGGGTTATGTTAGTTGCAGATATAGTTGAAACCATATCTGGAGAACCAGGTTGTATTATTCCTCAAGGTGCTTGGATAACTTTGGTAAGATTTCAAGGGTGTAACTTAAATTGTGCTTGGTGTGATGCTAAAGAAACACAGTCATTTGATGGTGGCATTGAATACATACCAGAGGAAATTGTAAAGAGGTGTAAGTCTCAAAATGTTCTAATTACTGGTGGGGAGCCTCTTTTACAGGATTCTAATGAATTTGAGGAATTGATTACTACATTATGTGGCATGGGTAAAATAGTGCAAGTAGAAACGAATGGCACATATGAACTTCCATTTGGTAATTCTAATCTTGGTTGGGAAGTTGATATAAAATGTCCAAGTAGTGGAATGATTGAGGCTATGCCAGCACCAAATGAGTATGATTTGTATAACTTACTTGTTAAGGACAACGACAGTTTAACAGATGTGAAGTTTGTTATTTCTGATAAGAATGACTTAGATTTTGCTATGGAATATGTTACTGTTTTAATGGAAAGTAATTTGTTTACAGGTAATTTTGTATTTAGTCCAGTAAATAGTGATCCTTCTATATTCAATATGATATTTGATTGTTTACCTAATAATGTTTTGAATAGGTCTGTTCTTTGTATGCAATTACACAAAATGGTGGGATTACCGTAAATATGGCTGATGAGTTTAGGCTTATAGATGATGAAATACTTAAAAAGTTAAATGATACTATGGTTAAACTTGAAACTACTGTTTACAAATATGATCACGGTTTCTTTGATGCTGATTTTAGTGATTATATTGAGAATGATAAAACTATATTTGGTCAAGGTATAAAAACATCTGCTGCTAAGATTGATTTGTATTTAATATATAAAAGTAGTAAAGGATTACCTACATTAGCGTCTGAATTGATAAGCATATTTGATCTTAAAGAAAATCGTGTTATGTCCCATCTTAATTCATTAAAGAAAAAAGGATTTATTTATTCAGTTCCAGTAGACGGCAAAACATATGTAATGCATTATGTTAAGCCAGAATTTTTAAAAGGAGGAAAATTAGATGGTAGTAAAGGTGAAGGATCTACCGACTAATGTTTTTATTCCAGATTTACCTGAGATATATCAGATTGAGGTTAGTAGAAAATGTAATTTAAGTTGTACTATGTGTCCTCGACAGTTATTTTGTAGAAAAGACGAAACAGAATTTATTGACATTGGTTTAATAGACAAATTGATTAGAGATGATTCGTTGGGTGGTTCCTATTTTGTTGAATTACAAATGTCTGGTGAACCAACACTTCATCCACAATTAGATAGAATAATAATCAAGTTGCGTAATTTTGTAATTGTTGGTTTGAGCACCAATGGTACTAATTTGGATTTGGATTGTTTGTTTCGTTTGGATTATGTTACAATCAATTATAATGCTATTAAGGATGATGATACAGCAATACGTAGAATTAAAAAGTTTGTGTATGAGGCATATTATCATGGTAAACCACATGTAGATTTGCAGGTTGTAGAAATGCCTAATTGGGAATTGGATTATCAAATGCTTAAAGCTGAATTTAGACATGAGCTTGTTTATCCTACATTTAATATTAGAACAGTACCAGATTGTTTTATGACTGTGTTTGATGAACCAGATAATCTTCCTGTAAGTACGGAGTTGTGTCTCAATCCATGGTTAAGTGTGTCCATCCAGGCAAATGGTAATGTGGTTCCATGTTGTTTTTCATTTGGTGATGATATAGTCTATGGTAATTTAAATAACCATTCCTTACACACAATATGGAATTTACATGGTGGTGAAGTAGATCGTTTAAGAAATGAGCATATAACAAAAAACTATAGGAATATTTGTGCTCGTTGTTATATGAGAAGCCCAATGTTATTACATTGGAAAATATTTAAGGATTCTATAAGGAGAATTGTTTGATGTTAATAAACGTTCCTATAGAGAGTTTAGAAGAACGATATTCAGCACAATGGAATTATTGGTTTCCTAAAGAGTTTACAAAACACAATATTGATTTTATTACGGTGAAAGGAAAGCGATTACACTATGGTATATCTGTTGGTAGTTTTTTAGATGTGGTTGATACTAATTATTATAAGGCTACACAGTTAGCAGAGTTGTGTTCTATGATTTATAGGAATGAAATAAAAGATGGAGATGTGATATTCTTTCATGATCTATGGTTTCCTGGAATTGAAATGTTGCAATATGTTAGGCAAGGTCTTGGTATTGATTTTAAGATAGTTGGTATTCTTCATGCTGGAACTTGGGATGAGAACGATTTTCTATCAAGGAAAGGAATGACCAGTTGGGCTGAGTTTATAGAGAATGGATGGTTTAGGTTTATAGATAAGATATTTGTGGCCACAGAATACCATAAGAATTTACTATTATCCAAGAGGATAGTTAATGCTAATCAAATTGTAGTTACTGGATTGCCTATATATCCAGATGATTTTGTTAAGCCTGTCAAAAAGGAAAACATTGTTGTATTTCCACACAGACTTGATCCAGAGAAACAACCACATTTATTTGATAAGTTTAGAAGTGAGTTTGAAGTTTATTATCCTGATTGGCAATTTATTAGAACTAAAGATGTGTGTAAAAGTAAGAGTGGTTATTATGACTTATTGAATAGAGCTAAAATATCAGTATCGTTTGCCAAGCAGGAAACTTTTGGCATTGCTATGCTTGAATCGTTGTTTTGTGGTTGTGTTCCTGTTGTTCCAAATAGGTTAAGTTATTCTGAATTATTTGCTAATACTATGTTCCTTAGAGATGATGATTATGATGTTATTTCTTATGTTAATAGATTGTTAAGCGATTCAGATTTACTTTGTTTGGCACTTGAGCAGGTTGTAAAGCACGCTAATAACTTAAAGCAACGTTGTGAGCGTGCTATATCTAATATGATAGAGGTGATAAAGTTATGCAGATGAATGTAGTTATTACCACACGGTTTGAGGCAGTTCATGCTTGGTATAACTGTCCTTATGATGATGTGTCTTATTTGTGTTATCCACATAGGCATGTGTTTTATGTAACTATGAAATTTAAGGTGTCTGACAATAGGAATAGGGAAATGGAGTTTATTAGGCTCAAGAATAAAGTCGATGTATTTATAGAGTCTGCTTGGAAAAATAAGGATTTAGGTGATGTTAGCTGTGAGGATATGTGTAGAAGACTAATGAATGCCTTTCATCCTGTTTATGTGTCTGTGTTTGAAGACAACGAAAATGGAGTAGAGTTGATGGCAGATTGATGAATATTCCATTGCTACTTGACTCTGGGGCACATTCGTTGTATAATAAGCATGTTATGAATACGGGTAGGGGATTTCTTAACAAGTGTTATGACTGGTATTACACAGATGAATTCAAAGCTTATGTAGATGCTTATGCTAATTTTGTGAAGTATTATAGTGAGTATATTGATTACTACGTCAATGTAGATGCAATAGGCAATCCTGAACTTACCTTTAAGATACACGAGTATTTGGAAAAAGAACATGGACTTAGACCAATGCCTGTGATTCATTATCTTACTGACGTTTCTTGGATTAAGAAGTATATGGATAAAGGATATGACTATATTGCAGTTGGTGGTTTAGGACAGGAAGTTGATAAGAGTAATTATTATGGATGGGCTGATATGGTTTTTCGATACATAAGTGATTCTGTTACCAAGTTGCCTATCATTAAGGTTCATGGTTTAGCTATAGCTAATTTTGAGATTTTGCGTAGGTATCCATGGTATTCTGTTGACGCTTCTACTTTTATTAAGAATAGTGGATATGGTATGATTTTAGTTCCAAGATATGTTAATGGTAAATGGGATTACAATAGCCAGCCAATGCGAGTTAAAGTAACGGCTAAGCCACATAAGCGTAAAATATTAAGTATATGGGTTTGTGGAGATTGGTTAAGAAATGTAATTTTGCAGTATATAGAGGAGATGGGTTATAACTTAGGTAAGGTGGTTTGGGATGCTAAGAATAATAAAGAAGTTGTATTAGAGGAGGGATTATGTAGTAGTGATGATTTACGATTTGAATTCAATGCTCGTTTCTTTTTACAACTTTGTAGTAAATTGCATGAGAACTTTGAGCCATTATATTTTAACACATCTAATTTGCTAACATGATTGTATACTTTGTAGCCAACACAGCACATAATCTTGAAAGCAATGTAAAGTTGCATGAGGAGGCTAAGAAGACAGGATGTGAATGGGGTATATTGTTGTCTTATATGGATGTTCGTAGCACAGTTAAGAGTAAGATGAAATGTGGAAAACAGTTTAGAAAAGTTATTAAACATAAACAAAAGTTTAAGGAGGTAGTGAATAATGGTGATGGTTAATAGGCGAGAATTAGTTAACATTCTGGATAAGGTAAAGCCAGGATTAGCAAAGAAGGAGTTTATTCAGCAATCAAATACTTTTGCGTTTATGTCTGGTAGGGTTGTAACTTACAATGATTCTATTAGTGTATCCTATCCCATTAAGGAACTCGATTTTGTTGGTGCTGTGCAAGCTAAGGAATTTTATGAATTGTTGAATAAATTGTCTTCTGATGAAGTGCTTTTGAGTGTAGAGGATAATAATTTGGTGGTGTCATCTGATAAGTCAAGGGCTGGTTTTGTATTACAAAGTGATATCATGTTGCCTTTGAGTGAAGTTGAAAAAGCTAAATCTGATTCTTGGATTCCTGTGCCATCTAATTTGAAGGATGCTTTAGCATTTTCCTTGTTTTCATGCGCCAGAGATATTGGTATACCTGCATTCACTTGTGTCCATTTGAATGAAAAAGGTTATGTTGAATCAACAGATGATGTTAGAATAACACGATATAAAGTTAATGGCAGTTTTCCTACATCTGTTTTAATTCAATCAAGTTCAGTTAAAGCATTGCTTGATTATGATTTTACTGAAATGTCATTTGGTAACAGTTGGATTCACTTTAGGGACAACACAGGGTTAGTGTTTTCATGCAGGTTGTTTAGTGGGCGATTTCCAGACATTGAAGCTTCTGGTATATTAAATGTTCAAGGTGAGACTGTTGTTTTTCCTTCTAATTTGATTGATATGCTTGATAGGGCTTTAGTATTTGCTAAAAACTTCAATTCTTATGATTTGATCAGAACAGGCATACCATTACTAGATGTCTCATTTAAGGATAAATTGTTTAAGGTAAAAATACAAAGTGAATCTGGTTGGTTTGAAGAATTTGTTGAGTTGGATTATGAGGGCCCTATAGTTAGTTTTTCTGCTAATCCATTATTGCTTAGAGACATAGTCGATAAGACGGATAGATGTATTGTCGGTAAACGTTGTGTTAAGTTTCAGAATGATGAATGGGAGCATGTTATAGCATTGGCTGTAAGGACAGAATAAAATTTAAGGAGGTATTAGATATGCGATATGTTATGAGAATTGACAGAGGGTCAATTAGGTGGGTAGAAGCTACACCAAAAATGGCGTTAAATCTTTGGAAGGATTTGGGATTAAAACAATCTGTTTGTTACTATTGTGATATGTCTTTAGATCCTACAAAAACGTCTAAGTTTTATTTTGATAAAATTATGAATATGGAGACCTTGTTTGGTGGTGTAATAGCAGATGTGGAATATGGCATTTCTACTAATGATGTAACATTTCGTGTTTATGTGTTTGTTCCAGAAGATAAATTTGATGGGTTTATTGAAGGAATAAG
>JAKOQC010000154.1 GCA_029778565.1 bacterium
AACAGACCTAAACCTATATTAGATGTTATATATGAAAAGGAAAGCGATATAAGCGCATTTGCATCTGGCAAGGAATTTGAAAAAGAGAGACAAAGATTAATAGCCCAAGCAGAAAGGAGGTAACTTTGTGGCTACAGAACTGGGAAAAGCGTATGTGCAGATAATGCCGTCAGCAAAGGGTATAAGCAAGGAAATAACAAAGACGCTTGATCCGGAGATGAAAACCGCCGGCAAAAGTGCAGGCTCCAGTCTAGTAAGCAGCATCAAAAAGGTAATCGTTGCCGCCGGTATTGGGAAAGTTATAGCAACGGCGGTAAAAGAAGGCGGAGCCCTGCAACAATCGCTTGGCGGAGTTGAAACTTTATTTAAGGATCATGCAGATAGAGTTAAAAAATATGCAAGCGAAGCATATAAAACTGCTGGGGTATCAGCAAATGAATATATGGAACAGGTTACCTCTTTTTCTGCTTCACTGCTCCAATCACTGGGAGGAGATACTGAAAAAGCTGCGGACAAAGCAAATATGGCCATGATTGACATGGCTGATAACGCCAATAAGATGGGCACCAGCATGCGTGATATACAAAATGCATATCAAGGATTTGCCAAGCAGAACTATACAATGCTGGACAACCTAAAGCTAGGTTATGGCGGTACTAAAAAGGAAATGGAGAGACTGCTTGCTGATGCTCAAAAGCTTACAGGTGTAAAATATAATATAAACAATTTGGCAGATGTGTATGATGCTATCCATGTTATTCAGCAGGAGCTGGGGATTACAGGAACAACCGCCAAAGAAGCAAGCGAAACCTTAACAGGCTCATTTAGTGCCTTAAAAGCTGCATTTACGGACACGCTGGGGGCTATGGCACTTGGCAAAGATATAGGTCCACAATTGAAAAATCTAAGCACTACATTGATTACATTTTTGAATAACTTAATGCCTATGGTTTCAAGCACTATAATGCAAATTCCGCAAGTTATAGTATCTGTTTTAAGAGAGGCGGGGCCAAGCTTTATACAATCTGGTATGCAAGCTATAAGCGATCTATTAACGGGCATAGGACAGGCCTTGCCGCAGCTAATACCGGCAGCGATTGATGCTATATTAACCCTGGTATCCACTTTTGTAAACAATCTACCCATGCTAATACAAAGCGGAATTAATCTAATGACAGGGCTAGCTGAAGGTTTGATTAATGCAATACCTGTAATTATAGAAAAGGTACCTTTGATAATCAACAGCATATTAACGGCATTGACAGAACAAGTGCCTATAATAATTAACGCAGGAATAGAACTGTTTTCATCATTAGTTTCAGGTTTGCCAACGATAATTAGCAACATAGTTAATGTTCTTCCAACCATAATTGAAAATGTTATAAATACAATTGGAACA
>JAKOQC010000018.1 GCA_029778565.1 bacterium
CTTACCAAAGAGTCTTTGCTTGCGTATTATCGTACTCCCGAAGGTAAAGAAGACATAGCTAGGTCGCCTCATCATGACAAATGCCCCGAAGAAGTGGTTGACTTATTGATGAAAGACGTCGTACAAATGGGCAAATGCGAGGTTATAAAACGTGCCCTAAAACACGATAAAAAAACTGAAAATAAATATAAAGAAAAGAGGATTATATATTGAAACATATAGTTAGTTTTAGTGGCGGCAAAGATTCAACCGCAATGTTACTCATGATGTTAGAGAGAGAATATCCAATAGATGAAATTATCTTTTGTGATACTGGTAAAGAATTCCCTGCACTCTATAGGCATATTGATAAAGTTGAAAAATACATAGGTAGGCCGATTACCAGATTAACTTATAAAGATTCTTTTGATTATTTAATGTTTGAACATATTAAAACAAAAGGAAAACATCAAGGGAAACGTGGTTATGGTTGGCCTGATACTAAAGCAAGATGGTGTACTGATAGATTCAAACAATTAACAATGACGAAATACTTAAAAGAAAAATATGATAATAATTACATAGAGTATGTGGGCATAGCATACGATGAATTCAAAAGATATGAAAAAACACAAAATGGTCATAAGAAATATCCGCTTATTGAATGGAAAATAACCGAGGGTATGGCTTTGAAATATTGCTATGATAAAGGATTTGATTGGGAAGGGTTATATACACATTTTGAAAGAGTTTCATGTTGGTGTTGTCCATTGAAAAATCAAAGAGAATTATATATGCTTTATTCATTTTATCCTGAATTATGGGCAGAACTTAAAGATATGGATAGTAGAGCATGGAATCAATTCAAAAGAGATTATAGCGTTCAGGATTTAGAAGATATGTTCAAGGGATGGCAAGAAAATATAATTGTTGACAAAAGACGGAGTGAGTGCTAATGAGTAAACCAACACGTGACATGGAGAGGCTATTTCGCAGGGGTAAAAATGACCCGGCGTTTTTTGTAGAGAACGTGGTGGGCACTACTACCCTGTGGCATAAGCAAATAGAGATAGCCAATTCTGTACGTGACAATTTTAGGACTGCGGTACGGTCGTGCAACGGTGCCGGTAAGACTTTTATATCGGCGGCGATTGTGGCGTGGTTTCTTACGTCGCACGTAAACTCGATTGTTATTTCTACTGCGCCTACTTCCCGTCAGGTACGTGAGTTGCTGTGGCAAGAAATAAATACTATTAAAGCAAACTCAAAATATCCCCTTGGAGGCGAGACTACTTTAGTACAGTGGACGCTTGGGCCAAAGTGGTTTGCCTTGGGATTGTCCACAGATGACCCGAATCGCTTTCAAGGGTTCCATGCCGAGCATATTTTAGGCGTCATAGACGAGGCAGCCGGTGTCGACTCTCCTATATGGGAGGCTATGGACGCTATTCTTACGTCCTATGGCGCACGATTATTAGTCATAGGCAACCCCACCGAGCCTTCTGGCGAGTTTTTTAATGCTTTTTCGTCTCCGTTATACAATAAAATCCACATTTCAGCGTTTGACACTCCCAATTTTACCGATTTTGGCATAACTGAAGAAGACATAGTTAATAACACGTGGCAAGAGAAGATAACGGGTAATTTTAGATACCCTGCGTTGATTACGCCTAAGTGGGTAGCAGAGCGACGTATGGAATGGGGCGAAGATTCTCCGGCTTATCAAGCACGTGTGAAGGGTAACTTCCCACTAATCGGTACGGATACTATGATTCCGTTAGGTTGGGTTTTACGTGCTAAAGAACGACCTTGCGTGTACAATGACGACGACGATTGTTATATGGCTATTGACGTGGCACGTTATGGCGACGACGATAGCGTAATAGGCATTAGACGTGGTAATTCTCTCTCACGTAAAGAAGTCTTTCATCATGCTGACGTACACACTTTATCTAAAGCAGCTAAATTTATTGCTGACGAAGAACATCCTAAGTGGATAAAAGTTGACGTAGTGGGCATTGGAGCGGGTGTGGCCGATAATCTACGTGCTTGGGGGTATCCTGCGGTTGACTACGTAGCTCAAGGACGTGCTTGGAACGCCGATAAATTCGTAAACAGACGTACGGAAAGCTGGTACTTGACTAGGGAGAAATTCCGTAAAGACTTAATTAATATCCCACCCGATGACGTGTTGATTGGGCAGCTTACGGCTACTAAGTACGACTTTGATGTAGCCGGTCGCTATAGATTAGAGTCTAAAGACAAAGTAAAAGCGAGAGGTTTACCTTCTCCTGACCATGCTGACGTTGTTGTGATGTTATTCGAGGCTGAGGACGCTTACGAAAGTTTTGTCCATTCTGACGTTCCTTTGCGAGAGGACTTTCCAAAAGGTTCCGTTGGTGATATGTTACGTATTTTAGAAGAAGGGGAGAGTGAGGAAGTACGATGGCAAGCATTACGACTATAATTATAGTATTAATAATGCTTCTGGCGTGTGCTGGATGCATGTACGCAGGTTACTCTATAGGGTGTAAAATACCCCCATTTAGTGACCTTACTATTGATGAGTACCTGGCTTTGTTACACGAGGCTGAGGAAAGAGGACGTAGACAAGTATATGAGAACACGGATTATGTACTAAAACACTCTGTTAACGGTATTCTTATTAGTAACGATA
>JAKOQC010000155.1 GCA_029778565.1 bacterium
TACAAACATGAACCTTGAAAATGTAACATATTGGATACCATAATATAACAGTAGGTGAGAATTGTTCCCTGTAGTAAAATTAATATACTAAAATTAAAAATTAAAGGGGGTTCTCACCTATGAAAAGTATAACATTTACCACAGGTGATTTTAAAGAGGAAAAAACTTCTGCATGGCTTGCAGGATTTATAAAATTTGCTCGAACAATTGGTGCTCTAGACCTTCTGGAACAGGTAAAAGTTAAGATGAAAGAAGTTAATTATACCGTACACCAGAAGATGATTACCTTATTGCTATCCATCATAATGGGCTGCAAGTACACATCCGATGTTAATCATAAGCTTGTGCCTGATACCGTTGCCGCCAACATGTTTGATATGAAGCGATTCCCTGATCAGTCTCAGATAAACGAGTTAATTAGGCGAATTGATGAAAAAGGTATAGAGCAGTTAGCCAGTGTACATCACCAGATGTTTATGCAGAATGCTCAATGCTTATCTGTTCCCGGTTTTGTTGTAGTTGATATTGACCAGTCCGGGCTTATCGCTAGTGGCAAAACCTATGAAGCAGCCCAAAAGGGATACTTCTCAAAAAAGAAGAACCAGAAGGGCTACCAGTTGTCAGCCGCTTTCTGTGGTGAATCGTCAGAAACAATTTCTTTGTATCTTGATCCTGGCAATACTCACTGTAGTGCACGGTTTGACGATCTTGTAAAAGATACACTTGTTAAGCTCAGTGATGTTGCAAAGGAACATAGACTTATCCTAAGGATCGATAGTGGGTACGGTTCTGATGATAATATCAATAAAATCCGCGATAAAGTTCTATTTGTAGCTAAAGCTTATTCAACCGTCAGAGCTGCCAACATTGCCAAGACCATTAAAAAGGAAGACTGGAAAGAGGTTAATGGTTGTGTAGATGTATTCGAACTCCCAATAATGAAAGGGCTGCGGCATATTGTGGTAAGAACTCTTACCAGTAAAGGAAGTTTCGAGTACACCATGCTTGTTTCCAACATTCCTTCCGGACGAATGTCTGCGATAGAGATGTTCCACTTTTATAACAAGCGGCAGACGATTGAAGCATTTTTCAAGACCTGCAAGAACGTATACCATATCAAAAACCTTAGGACTAGGAAGTTTAATGGTATTTATGCATTTCTCTGGTTTGTATTTATTAGCCACAACCTGTTATCCTGGTTTAAATCAATAGTGCTTTCAGGCACTGAGCTTGAGGGAGTAGGAACGAAAACTTTGATTGAGAAGCTCGGCTTCATCACTGCGGAGGTAAAACAAACAGCACAAACCATTATCGTCACGCTACCAGGGATAAACGCTCTGGCACGGAAGTTTGTGGATTGTATGCAGCCCAAGTACGAGCAAATATCATTGTTTTCAACATCCTAATTCCAGTTGTAATTAACTGTTATATTATGGAATTTTCAAGGATCAGTATAGTCTTTAATTGTAAATATTTCTTAAAATATGATATATAATACATTTCGGTTTCACTTTGTGCAGAAATACTGGTGCGTCTTGGAACTAAGTCCAATGTATTACTGGAAAACTATTTACAAATAGCACCTATGTCATTTGTACAAAACTTAGGTAA
>JAKOQC010000019.1 GCA_029778565.1 bacterium
CTTCAAAGTCATTTCTATTGAACCGCTCTACAACGGCTACCTGCAAGCTTTGGAGGAAGCCTTTACCGGGCAGGAGAGGGATGTTACCGAGGAAAACATCCAAGCCCGCATCCGGGGTAATATATTAATGGCTTACTCCAACAAATATGGTTATTTGCTGCTGTCCACCGGCAACAAGAGTGAGATGGCGGTGGGATACTGTACTTTATATGGGGATATGAGCGGTGGCTTGAGTGTTCTGGCCGATGTGCCCAAGACTATGGTCTATGAGCTGGCGGAATATATCAATCGCCAAGAGATCCTTATACCGCCGCAGATAATCAGCAAACCTCCTTCGGCCGAACTAAGCTTTAACCAACTTGACCAGGATACCCTCCCGCCTTACCCGGTTTTGGACAGTATTCTGGACCTTTTTCTGGAGAAAAACCTGTCCAGCCAGGATATAGTTAAGCTAGGTTATCCCGCTGCCACTGTAGACTGGGTAGTGCAGGCCCTCAGTCGCAGCGAATATAAACGCAGGCAGGCGGCTCCGGTACTCAAAGTAACATCCAAAGCCTTTGGCATGGGACGACGCATGCCCATTGCCGCCCGCTACAGCCTTTGAACCATGCCCCGCGCACATATCGCCTCTGCTGCTTGATTTACCTTATGTTACCTTTGACCGTCTTCTGCTGCCCTAGGTAAAATTATTGTATAGCGAAAATAACCTGTATGAAGGCATATTGGCAGTAACAAGACAACCAGATAACATAAGGAGTAAGTCATGCAGTACATATCTAAGCGCACCATCATTTCACTGACCCTTGCAATTACCGCTGTGGCATTGCTGTTAGTGCTCAAGCTTGCATACGCTTCCTCTCCCCCCCTGGTTGAAACAGGAGATTTCAGCTTAATCCAGGGCAAAGCTACCTTGATGGGCACTATAACCGATCCAGGCGGGCAGGATATCCGCCAGTACGGCTTTCTCTGGGGGACAAGCCCGGAGCTGAAAGGTGCGGAAACCCTCATTGTTCCTGCTAATGCGGAAGGCTTCGGTATGGAGATAAGTAATTTAGTAGAGGGTACCACCTACTACTATCAAGCCTTTGCCGTGAATAGCAAAGGATATGGATATGGAGAGATTAAGAAGCTGGTAGTACCGGAAAATCAGGTTCCTACCGTTGACATCACCAGTCCTGATGATGAATCCACAGTTATTCAAGGAGAAACGGTTTCATTTGCGGTAACGGCCAGTGATGACAAGCAAGTGACTAGTATCATTCTGGAGATAGATGGTTCAGTTCACCAGGAAGTTCAGGAGTCAAACCTTGATTACCAGTGGGATACCAGCAAAGTTAAACCAGGTACATATGAAGTAAAAGTCACCGCTTCGGATGGCCAGAAAACCACCGAGAAATTGATCAGCCTTGAGGTTAAGGCTAAGCCGGTGCCCAGTACTCCCGTGAATACTTCTGTGGCTGCCAAGCCAGCTGTTAACACAGAAACCGTTTCCCGGGGAACATCCTCCAATAAGACACCGGCCTACAACAGCAATTATCCAAAACTGAGCAAATCCAATGGCTATTTTGGTCAGTTTCGCTACCGGGACACCAATAGCGGAAGAATTGAGATTGATCCCCAGTGGGTAAAAGAAAATATAGTAACTATCACTCTCCCCGGTGTGAACCGTCAGGTTCAGGTACATAAAGACGCAGCCGGAGCGTTTATTAAAGCCTTCACCTATATCCAAAATGGTACAGCGGTTATTAATGGGAAAACAGTACCTCTGACCAGTCTGATAAAGACTATAGACGGTACTTGGGTTCCCCGCCACATAGGATGGAATATCAACCGCAATCTGAGCAACCATTCCTGGGGTACTGCCATTGACATCAATGCCAGCGACCATTACCGCTATGTAGACCCGGCAAAAGAACCCTATGACCCCAACTATATTCTCTGGGAAAAAGCCTTTAAACCAGCTGGCTTCAGCTGGGGAAACAGCTATGGTGATGCCATGCATTACGAACTGCTGTGGTAATTAGGAAGACGGGAGACGTTTAACCTGTCTTCTTTGTTTTTGATTGTTAATGCGCAGTTGAGATCGCCACGCCTTCGTAGAGGGTGTGGCGATCTCCTTTCCCGTATCCTCATACCCATTTCTGGTTACCTATACCTACCCTATGTTACAATAAAATAATATATAGCATACGAATGCATTATTTCAGAAAGTAGGTAGCAGTTCATGGTCTATTATTTACCCATTGCTCTTGCTATTGTAGCCAATGTATTCTATCACATTTGCCAGAAATCCATGCCCCAGCAGATTAACCCCATGGCAGCTTTGCTGGTTACATATATTACCGCGGCGATATTATGCAGTTTATTGCTGGTGTTTGATTTAAAAGGGCAGGCTTTGATGGCAGAGATGGGCAAAATAAACTGGGCGCCCATTGCCCTTGGCTTTGCCATCTTCGGATTGGAACTGGGCTTTTTCCTGGCCTACCGGGTGGGCTGGAACATCAGCCTGGGAGCCCTTATAGCCAACATCGCCGTATCAGTGTTATTAATTCCGATTGGTGTTGCTGTGTATAAAGAAACCATATCCACCACAACAGCTCTGGGCATTATTTTATGTATTGCCGGTCTCATACTTATTAACCGCTAAGCGTCCCATCCATCATCACACCACGACCCCGGATAGTACTTAACCTATCAGGGGAATAATGAAATTATTCAGAGGGAGGTATGTCTTTTGCTCAAGGTTCAGTACTCTCTCAATAAACATCGATTCAGGATCTGGGAAGTTGTTCTCCTGATCTTTGCATTTCTTTTATTGGCCAGCAGCTCGGTGTCTTTGAGTGCTGCTGAAGAAAGACCTCTGGTGTATGTTCTGGAAGTGGAGAAGACAGTTACTTTTGGTACTGCCCGCTATATTGAACGAGGATTGGAGGAAGCCCAGTTTAATCAAGCTGATGCTTGTATCATCAGTCTCAATACACCGGGAGGCTTGGTGGACGCTACTTTGGAAATCATACAGGACATGTCCGCAGCCAAAATCCCTGTGATTACTTATGTTAACCCCGAAGGAGGCATTGCGGCTTCAGCGGGGACATTCATCCTGTTAAACGGGCATATTGCCGCTATGTCCCCGGGAACCACTTGTGGCGCGGCCATGCCGGTAACCATTTCTCCCAATGAGGAAGGCACTCAGGCGGCAGATCAGAAAACTATTAATTTCCTGGCCGGACATATGAAGAGCATTGCCGATGAAAGAGGACGTCCTGCTGATATAGCCGGCCAGTTTGTCACCGACAACCTGGTATTGAACAACCGGGAGGCCTTGGAAAAAGGGGTGGTGGACTATGTGGCCGCCAACCGGGAGGAACTGCTGGAAAAGATTCACAACACTACGGTCACGGTAAACGGTCAAGACCGGGTACTCCGCACTGCCGGGGCCCATATGGTAACAGTGCCGCAGAATACCAGTGAAAAAGCCATCAATCTCATAAGCGACCCTACCCTGTCCATGCTGTTTCTTACCATCGGCGTAATGGGGCTGCTAATAGGTTTCTATTCACCAGGATTTTTCCTGCCGGAAACTTTAGGAGCTATCAGTCTGATTCTTGGTTTATCAGGTATAGGACTTTTCCAGGGCAATTTGACCGCTGGTCTGCTGATCTTGCTGGGTATTGGCCTGTTGGTTGCCGAATTATTCACCCCTACCTTTGGGATTCTGGGTATTGGAGGAGTGGTCAGTATTGTCATCGGTATCTTATTGTTCCCCAATGAACCGCTGATGCCGGAACGCTGGTTTACAGCCTTCAAATTTATGGCTCTGGGGGTTGGATTGGTAGTAGGGGTATTTCTGCTGATCGCAACTCTTGGTATAGCCAAACTGCGCGGCAGAAAACCTGCTCAGGGAAACATGGAATCCCTGGAGGGGGTAGTTTCCACTGAACTGAACCCCCGTGGTTTTATCCGCATCAGTGGCGAAATATGGCAAGCTGAGACTAAAGATGGGAATACTGTTAAGGAGGGAGAGTTGGTACGGGTTGTGCAACGCAAAGGTCTGCTTTTGCTGGTTGAGCCGGTTAACCAAAATGAGAATGGAGGTTAGATTATGGAGAATTTGTTTTCCAGCATAGTGATCGTTGTACTGATCGTTTGGATCTTGAGTGCCTCGATCAAAATAATTCCTGAATATGAGCGGGCTGTTTTGTTCCGCTTAGGACGCTTGATTGGATTTCGTGGCCCGGGATTGATCTTCATTATTCCAATAGTAGACAGAATTATAAGGGTTTCTCTGCGAACGGTGGTAATAGATGTACCCCCGCAGGAGGTTATTACCCGGGATAATGTTACCTGCAAGATAAATGCTGTGCTTTATTACCGGGTAGTGGAACCGGACAAAGCTGTAGTCAATGTAGAAAACTATCATGAGGCTACCAACCAGCTGGCCCAGACCACCATGCGCAGTGTGGCCGGTACGGCTGAACTGGACGAAATACTAGCCGAACGGGAAAAACTGAATCAAACCATTCAAAGAATTGTCGATGAGACCACTGATCACTGGGGCATAAAGGTGGCGGCTGTGGAAATCAAAGATGTGGTACTGCCAGCGGAAATGACCCGGGCCATTGCTCGCCAAGCCGAGGCTGAGAGAGGACGCCGCGCCGCCATCATCCAGGCGGAAGGAGAACGCCAGGCCGCCGAGCAGTTAGCTCAAGCTTCCGAAATACTGACTTCTACCAAAGGCGGCTTGACCCTGCGGGTACTGCGCTCCTTGTCAGAAGTATCCGGTGCCCCCAGCAACACCATCCTGTTCCCGCTTCCCATGGAAATCAGAAAAATACTCCCCGGAGACGACTCTTAAGCGTCTGTCAAAAATTTTGCAGGGGACGACGCACATATCGTCCCCTTTGCATTTAAGATAAAATACAAATATATTTAATAAGGATGTATAAGAAATACCCATAGAAATATATGAGGAACCATGATGGATATAGCGATGCTGTTTATCCAGTAAGATGCCGAAGAGTATTTTTTCTTCCAGCCAAACAGGAATAATAACAGCAGTAAAATAGCTATAGAAGAAATAAACTTAATAATAAAACTTATAGGATAATTTAATCCAGCTACTCGGGTAGGTGTATCCAAACCATAAAACTGTTCAAATGGTAGTGGACTTATAAGATTGTAGGCTACGGTGAAAAGAGAGGTCCATGTAAATACTACCAGTATTACTGCCGCTAAACTTAAAAGAAGAGATAGCACATATTTTGGTTGCCATTTGAAATTCACTATTCTCATCCCCATATGCTAAAATGCTGCCAAAATACATACATATTTTCCTTATAATACAACAATGGTTTTAACTAGTATAGTTTTGGTGCTGTGTTCAAAGGGCATTATTCTACCGAGAACTCATCTCCCAAATCTTTCCGCATAAGTCTATTAGATATTTGAACGGCTTCCTCTCTACTGGTACAGGGAGCCGATATGTACCATTCATCCCAGTGATATGCACCTTTTGGGTCTTGTTTGAATCGTATAACCGTAAGCTCCTGAAAAACACTATCTATATAGATTAATCCATAAGTGTTCTGACTGGTTCCGGGGTCGGCTATATTTTCTAAAGCCGCCTTGTGATTTTGGTTGAACTTCAGATGGCAGTTTAAAACTGTCTCATCTCCAAGGTCAATAGTTCCCACAAATTCATCCTCATTACCGAACAAAGATTTACGGTATTTGCCTTCAATAATAATATTAATAGTTTCTGTGACTGCTGGATTCCCTTGTTGGTACAGTATGCCGGTCTGGTTATAATAGATGTCTCCAGGTGAAGTGTATGAGATATAAAAGTATGTTAGCAGGAAAAATATAATCAAGATTTCCGGGAAGGGCCTTGCAGTCAAATATAAATCTTTTAAGAATTTCATAGCGTTTTACCTATTTATTATCCATTAATAGCAATTTGTCATTCATGCTTATGGATTTAATGATTTCAAATAATTTCTTGTCCACCTGAGTCAGCCACTCCCTTAACTCTGCGGCATCCATATTATAATAGTGGGATAGAACGTTTATGGTGAGGGGCTTCCCGTCTTCCAGGCCATATCTGTGTATAATGAGCTTTTGCTCCGCTTCCTCCAAGGTGTCCAACACCTGAGTCAACTCATTATCCGAAAGGGATTTTAGCATAGGTAAAGTTACTTTAAAATCCCCGTCCTTTTCCTTATTCAGTGAAAACAATACAGAAAGCAAGATAGCGGTCAATGTCGCTAAAAATATTATCGTTAAGTCTGCGCCTCCGGTTGCAGCATAAGAATAGGCTATTACAAAGATAATGACAGGAGTTAAAAAATATAGTGCGGTTTTATCAATATACCAGTTACCTATCATGTCAGCTTGTTTTGTAAATTTATACCATAAATAAGCGATCGGCAAGACTATGAGGTAGAAGATAGAAAACCTAAATCTTAAACCTGATAACTTTGCAAAAACTACAAATATGAAAAGAATTGATATTACTATGAAGTTGAGAAACTTTTTTGTCATATAGCATACGTCCTATCTTTTATTCGGAGTGCTTTTTGCCGAATGCCTACTTATTTTCCTTATAATACCACAATAATTATTGGAGCTGGCATGCCTATGCACCAGCACTGGCTGACAATAAGTCTGAAGTACCCAAAGGGATATCGTATAAGATTAAATACTATTCTTGTACAAGTGCTTCTCCATCTGCAAGCCGCCGTATAGAAGAATGAAAGCGGCTATCGAAACCCATACGTATTTACCCAGGCTGCTGGCATCTGTAAGCCTTTCAGCAAAAATATTTAAGGAAAGATTACCACCGGCCAACATGAATATAAGGCTGTAGGTAAAGTTGACTATGAGCGGGATAAAGGTGTTCTTCAGCAGAATGGCTATAAAATATGCCAGGGCGGACAAAAATAGGCTTTGAATAATTATGGCAATAAACAAAAACCAAACAATATCATAGATGAAGGCAGCTGCTCCAAATACTGCCATATCCCGCTTCAAGCAGAGCAAGTTCGTCAGCTGGGCATGAACCCGTCCAGACGTTAGTACTCACTTTCGCCTTCAGAGCCTGCATGGAACCGTTAAACACGAGCTTCCCCTTATCAAGTATCCCTATATCTGAACATACATCTTCCAGATCATTGATAATGTGGGTGGAAAAGATGATATTCCTGTCCCTGCTAAGCATTGACAGAAGGTTTTTGAATCTCATTCTCTCTTCCGGGTCCAACCCCGCCGTAGGTTCGTCAACGAGTAATACCTGGGGGTCATTGAGCAAACACTGTGCAAGCCCGGCCCTGCGCTTCATTCCACCGGAAAAGGTTTTTAGTTTATTGTTTGCTGCCATGGTTAAGTTACTAAGTTCTATAGCATTACTGATTCGCTTCTTTCGATCAGATCTGTTTTTTATCTCATTTAAAAGGCACATATAATCTAAGTATTCTATAAGAGTCAAATCTGGATAAAGCCCGAATTCCTGGGGTAAATAGCCTACTATTTTTCGTATTTCATAAATATCTCGCCGTAAATCCCATGTATTTATCTTAATTTCTCCATCATCAAAACCCATCACTGTAGCCAGAATACGTATAAGAGTAGTTTTTCCTGCTCCATTAGGTCCCAACAATCCGTATATTCCTGGCTGAATAGATAGATTGATATTTTTGAGAGCGTGGGTGCCATTTTTATAGAACTTGTTTACATATACGTAAATACTAAATTCGCAGTTTATATCTTTGGATAGGAAGGATGGTGCATCCTCTACAGATTTTCTCTAATTCCATGGTTAATCTCTATTATCACCAACCAAGATGACCTCTTCTGCCAGCTTGATCAACTCCTCTTGGGTTTGAACATTAATGCCGCCTCCAATTGGCCACGACTGCTTACAATATGTATAATTTTGGAATAAAAAGCAATAGTATTGCGCCGAAAGGTTAAAAATCAAACGTGAAATGGATTAGATTTCACTAAAGAATTACCGGGAAATAGAAAAAGACAGGCATAAGCCGATTCCAGACTGTCGAAGAAGTTCATTTAAAGAGATCGCCACGTCGCTATGCTCCTCGCAACATTACGCTTTTACATTTTAGTAATTCTCCCATCTTCTATCAAAAAGACTTCCTGGCAAGAAGAAATCACATGAGAATCATGAGAAACAATTATAACAGTGCCAGGATAATTAATAAATTCTGACATTACTATAGCTCTGGTTTCGGAATCTAAAGCGCTTGTTGGTTCGTCGGCAAGCAAGATAGGTGGTGATGTTATTATTGCCCTGGCAAGGGCGACTCTTTGACATTGACCTGTAGAAAGTAAGGATGTTTTTTTATTTAATAACTCTGCAATATTTAAGCGATTAGCTATGTCTTTCACTTTATCAATGATAAACTTATTGTCTTTCACACCTTTTAACCTTAATGGATAGGCAATATTTTGGAAGACGTTGTATTCATTAATCAGGCATAGTCTTTGGGGAATAATACCAACATGGTTAAATCTAAAGTCCGAGCGTTCCTTGCTGTTACTCTTACTTGTTAAGCTAAAGTCTTTATATATTATTTCTCCATCATCCGGGGAAAGAAGACCAGCAATAATATTAAGTAAAGTAGTTTTGCCACATCCGCTTTTACCGATTACTGCTACCTTGCTATAGTCTTGTACTACCATACCAGCCTGGTCTAAAACTATGTTCTTTTTATCAAATGATTTAGAAATGCTTTGTATTTGCAGCAAGATGGAGCCCTCCCATATAAGATATTAAGTTAGATTCTTTCAGGAAAAGGAAATTGAGAAGTATGAGCGTGGTGACAGCCAAGGTATCAATAACCAAAATCCATTTAGTAAAGGTAATTCCAATCATGATTAATATGGCGAGTACACTAAGGTTAGAAAGCGCCAAAATAGAAAGAAATAAGAGTATATTTTTAATTAGGATATTTTTATAGTTTATTCCTAAAAGTACATTAGTACATAATAGTGATAAGTTTTTAAGCTGTAACCGGAAATAGATTAATGGGCAAAGAACGGAGAGAAGGATTGCCAAAAGGATACTAACCCATGATGCTGCTTGTTCTAAAATAATCATACTCGAGAAAATGGAATCTATCATGGTAGGCCTTTCTAATGAAAGGAGTGTAATCCTGCCGGGCAAGGTCTCATTAATAGCAGATATTTTATTTTTCAACACCTTTAATTGTGAACTATTATTGTATTCATACCAGCCTTCAAGTTTATTAACATAATGCCTTACCTGGAATAGATCTTCCTCTGGGGTGGCGGGCGAATATAAGCAGTTTATTGATGGCATAACAATATATCGATCCAAATATAAAGGATATCCTTGCATCATAATATGGCTATCTTTATTCAGAATGCCAATGACTTTGAACTTAAGCAGTTTTTCGATAAAATCCGCTTCTAATTCATCTCCTATATCAAAAACGCCCTTATATTCGTAACCCAATAAAATAGGAACCATATCCCCATCCTGATAGTTAGCATCGGGAAAAAACTCTCCTCGCCACAGTGAAATATTGAAGCGTGATAAAGCATTGTGACTTAATTGCACTGTTTTAACTCCCGAGAAAACTATGTCCTCATGCTGATATATGGAATCGTCCGCATGGCCTTCTTCGTATCCATATAAGAAAATTTCCTTTCCCTCAAAAAATGGAATATACACGAATTGATTATGGATTTCAAAATAGTTTTCACTGGATAGGGCAGTATAAGCAGCTTTCAATGTATCAATTTTTTTGCCGTGCAAATCAGCTAAATTCACTTGATAATTAAGACGTACCCAGCCAGAAGAATTAGAAGCGTGATAATCATCAGGTGATATGTATTTACCCCTGCTTTCAAATACAACATTAAAAACAGCAAACAAAAAAGTAAGCAGAGCAAAAATAATTAATAGTTTTTTTCTATCAACCATTGTTTTCACGAAAAGGTCCTCCGTAGCTTTACGTATAAGTAAAATGATATGACTAGCAATTGCCCAAACATGTAGACAGTTCCGAGTAAAATCAAATGAATTGGATTTATACCAGCTTGCCAAACAAAGAGATAGGGCAAAAGCATATTACTCACTAATTTACCAATCAGCAAAAGAATGATTAGCCAGATCAACAGTTTTAAAACAAGATTGGATATTATCCGCTGAGGCGAAATACCTAAAAGATGTTGAACCGTAATTTGACTGAAGTAAGCATTAGCAAAAAAAATAATAGATAAAAAAATTGCTACCAGGCTTATCGTTATACATACAATTTTAAATTTGTAATTTTTATCAGAATAACCAAATAATCTTCCTATACCATGGGGGGAATCATCTATAGTTTTCACTGGAACTAATTGAGACAAATGGCCAAGGGCTAATGTTACTGCGGTAGAATCCTTACCATCTATATAGAAAAGATCAATGAATATATTGCTATCTAAATTGAAATAAACGGTATTATCAAGATTGCTGGGAAAATCGTGTCCAACTACTCCGATTATTTCATACTGGTCTCCGAATAGTTCAATAAATGAAGCCGATTCTTCCTTAAGTTGATGCGACATCAGATTTTTTCCGATCACCGCCAAACGTCTATTGCTATAAAAATCTGAAGATGTGAAAAAGCGGCCTTCAATTATTGGAGGGAAGTCTAAATTGCCCCAGTATAACAACCCCACCAAATTTTCGCTAAGTTTTTGCCAAATTATAAATGATTCCTGGATATCCAGTTTTTTTAGTTTGTTAACGAATTCATGGCTATCTTCAACATATATCTTTTGAGCATAGGTGTTGATATATAGCATATTGCTTTTTTCTATTTCATTGAAGTTTTGAAAATAATGGTATATCAAATTCAAGAAAATCATAAATACAAGATTTATGGAAATGAAAACACCAAGATACTTTTTATTAATTTGTTTACCCTCCATATACAGATACTTTAAACGGGGAGGTAGACTCTTTTAAATCTACCTCTCCCCGTTTACATACAGAATCTATTTACTAGATGCCGTAATAAACCCTGGCCTTCAGAGCAATAGCATTGTCATAAGATACCCAGCCACTATAAGCCCATACTTTTCCAATGCCCCATATCCTGCCAGATGATGCTCTAGCCTGCCCACCGATGGTTTCATATTGGGCGATTGTGTAATGGCGCACATCTGTGCCTGCTGAGTCTTTACAAGTTGACCAGCCCCATACACGCTCTTCAGCAGTTGAGGGTCTGCTTTCGCGACCGCCATCCACACCCCATACAAGTGAACTGGTGGTGGAGTAAGAATATAAGGAATTAGTGGGATTAGAAGACTCGTAAATAAATTCGACCCCATTTTTCTGTAGTGTAGGAGTAGCGGCAGATGCGGATGGAGCGAAACTTAAATAAAATAGACAGATTGCTAATGCCAATACTAGACAAAAGGTTTTCCGATTTACATAACAGTTTCTCAAATTACTAACTAACATTTTAATGACCTCCCTTAATGGATATATCCCCGTCTTCTAATTTTGATCATGCTTTGTTTAAGGCTCGCTCAATAAAACAGTTTTCACAGGGAAATCCTAACTGTTCCTAGTTAAGAAGATAATCGCAAATAACCGGCGAGAACCGGCAAGGAGTGTCAAACTATCAAGGTTTTTGTTACCTTCTGCTGGAGTTTTATTCGGAGTGCCTTTTCATGTTTGCGGCTAAGCGGGAGTTTTTCTTCTGTATCTAATATAATCTGAAAAGTACGGACAGAAGGAACCATTTCTTTTCCAGTTTGAGGTTTGACAAATAGCTCCTATGGCAGCGGAAAAAATTATGTTGTTGTAATCTACTATAAAGACTATGGGTATTTTCTTTGGTAATTATGAGTGGTTTACTTTTTGGTTGACATTGCAAACGGGAATTAGCAGAAGTATTATTTTAAAGGCGCAATGTATAACCACTTTCGAACCGCAAGAACCGTCCCCCCTGGTCGCCTGTGTTTATTTTACTTGACTATTTTGAAATTGTTATTTTCCATTATTTTAACCAAAATGTTTAATCGTTTATTTATTTGTAAAATAATTATAAGAATCAATATTGGGATTACTGAACTAATAAAAAAGAATAATAAAATGAAAATAAACCCTAATTCACCTAATTCCATAATCCATCTCCTTGTAAAAATAGAAGTTTTAGTGAGTATAAAATATAATGCTCCCAGGTAGTGAGACACCTGTCGGGAAAAAATAGGCTAAAATATTTAGAAATCGCTACACAGCCGAGTTTAAAGCCAAAGTGGTCATGGAACTCCTGAAAGAAGAGGAGACCTTGAGCCAGATAGCTGGTAAGTACCAGCTAAACCCACAAATGCTCAGAATATAGATGCCTCGCTGAATGTTATCAGCAAATGCCCATGATTAGCAATTTAGCAGAGTGAGGGACACATTAGCTTATTTAAATCAGCATGTGTCTTGACGATGGGGGGCATTATATCAGGGCTATGCCACCATGACTCGACTACTGTTGTCCCTGACGTTGTACCATTCTTCTTGATGGTACTTCTCAAGGACACAGCTTCGGTAATCAACATTCTGGAAGTTGAAGAAATGGTGTAAGAAGGCCCCAGCCTAAGCTTAAACCAGCCATCTTGGATTTTTTCCATCAATTCGAAAACGAAGAGTATTTGCTTAGTTTTAGGGACGAGTTTGGAGTATATTGTCACACCGTCTGCCGTCCCC
>JAKOQC010000156.1 GCA_029778565.1 bacterium
CCGTCGTGTTATGATTTTGGTGAGCCTGACATGGTTATATCTGGGGTAGGTTTATCTTCTGGTGATGTTTCTGATGATACGTGGTATGTTTATGGTGTTGATTGTTTATCTAAGAAGAAGGATATATCGTCGTTAGATTACAAGATAGCTGCTTATGTGTCGGCCAATTTTTATGGTGGTAGTGTTAGTGATTATATTTATTTTCAGGCGGCTCGTGTTTTGTTGCGTGGGGTTAATGATTTTTGGGAGCGTCGTGTTTCATCTTTTGATGTAGTTCGTTATGGTGATAGTTGTCGTTTGCCGTTAAGTTTTGATGATTATTATCGTGTTGTGGGTCTTGATTTTGTTGGTGTTAGTTTGTTGCAGTCATTGGGTGGTGTTTGGGTTGATGGTGAGTTAGTTAATGATTATGTGGTGGATGGTTTTTTTGAGGATGATTTAGATGTTTTAGTGTTATCTTGTTGGGATGGTGTTAGTGACTCTGTGGTTTTATATTATGAAGGTGAGTCGTTTAATTTTGTGTATCATCTTTATGATATAGTTTATGACTCATGTTTGTCGGATGATTTATTTGTTCCGTCGGCCAGTTTATCCTTGTAGGTTTTAACGATATTAAATTTATAATTAAATTTATAGGAGGTTTTATTGGTAATGAAGAACATTTGGAAGGTATTGTTAGTGTTATTAGTTGTTGTGTTGTTAGCTGTAGGCCTCTATTTTGGGTGGAACTATTTAGTGGGTCTTGGCTATGTTGATAGTCTTGACATTTCTGAAATCAGTGATAGCCGGGTCAACCCTGAAGGTGCTGTGGTAGAGGATGATGAGGATTATGATAATTTTCCTCACAAGGCGTTTCCGAGGTTTTATGATTTAGGTGAGCCTGACATGGTTATTGAGGATACTGCTGGCTGTAACATGGATGGTTCTCCGGAGGTTTGGCATGTTTATGGTGTAGATACTTCTCAGGAGAGCCGGTTGAAAGGCATCCGTTCTCTGGATTACAAGGAAGCGGTTTATTGTCTTTGTGATTCTTTTGGTGATTCCGAGTATTTTGCGCCCGATGAGTTTGCTTCAGATGAGACGTATCGCGTTTTGCTTCGGAACCTGCATATGACCCCTAGCGCTCTGGAGGAGCGAGCGGCTATTTTTGATGTAATTTATTATGGTGATGAGCTTTGGGAAAAAGACCCGGATGCTGCGAATGCTTTAAGTAACGATGAGGCTTTTCGGGTAACAGATTTTAGGTTTGGCGGTGTTGTGTATTTGCAAACTGGTGGCCGTATATGGATAAATGGTGAGCTTACCGAGGACAAGTGTGATGAGAACCTTAAGGATGATATTTATATGCAGGCGATTTCTTATTGGGATGGCGTGAGCGAGTCGATTATTATGTATTGTAAAGATCCGTCCTCTCCACGTTCTGATATAATAATACATCTTTATGATATAGTATATGATCCCGAGTTGCCTGATTATTTATTTGAGCCGCCTGCAGATTAGTTATTATTTTGCGTAGGGTTCGGGAGGGGCAGTTTTATTGCTGCCCCTTTTTTCTATTTTAAGATAAAGGGGGTGTGCTTATTTTGAAGCGTTTATCTAGTATTTTGCTTTTTGTTTTAGCCATGTTTTTGTTTGTGCCGTCGGCTGGTGCGGTATCTTTTACTCCTTCATCATCGTCTCCTGGTTGGCGTCAGAGCCTTACGGTTACGGTTCGTACCAGCCGTAGTGGTGCTGTTGCCCTTAAGTACAAATGGGATGAACGCAAGGACACTGAGCGTGTGGAGCCTAAAACGGTTGTAGGTAGCAGGTCGGCTTCTTTGGTGGCTCCCAGCCGGCAGCATTACTTGCATGTTCAGCCGGTGAAAGAGGGCCGGGGTGGCCGTTTTGAGAAAGTTGGCCGGCAGGTTCGTAGCGGCCCGTATCGTGTTGATGGGATTGCGCCTGGAGTTCCTGGTATGGCTGTGAGTTATACTGCCAGTGGCACTTATCGCACTTCGGCTAAGTTTCAGCGTGGTTGTTGGCGTGTTGAGTCATGGGCGTATGGTAATCCTCAGGAGGTATTTTTGGAGAAGACAGGTGTGTCTAACACTTTAACGGTGGCATCTCCCGGGACGTATTATTTTAATGTGAAGGTAACAGATGGGGTAGGTCGTACCTATACGGAAAGTATGGGCCCTTATAAGATTGGCAGTGGTGGTGCTTTGACTGGTAAGGTTTTAGGTGCATCTGATAAGGGTGGCAGCGGGGTATCTACGATTCATGCGAACTGGTCTCGAAGCGCTGGTGGCGGCAGTGTTTCTGCTCCGAAGCCTGTTCCTGCTCCTACGGTTTCGGCCAGTCCTACTAGCCGTGAATGGAAGAAAGATCCCGTAACTGTTACTTTAAGTTTTACGGATACTTCTCGTTATCGTTATGCCTGGTCTGCGTCTTCGTCGACGCCTTCGTCTTGGTCTAGTTGGATTACTTCGGGTTTACCTCGTCCGAAGGTTAAACGTTCTAATCATGGTTCTTGGTATTTGCATGTTCAGGCCAAGAATTCTGCTGGCAAGACGGTTACTAAGCGTTTTGGTCCTTATCGTGTAGACACGGTAGCGCCCACTGTATCTGCGAATCCTGGGAATCGTGGTTGGGGTAAGACTGATGTATCTGTAGCTTTAACGTATTCTGATTCGGGTAGTGGTATTTCCAAGAAGCAATATGCTTGGAGTACGAGTAAGTCTGTTCCCAAGAGTTGGTCGACTTATGGGGGCAAGTTATCTCGTTCTTCTAGTGGTGTTTGGTATTTGCATTATCGTGCGGTTGACAAAGTTGGTAATGTTCGGACTGGTTATTTTGGTCCTTATCGTGTAGACAAGGTAGCGCCGGAGATATATTTATCTTCTTCGGGTGGTGTGTTTATGGACAAGGGTTCTGTTACTGTTCGTTTTATTGATGCTCATAGTGGTGTTAAGCGTTATCGTGTTGGTTTATCTGCTGATGAGAACATTCGTCCTTCTTCTTGGTCGTGGGTTTCTGCTAGTGGTGGTATAGTTAAGGTTCCTATAAGTTTAGGCAGGTATGGCATGTATTATATCCATGCTGAGGTAGAGGACAATGTTGGTTTACGGAGTGGTGTAGTGGTTGGTGGCCCTTATGTAGTTATGAACAAGTTAGAGAAGCCTCCGTTTCGTCGGTGGGTATATTTAGAGAAGTAATTAGTTTGTTATATATTATTTCGTGTCGGGCCGGGTTATCCGGCCCGTTATTATTTTTTTTAGGGGGGAGGTTTGTTGGTGTGCGTGTGGAGTGTATGAATTTTAATTATCAGCATAGTCGTCCGTCGTATTTTACTCAGCGTGATTTAGATGTAGCTTATGTGGTATCGCGTCATATAATTTTGATGTCTTCTCAGATAAAGGCGTTAGGTTTGCCGGTGCGTCGTTTAGGTCATATGGTTAAGTATGGTTTTTTGTTTCGTTATTGTCTTACATTTCGTGACGGAACGTATTGGAATGCTTATGCCATTGGTCATACGGCGCGTCGGTTATTAGGTTTACCTGTGGTAGGGATTAGTAATCCTTCCAAGGTTCACAGTATGCTTTTAGTCAATCAGGTGTTGATACATTTTTTATCCAAGGTTAGTGATGTATCTATTGAGGTGAATTTTCATCATCCTGTTCAGGCTGTAGTGACGGTTAACAATCCTTTAGGTGTTTGTGCGCCCAGGCGTGGTTTTGATCGTACTTATTTATCTCGGCATAACATTTTGCAGGCCATTGTTGTGCTTCCGGAGCGTTCTATGATCTCGTCGGGTCTGCCCGTTCGTTATTGTTTTGACGATGAGATGGATGATCCGTTTAATTTAGTGTTTTATCAGTGTTTAAGTGGTATGCGTTTAGAGCCGGTAGATTTGTTTGGTTCGTCTACGGCTGATGATGTAGCATCGTCTTAATTTTAGTTAATTTTAGGAGGTGTAATGTTTTGGGTAAGGTTTATGTGTTACAAGTTATTACGGGCATGGAGGATGAGGTAGTTAAATTAATTGAAGATTATACTCATCCCAAGATACGGAAGGTGCATTTATTGAAGGACTCGTTTGGTGCACCTTTATTTCCTGGTTATATATTTGTGGAGATGGAGTTGGATAGTGATACTTATCGTCCGGTTTTGGATACGCCGTTTGTGGTTCAGTATTTATGTCCGACGAGTGGTATTTATCCGTTAGGTGATCTTGATGTGTCGTTAGTTAACGACTATGAATGTTCTTCTTTAGAGCCTGGTTTACTTGTGGAGGTCATCGGTGGTTCCCTATGTGGTTTATGTGGTATTTTGTTATCGGTAGATTTTCCTCGTATAACAATAGGGGTAGATATATATGGTGAGCCTGTGGAGTTTACGTTTAGTATTCGCCATGTTCGTGTACCTGGTCTTATTGAGGTAGGTTTAGCGGATAAGAAGGGTGGGGCGGAGTCGGCTACTCATGACTCTATTCATGAGTAGCCGACTTAAATAGTTGTTATATTTGGCTAGGCTAGTTGATAGCAATCTTATGGCCAGTATTAACCGTGGTGATATTGTGTCTAATTTTATCAAAAAAACTTCGCATGGTATATGGTATTAGGGTTTCTTGTCTTTAGGCGTGGGGAGCATATCAATAAGGGGGTATGTATTTGATATTTTTGAGTATTGACAGTGATGGTTATTGGTTAGGTTGTTTGTTTGCTTTGATAGAATATGTTGCTGGTGGTAACAAGTCATCGTTTCGTAGTCGTTATTTCGGTGCGGCGTTAAATTGTCCTGCCGTAACGTTTCCTCGGTTATTATCTATGTATCGTGATGTTATTACCTGTTATCCTGATATTCAGCGTATGGTTTGGTTGATAGAGTTACGTTTTGTTTCTTATCCCATTAGTTTAAGTACACCGGAGCGTGATAAGTTTGTTGAGGGTTATACTTATCAACGTGTTTTTTTGCGATAAGGGGAGGGATTATTTTTGTATGAACATAGTGGTGGTGAGCAGCATTTAGATTTTAAGCAATATTTAGTTTTATTATTATTGTTATTGTTGATAGTTTTGTTGTTATTTTATTTAGGTTATTTGTTATCTATTTTTGTGGGTGTTGGTAGTTCTATGGAAGCTTTATCTTTATTTATTGTTAATCGTGTGAAGTGTGAGCCTTGGTCGTCTGGTGAGTTATCTGCGTTGTGTTGGTTTATTGTTACTGTTTTATTATTTGGTTTATTGTTATTTGTTGTGTCGAAGTTTTTATCCAGTTGGTTTGGTTCGTGGCGTGCTGATCGTTTAGTGGAGCGTCGTTTTAGTTCTGAGTATGGGACGGCTTCTTGGGGTGTTGTTCGTGATTTGCGCAAGCTTTTAGGTTGTGATGGTTTAGTGGTGGGTTATCAGCGTTTTTATCGTCCGGTTCGTTTATCTTTGCGTGCGTCTTGTGAGCATGTCGCGGTGATAGGCCCTACTGGTTGTGGTAAGACAACGTCTTATTTTGTGCCTAATTTATTGTTATTGCCGGAGGGGACGTCTGCTGTAGTGACAGATCCCAAGGGTGAGATAGAGTCAATAGTTGGCCCTGTGTTACGTGAGCGAGGTTGGGAGACTGTAGTGTTTTCGTTAGCTAATTCTTCTCAGTCGTCGGTATATAATCCGTTATCTTTAGCGCGTGATGAGACTGAGATATCTGAGATTGCGGATATTACGTTGCTTAATGGTTATAGTTCGTCTGGCATGTCTGGTGACATGCAGTGGGTAAATTTTTCTCAGCCTTTATGGGAAGCCGCTTTATTGATGGAGGTAGGTTTGAAGAGTACTGTGTCAATGGCCACTTAAAAACCTGCATTTTTGGTCACTAGAAAGTCGTCATATTTGGCCACCAAAAGTCGTCAACTATATCTTTCCAATTACTTGTGTCCCCCCTTTGTTTCAGTAAGCCTTGGTGGTACCAAGCGGTTACACACCCGGTAGCTGTCACCACGCAGCGTAATCACATGAGCGTGGTGGAGTAGCCGATCG
>JAKOQC010000157.1 GCA_029778565.1 bacterium
ACAGATAGCGACGCCATTTGAGCTTTATACGACCCCCACTTCCCTTTTCGTTGCCGATTTCATAGGTCAGGCCAACATTCTTAAGGGAAAATTGACGTCCATTGATGGCAATTTTGCTAAAGTGCTAATTAGTGAAATCACAGTTGTTGCTCATGTTGACGAAAAAAGTTTAGAGTTTAAAGTGGGAGATGAAGTCGCGGCGGCCATCAGGCCAGAATCGATCGAAATTGTCTCTCCAGATGACGGGACATTGAGGGGCCAAATAGTAAGTAGCGTCTTTTTAGGAGACGAAATTGAATATGTCGTTAAGCTTGCATCGGGCGATACGATCCGCGTGGTCGAACCGTATCGCCGAGATGGTGCCCTTTGGCAGGAAGGGCAAGGCATTGGGCTTCATGTAGATCCGCTGGATGTTAGGCTATTGGCGGTCTAATCTCACATGTTTGCCGTTATATCCCAGAAACAGTAATGATAAACATTTAAAGGGCTTTTTTGATGAAATTTCCTCCCTGCATAATGACTGAAATTCTATCCCTATCCTGAAATAGTTCAATTTCCTTTAACGGATCCCCATTGACTATAATTAGATCTGCCAGTTTTTCTGGCTCAATAGTTCCAATTTTATCTTCCATACGAAGTATCGTTGAATTGACTTTTGTCGCTGATTGAATTGCTCCCATGGGGCCTAAGACGCGTGACTTTAGTTCCAACTCCGTTGCTTTGAATGGTTGGCCTGGACCAATTACGTCCGAACCAGATCCAATAATAACGCCTTCATCTTTAGCATTAGAGACTGCCTCTAAAGCGCTCTCATACACTAGTTTCATCTTTCTCAAGAAATACCCCGGAACTCCAAATTCTTCTCCATGCCTGACGATAACTTCGTATGTTGTTAAAGTTGGCACATACCAACAACCTGCTTTGCGTATAAGCTTTGCTGTATTACGATCCATGAAATTTCCATGTTCTATGCTCCTTATTCCGGCTTTTATACAATTCTGGATACTAAGATTTGAATAGCAGTGTGCTATAGTATATTTGCCTGCGGCTTGAGCCTCGTAAGCAATAGCCTGCAATTCATCTAAACTATATTGACATGTATCTGGCTCATCTGCTGGGCTAGCACACCCACCAGCAGCCATTACCTTAATATGGTCGACTCCTCTACGGAGCTGTTCCCTTGCTGCCTTTCTTACCTCACTGACGCCATCACACACAACACCACACCCAAGTATTGTATTGTATGGAGGCCTAGAATCTGTCGACAGACGCGGATCAGCATGTCCTCCTGTCATTGTAAGTGATAAGCCACTTACCTTTAGACGAGGGCCCTTTATTAGTCCAATTTTTTGTGCTTCTCTAAAACCGGCATCTGCTCCTCCAACATCTCGACAGGCTGTAAAACCTTGATACAAGGTATCCTCCATAACCTTAAGGGCTTTGATGACTAACATGCTTGGATAATTTTGTCTTGGCTGCTCGTTAATATCAAGGTCAAATAAGCCTATATGAATATGAGCGTCTATAAGGCCTGGAAGCATTGTTTTACCCTTGCAGTCTATTATTTCAGCATTGCCAAAATTATATTTTTTATTTCCGTCAGAAACTTCGCGTATTACATCATCTTCGACGACAACAGATGCCGGATATAAGGGATCACCGCCATTTCCATCAATAAGAGTAATATCGCAAAAAACTTTTAAACTCAATTTTTGCACCTCCAGAAACTTTTTTATGGGGCTCCATGTTTATAGGTTGTAATACCAACTATAACCAAAACAACTATGGCTAAAGGTGCAGCCACTAAAACGCTTTGTAAACCTAATGGTTTACCCAACAGCTCCCAAGCAATAGTTGTAACTCCACCTACAATCATTGATGATATGCCTGAAGCAGGAGTAGACTTTTTCCATAGAAGGGCGGCAAGTAAAACGGGTGTAATTGCAGCACCATACATAGTGTATGCATACATTTGAATTGCCAACACAGAGGGGAAGAAACGAACAAGTATATAGGCAAGCAAGGCAATTAGGATGACACTCCACCTTGATAGCTTTAAAAGCTGTTCTCCTGGAGCATTCGGATTGATGAAACGGGAGTAAATGTCATAAACGAGGTTGACAGAACACATTAATATGTATGAAGTCCCTGTAGTCACTATAAAACCGGTTATAGCAGCTATTGCAAGTCCCCCCAGAAGCGTAGGCATGGCTTTAACAGATAACGTCATCAATGCTTGCCCAGCTGGTATATTAGGAAACAGCGCTCTTGCAGCAGAAGCACCAAAAGCTACCATAGGAGATATAACTAATACTCCGAAGAACCAAACTAAGACCCCATAGCGGGCTTGCTTTTCATCTTTAGCTGCAAAAAAGCGTTGATACATGTTTTGATCTCCCATTATTAATAACAGAAGCGGCAAAAAGTATCCTAATATCTGCGATGCTGTAAGTCCTCCTAGGGTAAGATGTTCAGAAGGTAACAGAGAAGCTAGATGGCTCCATCCTCCATTAATATGAATAGCTACAGGAACGCCAACTAGAATGCCAATAGCCATTATAATGGCACTTATAAAATCTGTATAAGCCACAGAAAAAAGGCCACCTGCTGCGGCTATTGTGGTTATCACTATGGTGGCAATGATCGTTGCAATTTCAGTAGATATTCCTAATGTAACATTCAATACGAAACCCACCCCAGTAAATTGATAAGAAAGAATACCTAGGTAAGCAATTAGCATAATAATACTTGCGATAAAGCGAGCTTTTTGTCCGTAAGCATTTTCGATTATGTCAGCCGCTGTTGACTGACCTAAACGTCGGACTTTTCCAGCAATAAAGTAAAGAGCTAAGATGCCTACAGGTGAAGCTAAACCAAAAATAATTGCGACCCATGGTCCGTGCTGATAAGCTAATGAATTTTGACCTCCCACAACTACCCCTGAACCCATCCATGTAGCAAGTAATGTTCCAGCAAC
>JAKOQC010000158.1 GCA_029778565.1 bacterium
AGAAAGTTGGAGTAGTGCATTAGATAATAGTAGTGTAATAATCGTAGTAGAGGCAGAATGTAAAGGACAACCATTGAATATTGGAAGGTTCATATATATAGGATACTAAACATCCAATGTCTGAACAGAAAACAAATGTGCTATATACAATAGAGAGGTTGGGTGGATGAAGAAGAAAGGTGATCCGAATGGCAGACTTACTCTTACCAACGTAGTCGCTCAAAGCTACACTGCACAAGTGTCTGCTGTTGGATACACAAATACTTCTAAAGCTATCACTGTGAATAACAATCAGCAAGTAAATATCCCATTGTCCAGAGCATCATGCACAATAACGTTCAATATAACCAATGGTGCTAATGCCTTGGTCCAGCTTAGCGACGGAAGCACAGTCAACTTGAATAGTAGTGGAGGCGGATCGGTATCTAAACCTTGCGGAGAGTATAGCTACACTATATCAAAGGAGGGGCATAACGGCCTGTCAGGGAGTATAGACGCTTTATCAAATGTTACAATACGAGGGGTTATGACGGGTAATAGCGACAGTATGTTGATTGGGTCAAGTGAAATTGTAGAAATAGCAGTAATATACTCCCCTTTGGCAAGTAACTTCCAAAATGTTTTTGCTAATAATCCTAATAGAGGGATAGTAGTTCGTCCAATAACTAGCGGAACAGACCAAATAACTCTATTAGGTATAGCTACAGCTGCTTACGATTATGTGGTAGCATTTCGTCCTTTAGCGATGCAGGTTGTAGCTATTGGTGCGGGTGGTAATTACTGGCTGGGATCCTCTGTCAAAGGAGGAGGGGAGGAGGTAGTGGGTATTGTAGCCCGGCCAATTTTACGACACTTCCTAGTGCCAATGCAACATTGACGATAAATGTCAACGTAGGACAAACAACTTCAGGGGATGGACAACCGTCCACAGCGAATATTCCTCAGTATATACCGACTACTATTACAGCTAATGGTGGCAGGTCTGGAACTTATTATCCTTATCCATATGGACAGAATTATGGTTCTAACGCGTTGTTCGGCACTGGTTTTGCAGCTGCAGTACAAGGGAATGGTACATCTGAAGCATATAAACCTTGTGGATCTTTGTCAATATGGAAAGAACTTGCAGATAAGTCTGTGAGTGGAACTTTCAGTGGAGTCGGCGGTGGTGGCGGGAAAGATAAAATCAATGGTTATTTACACCAACCACAACCTGGAGCCGTGTTTTTACTCATTCGAGGAGTAATTTACTACTAGTGTTGTTGTAGCATGTGTTATAGTAATTGCATAAGATGTTGATTTACATTAAAATATATTATAGACAATGTTATTATTCTTGGGATATCGATTGACTTTGTTGCACCGAAGTATTTACAATTGCGAAAAAATTCAACAATGTATTTTGTATTAATGTAATAACAAATACTAAAAGAGCATAATTTGATACACTCATTAGAACAAATACGCCAAGGTAATTGATTGTAATATTAGTGGTGTATTATCAGGCATGCTGTTCTATTGTACATACAATTTAGTATTGGTAGTTTGTGTTATA
>JAKOQC010000159.1 GCA_029778565.1 bacterium
CGGGCAGTATCCCACTCTTCTTTAGTTACTTGAGTATTAAATATTTGGTTATTCTTTTGATAGCCAACTCCTTTTGATTCCCACTTACCTTCTCCAAAACAAAACAGCATTCGTTCTGACATTCTAAGACCACTCGAATAGTAGCAGGAGTAGCAGGAGGAGCAGGAGTCGCAGGAGGAGCAGGAGTAGCAGGAGTAGCAGAAGTCGCAGGAGTAGCAGGAGTCGCAGAAGTAGCAGGAGTCGCAGAAGGAGCAGGAGTCGCAGTAGTCTATATCTTTACATTTATTATTATTCATTTCATTTCCTCCTTAATTTTTTAATCTTGTTTTGCCAGAGATTCCGCCAGAAGCCGAGTTTCTTGGTCTCTGGATAAGCTATATTTTTTTCTATTGATTTTAATTCTTTGTCTGTAGCAATTATATTTTCCCAATGTATTATTGGTTTATTTGCTGTTCCATCCATATTCAATGTTATATAGTTAACCCCTCTCGGTACTCTCTGTAAGTCGGTAACTAGAGCAACCCAATCGCCTGAACCTGTAGTGTAGTTATATTGTGTATCAGTACGATATATACTCTGCCTATATCTCTTTGGTGTGTGTTTATGTATTGGTATGTTAATCTTTTTCATTTCGCCTCTTTTCTTATACACTTGCATGTTACGCAATAGCGATACCATACTCCGTACTGTTTGAAGTACTTGTATGATTTATGTTTATGAATTGGTATTAGTTCAACCATTAGTAAGCCTATCTAGGGGTACTGCATAGCAGGGTATTTTACCATTACTGGTAAGTGGGTATTTCTCTATGGTTGCTCTATCAATATGGTACTCGCCTCTTAAGGATGGTGTCTTGGTAAAGACTATAGTGTTTTGGCTTTGTACTTTGTTCTTTGCGATTAGCACAACTCGGTCATGCCATCTTGGTTGCCATATTTTAATTATGTTCGGCGTACTCATTTTCTAACCTCTCACGCTTTCTTTTTCTACCACCTGTGTTGTCTGGGTTAGAGCCGAATCCTTTGTTGGGATGCTTCTTTCTTCCGCCCTTTCTGCTCCATTCATCACGCTGTTCTTTGGTGTATCTTTCAGCTTTTGTGATAGCCCCTTTTTGTTGGGGAGTTAAAATTACGTCTATATCTTCAAACATTATCTACCTCTCTTCTCATTTGATTTTCTATTACTCTTATACGGCTTTGTGAAGCTGATAAAAGGTTCTCTGTTGCTTTATATTTGTATCTACATTTCTCGTATAATTCTTTTTCTTTTGAGCTCTCTAGTTTAGATAGATTTTCGGCATCTCCTTGGGTAACGTCTATGTCTCTAGCAGCTTTGTATGAGAGTAGTCTCTTATCGTTTGCTGTACGCTCTAGGCTTGCTAGATGGTCTGCTAAGTGAGAATTATATACCGCTAACTTAAGCATAGCTTTTGAAAGGGTAGCTGGTTCTTCTTGCTTAATAGCTGTATAAATGATGTTTGTCCAGTACACTATCTTTTCTAGTACTTCAGCCAGTTCCACTAGAACGGTATTGACTCTAGGTCAATCTCCTTATCATCAAAGGTTGGTTCGTCACTCTTCCAATCAACTGCTTTTTGTTCCTTTGGCTCTGGCTTAAGTGCTTGAGCAGTTGCTTTGGCTGCTTCATAACCTGATTGAGCTGGTTTTTCACCTTTAAGAATGTTTAGCATTCGATTAAAGATTTCTTCGATTTCACCTGTTTTGTCTATGGCGTAGAAGTTAACTGCATTAGTTAAAGCATTCATTCGCATAATAGACTCTTGTTTAGCAGGGTCTTCTAGTTTAGGTTGCCCTGTATTCTGACTGGGTTGTCTACCTGGCACAAAGTCTTTAGGGGTCTTTTTAAACTGTAGTTTTTGAGACCTGTCTTCGGTAAGTGTACCTTCATAAGTTTCACCCTCTACCACCTTTGCAAAGGTATATACACTATTGCCGTCACCATCTATGAAATACGTTTTATCATTGCCCATATAGGCTTTTTTTTCTACGTTTGTTATCTCTGCAACTAAAATGTTCATACTTCTACCTCTCTCATTTCAAATTCTTCTCTTGCATTGTCTATTTTGTCTTGTAGGTTGCTTTCTACTAATTGTGCAACTTCACCCTCTAACTGGTGTGATTTAGCTATAACAGTGTCTAGGTCATAGTCTGATATTTTACCAGCCAATTCTCCGTTAACTGTTGCTCTTAATTCGTACCGTATGTCTGAGTTGTCAAATTCGGTATCAAAGTCCATTATCGCCTCCTTATTTACATAGTTTAGTAAGTGATGGGTCTTTTTGTGCTGCTTGGCAAAGTACTTGATTATTTGTACCTTCTAAGTAGCCTTGTTTATAGCTCCAGTCATAGAATGCCTTTAAAAGCACTGCTACACTGATTGCGAGAATTATAATCATCGCCCACACTATAATTTTCTTAGCTTTCTTATTTGGTTTTTTGGTTTGTTTGTTATTTTGTTTGTTAGTTTGTTTAGCCATTTCGTTCCTTTCTTTTACTCTACCAGTATATCACGAGCTTATATACAATGTCAATGGGCTTATTATAAGATTTCTTGAGATTTTTTAAGATTTTTGTAGCGTCTCGATAGAATCAAAGCAGCTAGCCATGCTTCTTTATCTTTCATAATCTCATCACTGGTAAAGACGTAATTCTTACCCGTCTTTGTGATGTACACCACCATATATTGTTCGGCTGATGTTCCTGTCTCCTCGCTATAGGCTAGGTCATAAGCTGCACACTGGAGAACATCTTTTGGGTACAGTTTTGGAATACCTGTTCTATAGTCAATATCTGGGTTACCTGTTTTGAAATCAAGCATAGTTAACTTGCCGTCTATCTTAGCCAAACAGTCGAACGTACCACAATACTGATATTCGATTGAATAGACTGGCTGTTCAGTTAAAACGTATTGAGGTTTGTATTTTTCTTCCCACCCCCTAAAAGCCTTTAAACAATTTGAAACCCCTGTGTCGGGGTCATCTTGTAATGGCGTAAAAACTTCATCTATTTGTGATTGAATATAATTACTAATAAGGAGATGTGTTTGTGTGCCAACATCTCCCCCTTTGTCCTTTTTATATGTATGAGCCTTCTTAGCGTCTTCTGAGACGTTTTCTATGTCCGACTCGTCTATAGCTCCATTCTTTTTTAAAACGGCCTTTAAACGGTCTCTAAACGTGTTTGCTGATAATCTAGCAGCCCAGTCAACTAAACCGTCTTTACTATTCACACTATTAAGAATAGTAGTAACGCCTTCTTTATATTCGTTATTTACTTTGTAACGGTGTGCATTCTCGTTGAATTCAAGAATTATATCGCCGTTATATAGCTCGAAAGATGTTTTCATTCGCCCTCTTTTATATTATTTAGTCTATCCTTATAATAGCATATAAGTTCATCTATTTCAAGGTCTGTATACTTTTTTGTTTTGCCTTTCTCGGCCATCAGTTCATCAACTAGCTTTCTGCCGTATCGTTTCTCCATGTTTACGAAGTAGTTATGAATATTACCTGACATATAACGGTTACATCTAGCACACTGAGCATGGATATTACGTTCATCGTATTTTATGCTATGGCTTGTCTTAGGTATGAAGTGTCCAGCATCCATTTCGTTCCAAGGCTTGTTAGCTCCGCAAGTAAAGCATGTGCTGTAGCCGTCTATAGAGTCCCTACGTCTAATATATTCGCTGATTATTCGCCAGAGTTCTTTCTCTCTTGATTTCTTGGTCTTTGGTCTCGCCATAATAGTTATGATTGTAGCATTAAACTTATATAAAAGCAATACCGCCTTCTATCCCTCATATATTCTAGAGACTTGTTTTGATATATTACTTTCATTTCATTATTTCTTATAAGCAAGTGAGGTCGGAGGTCGCAGGCGGTTGGCGTTGCCTCCGCTGTCATCTGCTTACAAGTATGATGTTTTGATTTATCCAACAGGTTCATACAACTATTGTCGAAAGATTATAAAAAGCAGTCCTTGACACGCTTAGGCTGCTTATGCTACTCTGGTGGTAGAAAGCAACCAGCCTATTCCTGGTTGTTTTTTATTACCTTGATAATAACACACAAAAAAAGAGCAGGCAATAGCCTACTCCGATTTTGTTAGTTGTGCTTAGTCAATTTAGGTAGTTCATTGTAACGAACGTGATAACGCTGCAGTAATCGTTTTAGTAGTTTCATCGTATCTCCTTTACGTTAGGATTATACTCAGCCCAAAAGTCACCATCTTTCTGCATTACTTCAAAGCCTTTACTCCGTACTTGGTCGATTAAGTCACCGCATTGCTGTTCTAATTGTCCGCTATC
>JAKOQC010000020.1 GCA_029778565.1 bacterium
CTTGATGAAGAAATTCAAGACCTTATTGATGCCGCCAAAGCAGACCTGCAACTATCAGGTATCGTCAAAGATGAAAACGACCCATTAATTACAAGGGCAATCACTATATATTGCAAGGCCCATTTTGGCTATGAGGAACCGGCACAAGCGGAGCTATTCATGCGAAGTTACAACGCCCTAAAAGCTCACCTTGCTTTATCGAAAGAATATATAGAGGTGTCGGGGCCATGAGAGCAGATATGCGGAATAAAATAACCATATTGGCATTACAGTCCGGTTACGACCCGGAAGGTGAGCCGATTAATGATTGGCAATCAGTCGAGGGATTGACTAATCTCTGGGCCAGCAAGGAGCCGCTTCTTGGAAACGAATTTTTCGCCGCCGAACAAACGCAGAGCAAAGTAGAAGTAAAATTCCGTACTAGATACATCCAAGGCGTGACTAATGAAATGCGAGTGCAGGATGACGAGGGTATATATGAGATTCTATCGGCCATCAACGTCAAGAATCTCAACCGGGAGTTACTCATGTACTGCAAGAAGGTGAAATAAGATGAAAAACAAAAAAACGCAATGGTACTGCATAGATTGCGGTCATACAACAACAAACCAAAAGTTTATGGACGGTTCTTTTTGCCCTAAGTGTGGTGGTGCACATTGGATAAGCAAGCCGGTGAAGTGGGGTGATAAAAATGGCAAGATTATGCACTGAATTTGATATTAAAGTTATGGTACCTGACTGGAAATACTGCAACACTCACAGAAAGGACGAACCTAATAGTATAAAGAATGACCATTGTGATTTTATTAGCAAATATGATAGAGATTACTATTGCAGGTTATTTGGAGGGGTAGGGCTATATAGTAATGGATACAGGGTATTAAAATGTGATAAATGTTTGTCTTATTGTAAAGTAGATGGTGACAATGGCTAAAGTCAAATATGAAATCGAAGGTATGAAAGAACTGGAGCGTACCATACGCAAGCTGGGCAAGCTGCCGCAGAAGTGTGTTACGCCGGCCGCGAAGAAGGGCGCAAGGATCGCGCTCAAGGCGGCCCGGGCTAATGCGCCCTGGGAGACTGGGGAACTTGCAAACGGCATAATTCTGAAGGCCGAAAAGACACGCAAGCGGGGCAAGAAAGTGTATCAGGTTACGATTGATCCGAAGAAAAACGACATCTTTGTGAAGATGACCAAAGACGGCAAGCGGTACTACTACCCGGCCAGCATGGAATATGGCTTTATCACA
>JAKOQC010000160.1 GCA_029778565.1 bacterium
AGAAACATCTGTCACAATGATAGCAGATGATATTCCTATATATAATAAAAAATTTAGATATTCTTTGCCGTTAAAAGATCAACCCCGCCCCATAAAAATAAAACTTTCGGACGTTATATATAAAGCTACTATACGAATAAAAAACCCAACTGACGGAAAAGTATTAGCACAGATAGACATAAAAGACAAGGAATACGGACGCTCAACTTCACAGACTACTGCTACAAATCAATTTGTCTACTTGTTAAAAGAGAATACAGCAATACGAACTAGTCCGGAATTAAGCAAAAGCAATATAAAAAGGACTGAGAACTCCGGATTTAAGGCAAAATACCTTGACACAGTAGGAAGTTTTTATAAGTGCAAAGACACAGATAATTCGACAATTTATATATGGAAGAAGTATTGCACAATAACAACTGAGACGGGCGGCCCGTCTAGCTCTGTTACAACAACAGGCAGTGCGGCAACATTTGTATCTTTAGTAACAAGTAAGGTAGGCTGTCCTTATGTTTGGGGAACACAGGGAGAAATATTAACCAATGATTTAGTGAAAAGTTTAATATCAAGTTTTGGTAGCAAACACTATTCAAATTATCAAAGTAAACTAGGACAACAAAGTTTTGATTGTAGTGGATTAGTTGTATGGGCTTTAAGATATATGAATATAATTCCAAAAACTGCGGATTATACTGCATCTGGGATATACCAAACATTATGTTACCCAGTTGATAGAGCTGAATTGCGACCCGGAGATTTAGTATTTGTACAAAATAATGGGTATATTAATCATGTAGGCATTTACATTGGAAATGGGGAGATCGTACATGCTAAGGGTAAGAATTATGGAGTAGTTAGAGAGAGTTTGGGGACTCGATTTAATTTGTTTGGCAGGTTAAAAGCTTTAAGTGAAGGAGATTATATTTCGTTTGATATTCCGTCGTCTTCTCTTGAAGTAAACAGAGTGCCGATTGAATACGAAGTAGGAACTAATTACAATCCAAATAATGCCCCTGCCGAGGCACAAACATTAGCAAATTCTTTAAACGGAAATGTATTATGCTACTATAATAACTGTGTACTGTATAATGTACTAGTAGAATCAGATGGAGGTTCAAATAATGTACTTTCACTTAATTGGGCTCAAATAACTAATTCCCCAGTTATACTAGAACTTGATTATGAAGTATTAATTTATTAGGCGGTAACTATGTTACCGCTTTTGAAACATATTGTATAAATCTGAAATTAGTATGTATATATACTAGTAGTCTTTGTTAGGAGTTGTGGCTATGTTTAATCTGTTGCATGATGAAATATTAGCAATGATAAATAGGAACTTAAAAAGATACGTACCTTCTCAAGAAGTTGGTATGTTTACTGGAGGAACTGAATCATATATTAGTAACCCATACACTCCTGAATCAGATATTAGTAACCCATACACTCCAAAAGAACCGCCTGCAGTTAACGACCGTGAAGATAATTTATTAGACGGATACGATTATCAACTTTTATACAACGAGGACGATGATTTAATTGGGTTTACATCGCACAATGGAAAGGTTATTTATACTTTAAACAAAGACATATACGAAGACTTGATCAGTGTAAGTGTTCAAAGTGCTTTTATAAACTTTACTATTGGTTTAATATTTGAAAATTACGATATGCGTGTAGACAATGAATACGTTGATGATAAAGGTAAACTTATTGAAGTGGTTATTTTAGACAAAGTTGATAATAGATTCAAATTAGTTATAGAACCATTGTTTAGAAAAGTTGAGCTTGGTTCTAAAGTTCAGTTTACAGCTTATGCAGTGTACAGTGACGGTACCAAAGTTGATGTAACTAATCAAGCTGAGTGGTCAATTACATCGCCGTCCACAATAGAAAATGGAATGGCTACAATAACAAAATCAGGAACATCTACCGTAACTGTCGTCTACAATAATGAAATAGCAAGTGCAAACTTATTAGCTGAAGAGGTAAATACTGAAGATGTATTTGAATTAAACACTGTGGAAGTATCTTGGTTTTTGAGAGATACATCAATCTTTGATAACGATACGGTTGATATATATATTAACAATACACTAATATTTCAGGATTTTGTATTCACTACTGAGGGCGAGTGGAAGGATGTAACTTTACAGTCAGGGTCGAATATAATAAGATTTGAAGCTAAAAACACCGACTCTGGGCCAATTACTGGAGTAGTGTCTATATTTAAGAG
>JAKOQC010000161.1 GCA_029778565.1 bacterium
ACTGACATATACACAATAACTTTAACCGATGGAGCCACTTATACTTTCCAAGTATACAATGGCAAAGATGGCAAAGATGGCGAGGACGGTGCAGACGGCGCGCCCGGCAAATCCGCATATGAGATAGCGGTTCTTAACGGTTTTCAAGGCACCGAACAAGAATGGTTACAAAGCCTTAAAGGGCCAAAAGGCGATAAAGGCGACCCCGGCGAAAAGGGAGAAAAAGGTGACAAAGGCGACCCAGGCGAAAAGGGAGAAAAAGGTGATAAAGGCGATCCCGGCGAAAAGGGAGAAAAAGGTGATAAAGGCGATCCCGGCGAACCCGGCCCGAACGAAGTTACTACCGCAACAGCCACAAATATCAGCGGCATACTCAAAGGCAACGGCTCGTATGTGCAAGCAGCTATAGCCGGCACGGACTACGCCACGCCGGGCAATGTATCAAACGCAGTAAGCAACCACAACAACGACGAAAACGCCCACTCCGCGCAGTTTGACGCGAAGTTGGACAAATCAGGCGGAACGATGACAGGCAAATTGTATGCTCAACCCAATACAGACTATACAACATATCAGGTTAGAAACATTGCGTTATCTACAACTGCAGCTATACCAACAGGAAATGGATCGTTGTTAGGGGTGTATACTTAATGCCTATTTATGCTAACATAGCTGGTGCTCAAAAAGAAGTTAATGATTGGTATAGTAATATTGACGGTGTTTCAAAAAAATTCAACTCTTTTCTTGGTAATGTTAATGGAACAGCCGTTGAATTGCTTGCGATATCAATATATTGGAAACTTCCTTCACGCGGAGATGGTACATTATCATCAAATACAAAAACAAGAATGGTATCAGATAGTGTAACCGTATCATCAGATGGTACGTTTACATTATTGAACGCAACTTCAATATCAGGTATACCCGCACAAGGAAAATTCTTTGTTAGCATTTCTACTTCGTCAAATAGTTCTGCTACTACTGGTTCAACATTGTATTATGCTACAGATAGCTCTGGTGCATATTGCAGATTTAATATAAGAGGAGGTATAATTTTATCATCTTCCAGTTTTCCATCAGAGGTGAGAAGTAAAAGTTCGGATGTATTTTATGAGCTTAATGATTCTCAACATAA
>JAKOQC010000162.1 GCA_029778565.1 bacterium
CCTTTCCTATGGTATTAATTGTTGGAGTAACGGAGTTTTTTAGTCTGTCAAAAGCTTTTGATAGGTTTGAAAAGTCAAAGGTCTTAAAATAACTTTTGATTTTATCTACAAACGCCTTCATTTTTGAATCTACAATAGAGGTATCTATTTCTGGCGTCACCAAAGTAGGCACAGAAGATGAAGCCCCGCTTCCGGCAGAACCAGCATCTCCACCACTGCTATCTCCACCACTGCTATCTCCACCACTGCTATCTCCAATATTATGTATTTCATCAAATCCGGCAAGAGAACCCTTTGCTTTTTTCGCTTCTTTTCCTGCAGACTTTAAAGAATCACCTAAATCATTTGCCGCAGAAGCCTGTTGACTAATTGCTGTAGCTTGAGCCTGTGCTTGTGCTGGCTTTCCGAATAGTGCTTGCGTAAATTGGGCGACTATATTCATAACATAAGCTAGACCAGATGCTAATTTTGTTAAAATAGGCAAAACAGTGTTTAAAATTGGCATAAAAGCTTGCCCTAATGATAATTTAACATTATTGAGTTCTGCCCTAAACATTTGCATTTGCGTGGCTGTAGTATTAGCTAATGTATCTCCATACTTTTGATTGGCCTGTTCTAAGATAGCCATAAGCCTAATCTGCTGTTGTGTTTGGAAATTTAGTTGTTGCCAACTCTTACCGTTTGCAAATTGCTTAAATGCATTTGTGCTTTCAATCATAGCTACATTAACATTTATTCCGAGGTCCTCTATTGCTTCAGTACTTCCTAGCATACCACTTCTAATACGTTCCATTGTATCTTCCATGGTTCTACCGGTAGCACTTGCAACAACAGCACTAGCCTTTAATAATTCCTCTGTGTATTTAGTTGTTTCCGCTGTATCCTTTGCAAATCCACTAATTAAATTAGAGTATACAGCTCCATATTTATATGCTTCACTCTTGGCCATGCCATAGCTTTTTGCCTGTGTTTCCGCCCATTTAGCGAAACTACCAGCACTACTACCCATAGTCCTGTTAATTTGGTTAACAGCGCTCTCAACGCCCATTGCTAACTCTGTACTATCTTTTATTAACTTGCCTATAGCCAAAGAGCCTAATATTACTCCAATCTTTTTCATAGTGCTGGATAAAGCAGATTGAGAGTTTGCCATAGTTCTCTCAACTCTAGTCATGCTTTTACTAACATTGCCTTGAAAACTATCTAATTTATTTTTTACTTTTTCTAATTCTTTCTTTAAACCTGAAAAATCAGCTCCACCACGGACTAATAGATTACTTTTTGCCAACTTCTTTCACCTCCCCGCCGAATAATGCATTAAGTGCTTTAACACGTTCAAACATTTCCTCGTCTGTCATTTCTCTTTTCTCTTTGCCTATACTGTCCAATATCTCTTTCAATGGCCTTGGATGATTATGTCGCTTCCCGAGCCATTGAATTGTCCACAAGGCATTTAAGTACGCTATTGTTATTTGTTCTTTTGTGTGTTCAATTTTCTTTTTTGAATAAGCATCAACTTTGAGAAAAAATTCGTAAGGTGTGAGTTCCCAGAATTCCAATGGAGATATGCCAATGAGGGTAGCGGTTTTAAGAGCTTCTTCGACGGAAAACTCTTGTTCGCTACCCTCTACTTGTTTTTTTCTTCAGATACCTCAACTATTTTATCTAAGCTTTTCTTAAACTTTATTGCTTGTTGTTCTCTGTATTCTTTTTTCGCATCGTTTTCTCCGTAATTCCCGAATGCTCCCTGAAAAGCTTCTCCCATTGCCGTGAGCACCGTCTGAACGTCAGAGTATTCGTCGACTAAGTCCATGACTTTTTCGGGCGTTAGGTCCTTATCTTCATGGACCAGTCCAGCCCATATCATTACAGCCGCATCTTCCATGGTGAGGTTTTCAAGGTCGATTTTCCCTATTGGTTTACCGAGCTTCTTTTCAATCAGGCTGATGGCTTTCATGCCATAGCGGAAATTACGCATTTTATCTAACTTGACTGGAAAAAACATTTTATCCCTCCTGTAAATCAATTTTTTCTATTGTCGCTTTACAAGTGATTTCCGTTTTATCCTTTATCCTTTGTTCAAGTTCATTTCTGATATTGTTAGTAATAATGTGTAGAATCTCCTCCATATTTTCTGAATTCGTTTCTATGTCAAATTCAAGTTTGAATTTAGACTTAAACTTCATAACCTTTCCTCGCAATCTTTTCAACATCTCTTTTGCGTCCATGTTTCACACCCCTTTCAAAGATAAAAAGGCTAGATGCTTAATCTAGCCTTATGGTGTTATAGTGAGCGTTGGTTTCCCTGTAACCTTTATAGTTGCAGAGAATGAGAGCGGGTCCTCAAGGCTTGCTCCGGTGCTAAACCCCGTTACCACACCTTTAAATTGCCAGCTACCCATATTTTTAGGGAATAGAATTGTAAAGTCCTCTTCTTCCCCACTGTCATATAAGTCATATAGCTCTTTTTGCCCTTTCCCTTGTTCAAGTTCTAAAAAACCTTCTAAAGATACTTCCCCAGCATCCTTAAAGCCAGCTATAAACTCTCTATAACCACCGTCTGAATCTAATGTGGTTACATCTATAGTGTCAGCTGATAATTCTAATCCAACTATAGAAGTCAGACCTGCTACTGCAACGGCTGAAACATCTGTACCGATTTTTAATTTAGTTCCTAATGCTCTTTTAGCCATTATATTACCTCCTAATAATAAATTGTAAAATCAATAATCCCTCGGTTTACTCCGAGTTCGTGTTCGTACTGCTCTGTTATGTTGTTAATAGATAAATCTTCAACAAAAATACTGCTATCTTTACCTATCCACGTCTTAGGTAATGACAGCAGTAACTCTTTAACTTTATTTCTCATATCAACCGTATCAGAGTATTTTTTAGCCATAACGGAGAACATATAGCTTATTGCACCACTTCCGGTGTATCCATCCAATGTTTTTGTATCTTCTGTTGTAATTCTCGCATATACCAAATATGGTCCTACAGCTCCTTCTGGTGCATTGGTAGGAAATATCTGATTTTCTAATTCTGGTATTGCTTGTACAAGTTCATATCTTAGTGCGGTTTCCATTACTTCAACCCCGCTTTCGCTATTTCATCATCAATTTTTTTCTTCATTTCGCTTACTATTGTCTTTTCTATCCTGCTTGTGTTGGACTCAAATGTAGCATGGATGAAACGATAGCCTGGTATGTACCTTCCGTTCTTTGCGAAAAAGCCATACTCCTGCGAAACTGGGTAGTATCCTGTAATTTTGCCTTGCTTATTAGGTTTCTGAAAAATGTTGTTATAAGCCCTATCGAACACTAGTCGATATACTTTTTTACCTTTATATTTAGACTTTTCACCTACTAACTTCATGCCTTTCTTAAGATTCCCCTCGTCTACAGGAGCAGCAGCTTTAGCAGCTTTTAATTCTATATTCATGCCTTTTTTTGATGCACTTGTAACGTGTTTCTGAGGTACTTTACCGAGTTTGTCAAGCGACCTTTTTAACTCTTTCATCCCTTCTACTTTAAAATTCACCTTAGCCATTACATCACCTTCTCAGCAGTTATCTCTATCCATTCATTAGAGAAGTTATAGTTATCTACATAAATAATATTGTATTCTTTTCCTTGAAACTCTATTTTCATAGTAGTATCAATAGCTTTCTTAGTATATCTAATAAGAAAACTTGTAACTACTTTACTGAAAGGAGTAACTGACTTGAATTGCTCTGTGCCACTTTTATTTCTTACACTTGCCCAGCACTCATGTACTAGTGTTTTGGTGTCTAACGGTTCTCCATAATCG
>JAKOQC010000163.1 GCA_029778565.1 bacterium
CAAATGTGTCAGTGAGTTCATGGATTACTACAATCACCGGCGACGTCATGGCAGCCTAAAAAATAAAGCGCCCATGACATTTTACCGCAGTAATGTTGACCAGGAAGTCAAACCAACTATGATGGTTGCCTAAGAAAAGAGCAATCATGTGATAGTTGGAACATTAAGCAGATATTCTCCAAAGTTGGGGGGTCAAACCGATGACTGAACTAATTTCCATAATAATGCCCGCTTACAACGCATCTAAATATATCGAACAAGCAATTGAGTCGGTGTTAGCTCAAACACACACTAATTTTGAGCTCATTATTGTAGATGACGGGTCTCAGGATGAAACTTGGGATGTTATTACTTCTTACGCAAATAGTGATGAGCGTATTAGGGCTATCCAACATGAAAGTAACAAAGGACCAAGTGCAGCGAGAAACACTGGGCTCTCCATGGCCCAAGGCAGCTGGTTGGCCTTTATTGATTCCGATGACGTCTGGGAACCTTCCCGTTTAGGGGAATTTGTAAGTTTAGTTAATCGCGTCTCTTCTGATTGCTTCGTGGCTGATAACATGCTAATCTGCACAGGAAATGACACCCTAGAACCAATAAGAACAATGATCGATTGGAATGTTGTGGGTGAAAGACCAAACGATCATGTTATAATGGATTTTGGTAAGTACCTCTCCTTGGGCGCACCCGTTATTCAGCCCATGATTCCGAAAAAATCCATAGAAAACGCAAACCTACGTTTCAACGTCAGTGCGCGGGTTGGCGAGGATTTGGAGTTATACGCTAAGTTATTCTTAGCGGGTTATCAGCTTGCTTTGATCAACAAACCGTTGTATAAGTATAGAGTGAATAAGGACTCCTTAACCCATCAGTTGGATGATCTGGAAGACCTACTTAAGGTGTATAAGAATATTTTGGAGTTACCCGGTCTGACCTTGGAAGAGCAAAAAGTTATACATAAACTTTATAACAAAGAGCGGCAAAGGCAGGAAGTAAAAAGAGCAATATCATTAGCAAGAAACGGTAAAGCGTTAGAAACATGCCGATACTTAATATCTAAGCCTAGTGTATTGTTATCTGCGTTGAAATTAGTCTTGGACAAGGTGTTATCAAGAGTGTAAGGCTTTTCAAAGGTAGTATTAATTTGGACTAATATATGGCGGTGACATTGTGCTGTTTTTCTCCGTGAGTGTTTTAACCTACGTGTTTTCTTTAAGCGATTACATTCAAAGTAAAAAATACAAGCAACCCTTTCTCTTTTGTCTGGTAGCATTACTCGTTGCTTTCAGCGGGTTTAGAGGATTGTCTTGGGCTTCTTTCTACTCGTGGGACACAAATCATAAGCCATTTGAGTCTCCCGCAGGTTCAGATTTCGGCTACTACATAATCAATTCATTGGTTAAACTGGTGATCGATAATTACCGTGTTTTGCTACTATTGATGTCCTTTATAACTTTGTTGTTAGTTGCTAAATCAATAACGAGATATACTAACCGTTGGTTTTTTGCCTTACTTGCATACGTTTCCCTTTTTTACTATGTTAGAGATTTTGGACAGATTCGTGCATCTTTAGCCTATGCCCTAGTCTTATTTGGCCTCAGGTATGTGCACGAACAAAGATTCTTAAAATACCTTTTCATTATTGCTATAGCAACCACCATTCACGCCAGCGCCATTCTAGGTTTAGGCATTTACTTTTTCCCTCGGATAAAGTTTAAGAACTGGCACCTTTACGGATTGCTGTTTTTCTCCCTCGCTTTGTATTTTATCAGTACTACTGGATTGTGGCTTACTGTGATCGATATTTTAGGTGAAGGATTTTTCTTGGGCAGAATGAACGCTTACTTAGTTACTGCGTCCAAGTCAATAAGCTTGGATGCGAAAAGACTGTTTTATTATGCTTTTGCTTTTGCCGGTGTTTTCTTCAGAAAGAGGTTATTAAAAACTGATGAATTCTTTGACACCAAACTGTACTCCGTGATATTCGGGCTCATTCTTACTGCCATGCTAAGAGAAATTGAAGTTCTTGCAGTTCGAATCCCCGAGATTTATTTAACGATGCTGATCTTTGTCATCCCAGCAATTGCTCAGGTTTCCCGTAACAAATTTCTTCAGGCTTTTTCGCATCATGTAATTACATTCGTGTTGCTGATTTATAACATTGCCATGCTGTTTAGTTTACAGGGATTGGTCTACTAAAGTTCATGATTTAGGTAAAAGAAGGTGCTTGTTATCGATAAAGTGAGGATAGCTTATATAGTTTCATCATTAAAACGTTGTGGACCCATGGTGCAGTTGTTAGGGTTAATCCAAGGACTGAACAGGGAACGTTTTCAACCGAGTATCATCACTTTGTCTCCCGAACCAGAAGATACGATGATCCAATCTTTTCTGGAAAACGATGTTAAGATAAACTCTTTGGGACTAAAGAGGCGAGAAAGTTTTCTTGGTGGAAAACTACGTAAGCAATTAAGTGAGATAAGCCCTATGATCGTCCACTCTCATGGAATTCGTGCGGATTTCCTAGCGGCAACCTTCCTTCAAGACTACTATACCTGTAACACAATACATAGTTTTGTTTTCGAAGATTATGGCCTGACATATGGGCGAGTAATGGGCAGCCTGCTGGCAAGGCTACACTGCCGTTTTATTAGGCGAATTATAGTGCCCATCTCATGTTCTCGTACCGTAGCCGACAAACTGGCCCGTTCGGTACAAATAGAGACTGAGGTAGTGCCTAATGGGGTAGATACGAAAGTTTTCGTACCGGTTACTACCGAGGAGAAACTTATGCTTCGGAAGAAACTTGGTATTCCTTTAGATTGTACCCTTTTCGTTTCAACCGGCAACTTAAGTGTCCTAAAAGATCCTGTAACCCTTATTAAGGGATTTCAGCAAGCACAGTTAGCTAACTCAAAATTAGTTGTTTTAGGGGATGGTCCTCTAAAGGATGTGTTAGCAAAGGAAGCCGATGATTCTGTAATCATCGCTGGCAAAGTAAGTAATGTTCATCAATATTTGAAGGCAGCTGATGTTTACGTCTCTTGCTCCCAATCTGAGGGTTTACCGATGGCGGTTCTTGAGGCTATGTCCACGGGAATCCCGGTCGTCCTGTCCAACATTGATTCTCATCGTGAAGTGCTGCAAGATCAGCAGCGTGCGGGCCTCACGTTTCCAACCGGTGATGCTACAGAACTTGCTACACAACTTCGCAAACTTATGGGGATGAACGTTGGAGAGATGGGGAGACAAGCCCGAAAAATTGTTCTGGATAATTATTCATATGCAACCATGAGTAAGGGGTATCAAGACATTTACGAAAGCATTGCTCAAAGATATTATGCAAAGGAGAGGAAGCAGTTATTGTGATTTATCCAAGTTTTTCTGTCTTAATGTCCATTTATTGGCGAGAAAATCCACGGTACCTAAGTCAGGCTTTTGACAGTTTATTTAACCAGACAGTTGTACCTACAGAGATAGTCTTGGTGAAGGATGGTCCACTAACGGAGGAGATTGAGTCTGTAATAACTCAGTATCAAGCGAGGTACCCAAGTATTCTAAAGATTGTTCCGTTACCTACAAATGTCGGTCTCGGAAACGCCTTACGTGAGGGTCTTAACGCATGCTCCCATGAGTTTGTCGCTCGAATGGATACCGACGATATATGTGTGCCAGACAGATTTGAAAGGCAGTTACGATCTCTAACACTTAATCCTGAAATTGCAGTTGTCGGGGGCTTTATTGGAGAGTTTTATGACGAACAGGTAGATTACATAAAATACGTGCGCAAGGTACCTACAAGCCCTCAGGACATACTGAAATATGCCAAGTATCGTAACCCGGTAAATCATACGACTGCCATGTTTAGAAAGAGTATCGTGCTAAAAGTTGGCGGATATCAACATTTCTTAGGGGTCGAAGATTATTATCTTTGGGCGCGTCTGCTAAACAATGGTTATCAAATTCTCAATCTCGACGAGATCTTGGTAAAGGTAAGAACTGGAAAGGAAATGTATTCCCGCCGAGGTGGCTTTGACTACATAAAGTCTGAGTATAGATTGCAAAAAGCATTCCTAGATATGGGTTTTATCAACACTTTACAGTTTGCGTTTAACGTAACGTCCAGAACTCTGGTGCGGATATTCCCCAATAATCTGCGGGGACTATTCTACGAGAAGTTTTTACGTGAGAGCATTAATAACTAAGTTTTAAGAAAGCCTTAGGGAGGTTAGGTTTTTAAAGTGTCTATTGGTTCACATGCTGCAAAGGATTATGATTGCAAGTCGTACTTTGCTGAACACGCTGCTACCGCAGAAATGGGTATGCTTAAGCCACGTCCAGCAAATTTTGGTTTTGGTGTTGTTCGACGAATTTTTGACCTTGTTTTTGCACTTATTGCCTCAGTTGTTTGTATTCCTGTTATCGTTATATTTGGTCTCTTAATCTTTCTCCAGGATGGATCAAGTCCAGATTAGTGTGTAAATTCCTCAGTTATCAATAAGCTTATCTGATATACGCAATATTGCTTTGATCATTGGTTTGTTTTTGCTCTTCTTGCCACTGAAGGTATTCACTCATATCCAGGTATTTTTTGCCGCTTATCCACTTGTCGTCAATTTCCATAAGTAAGGCTCCAATTAGGCGAATTGCCGATTCCC
>JAKOQC010000164.1 GCA_029778565.1 bacterium
GACGTAACTTGGTTTGGGACAGGTATCAACGCAAGTATAGACGTGGCTTGATGTATCTTACGGATACATCCTCTACTCCGTTGTATTTTACAAACTACATTTTTTCTGTGGTTGAGAACGCTAAGGTTCATATCGCACGTAATATGCCTGTGCTAAACGCCAAGCCACGTGGACGTAAGGACAACATTGCAGCCGACATTATGACCAGATTTCTTAAAGACGAATTGCTTAGGGCTGGTATTAAGACGGTTATTCGTGAGGTTATTCATTACGGACTTATAAATGGTGTAGGCTGGTTTAAGATAGGGTATGACGATGTTAACGACTCGCTTGACTTAATGGCCTGTCATCCTAGCACTATTTTTATTGACCCTATTGCGACTGATTACAGGGAGGCCCGGTGGATAATTCATAAACTATCCAACGTAGACGCTTCTAAGATTTACGCTGAGTACGGAGAGTATCCGCTAAGTAAAGACCGTGAAGAAAAGAAAAACGTATCATCTACTATGTCGGAGCGTAGCTCGTTGTACGCTACTGGTGACAATATGCAGTCTATTGTTGACGTTGCCCCTACAGTAGATGTGTACGAATGTTGGATACGTGACTATAGCAAAGAACGCAAGAACGATTGGTACGTGGTTACTGTTGCTGGTGATGTCGTGCTTAAAAACGAACATAGTGTATACGACCATAACCGTCATCCGTTTGTACCGTGGATTGCCATAGAAGATTATAACTCCGATAACTTCTACACACGTGGCGTAGGGTACGTTGAAGAAATTGAGTCTTTGCAAGATAAGGCAGATGCTCTTGATTTACGTATTGATAAGAACATAGCGCTTACGTCCAACCGTCAAAAGATTATTTCTGCTCAAGCTGGCGTTAACCCTGCTGTGGTTGACAATACGCAGGGACGTGTTATCACAGTTAATGGTGACCCTACCAAAGCTATTTATTATGATATTCCTCCTCAATTTGGTAGTGATGTGTATACTTACCGTACTAACACTGAGTTATTGATTCAAACTGTTTCGGGTATTATGGACGTTACTCAAGGACGTAGACCTACTGGTATTATTGCTGGACGTGCTCTTCAGAGTCTTAA
>JAKOQC010000021.1 GCA_029778565.1 bacterium
AAAGTTCAACATCACCTCACGCTTCTTTTCGCATGCATGAATTTAAAGAAGTTGGCGATGTGGAAAAGGAGGCAACAGAAAATGCCACCTGCACCACATCCAGTAGCGGCTGCTGCTACCTTTTTTGTGTCAAATTTATTGTTTGCCATAAAAAACAGCTTCCAAAGTTTTTCCTGGAAGCTGTTTTTGTCTACAGTCTGAGAGAGCGTTACTAAACGCTCTCTATTTTAGTATGAAAAACGTTATATTCTCAATTGTATAATTACCTGCTTCATCTATAGCCTTAATATATAACTCTTTGTATCCTGAATTACTAAAGTAGTAAGTTATACTACCTTCATATAATCCTGTATTTTCCCATGTGATTCCATTAGTGCTTACCTGTATTTGAATGTTTTCCGGCAGAGTTACGTTATCTTCTACTGCAAAGCTAAATTCCACATTGTTTGACCTTGAAACGCTACCGCCGTTTTTGAGTTTCAAGCCTATTATTCGTGGCTTTTCAGTATCGCCTGATTGCCTTGATTTTAGCCTTTCCTCCTGTAGCTTCGACTCTGATACATACTTAATCGATGCGTAACCATTACCTATGTTTCCTGCCTTATCTTTTGCCTGGACAAACACCCTCACTATCTCAACTTGGTCTGTTGGCTCAAAAGGAACGGTGATTGTTCTGATAAATGTAAAGTCTTCCCACATGCCCGATCCTGGTATCCAGTTAATGCCGTCGAAGGAATATCTCACTTTCAGATCATTTACACTTGATATGTCATCGTAGGCATCCAGCGTCATTGTTATATTGCGATTTGTTGCAAATTCATCGCCAGAGTTTAATACCGGTTTTACTACTGGCGGAGTAATATCGTTAATTGCATATAGGTGCAAGATGTATACTTCTTCGCTTTGTAGGTCGTTCATGTTTACAGCCTTAATATACAAAGCTACTGATCCTGTTTTATAGCCTATTTCATGCTTTACTGTCATAGTGCCTGTATTTTGACCTTGTGTCGGCCATTGGTAAAACACTGCACCTGCCATGTTCGGCTGATCGCTGATGTATATTCCTTTCAAACCTGATCCGGATGCAGTTGCTGATATTTTTAAATCCACTGATGTATCGGTAAGTCTCGTGCTGCCGTCAACCATTGTTACGGAATTTACGATGGGTGCACCTTCTTTGGCCGATGTTACCGGAGAGTTGATATATGCCGGTGGGCCCGTGTATTCTTTACCGTTAACTCCGTATGGTCTTACTCTGAACATGTAGTATTGTGTATTGTTATAGTCATTTAGCAGTGCTGACCTGTATAGATTCCTTGGGTCGTCTCTTAAGTCAAGGCCGCTTTTGTTGTAAAGAAAGATGTCTGCTGTTCGTGTGTTTGTTGCATATGATGATATTACGCTTTCTGCAGGGTATATTTTTGCAACGCTTGAATCCCAGCTGGTTACATTTCCTACGTCAAATGCTCTCCATGTGTAGCCGTCGTGAACATCCACATAGAAACCTGTTGCTCCTTGAGGTTTTTGCCAGGTTAATACGACTTTAATTCGACCTTCTGTACTGCTCCATTTTGTTACTGCTGTACTAACGGAAAGGCCAGTAACTTGGCCTGGAATGGTCGTTCTGCTGACTGTTGCGCTCCAAGGAGTTTCATAACCAGGCGCGCTTCTTGCCTTGACACGATAATAATATGTTGTTCCTGTTGCAAGACCTGTATCATTGTAGGTTAAACTTGTGGACCAGTTTGCTATCACCTTTCTGTTTTGTGTAAAGGCTGAATCAGTAGCGCGTTCGATGTAATAAGCAACATTACTGCCATTAACACCCGGATTAACCGTTATTTTTATTGTCGTTATGTTATTTGCATCAATTTGCGTCGAAAGGGTAGGTACAGATAACGTTGTTACTTCTCCTAAATCAGTCCAAGTAGATAACAGATTATCAGTTGTTTTTACCCTTACAAATACTTTATATTTTGTTCCTGGACTTAATCCGGAAAATGTATGACTTGATCCTGTTTTCCACCCGGAATTTTGAAGCACCTGTCCTGATGTGTTTCTTAGTTCAAAGTAGTAAGTAACCGGTACAACATTGTCTGATGTTACAGTAACTTGAAATGATTGGTGGGTTATGTTTGTGTATGGTATTGATGGTTTTTTGGCCGGTAATGTTGATAGACTCAAATTAGATACTTGTCTGGGGGTGCTTCTTTTATCAGTCGTTCCGTCTCCAAGTTGGCCGCAATTGTTATACCCCCAAGCCCAGACGGGGCCATCAGATTTTATAGCTAGGGAATGATAGCCTCCTGCTGCTATTGCTACTACACCCGTTAAGTTGGATACTTGTACGGGGGTCCTTCT
>JAKOQC010000022.1 GCA_029778565.1 bacterium
CAGCAATAAACTGAAGCCTAAAACACCTAATTCTGTCAAGGCTTGGAGATATATGTTGTGGGGCATGGCACCGATTGAAGGCGGCAGCGTAACATTTGCTGAGATGCCTCCGCTTGCCAAGTAAGAGAAAGTGCCATAACCCCAACCTATCAGAGGATGTTTCTTGAAAGCTTCTAGTGCGAAATACCAAATTCCGAACCGTTCGCTGCCCTGTGACGCAAGTATTGTATTGAGTGTGTAGCGCATTAATAACTGTTCGGGCGCAATGTGATTAAGAAATAACAGAAAAATCGTACCTGCTGTAGCTAAGAGGACTAACTGACGGGGCTTTACTCTTTTGTCGTTCCAGATTAGAAAAAAAGCGGCACAAATGACACCGGCAACTGCACCTCTCGAACCAGTCAAGACGATTGCGGTCAGTATAACTCCAGATTCAGCAAGGTTAAAAGCATGATGCGCCCCTCTAAAATATCTATGTAACGAAAAAATGAAAGGAAGAATTAGACTAATTCCGAAATGGTTAGGATCTGCGAGTCTTTGTTCCCCAATTACTAGACTAGCTCTTACTGTTGTTAGGTAGGTTACTCCAGATATAAAAAAGTAAATGGAGACTATAGCTGCGGCAACACCGCCTGCGATTATATATGAGGCTAGACGATCTAGACTTTTTTCTTTCCAAGGTGTTATGCTAACGACGAGATACATGCCATAAAGGCCAACCAGCTTTCGAAGGCTATTTAAGCTTTCTTCAGGGGAAATTGACCATACTAGCGAAGCTACTGAAAGTAGCACAAAGAATCCCCATACTATTGAGCCTCTATTTAGCTTGATAATATAGCCATGTCCTCTTACGAGTCTATCAGCGATTACGGCTATAACTACAATTAGGCCTAAATACTTTGTAACTGTACCAAAATCTCCTATCTTAAGTATGCTATCAAAGGGTAGGATAGCTGACCATATAAAGAACAAAACCTCAGGAATCCTGCCTACAGGCGGACTCAGTTCTTTTTTGCCTTGTTTGACTAGAATTGTAACCAATTACACCACCTTCGTCAATAGAAAGGTTTGCGTGACTTGTCCTGAGCATTACTCTCAGAGAAATTATACATTGTTTTATCCTCTCTACTCTACTAAAACACGGAAGAAGTGATATTAAAGGAAAGCCTAGCATTTGATCTGGACACTTTTCGGCAAAATGGTCTTGGTATATGGCATGCCACTCATTTTCAGGCTGACTTTTCATGGAAAAACCACAAGCGAATAGGAAGCTAGACATGAATGTTCATGTCCCTGCGATAAGTTTACTGATGTTCTTGTAAAGTTTTTGTTGGCAATTCTCACTGGCCTGTTGGAGCTCGTCACCTTGCTGATCAGGCTTGTTTATTAGACGAACGGAAGAAGTCACATCAACGGTTTTTCTTTTTCTTGCACCTTATTGAGGGAAAATAGATAAGTACCTACTTCAAACATGTGTTCTTTTCAATTTATTCTCTTTCTCCGTTATCTTTTTACTTGGCGTGCTCAAATTCCTAAGGTTCTAAATGTGCTCAAACTAGTGAAGAGTTCTTGACCGGGTTTTCGTCTTGTCTAATAAATATACAACAAAAGTAAGGTATACCAATACCACAAACGGGAAAACGTAAGAGGCAGCTTATTGGTAACATATTGGATTTTGCCGACTTTGTTGGTTCTGACAAGAGTGGATTCGTA
>JAKOQC010000023.1 GCA_029778565.1 bacterium
TAATATGTAAAATCATGGGGTACAGATCTATTGAAATAACAAATGATATGAGCGATAGCGAGAAGAAATACTACCGTAAAATGAAACAAATATATGCCCTCCCTGATAACAGGACGCAGGAAGAGAAAGAAAGAGACTTTATAAATGCTATAGCTAGTATTTTTTAGAAATTAGCAATATACTAATGGAAAATAAGATAGCACCTTAATAGGTGCTATTTTTATGCTTGAAAGTAGGTGATGGCAAATGTGAAAACAAAGAAGATATGGTATAGATGTCCAAACTGCAATCAGAAACTATTAAAATACGATGAAATAGACGGTAAGAGTAAAAAATTGTTTATTAAGTGCAAACAATGTAAAAAAGAAATTGAAATAAAAATCGAGTAGTAAGTGAGCCGTTGAGCCGCTACTCATGCCTTAGGAAAGAGAGGTGAAAGTAGGTGGCTGACGGCTCTTTAATATTTGATACTAAACTAGATGAATCTGGTTTTAAAAAAGGCCTTAATAGATTACAAACCATAGGCGGTAAGGCGCTTAAAGCAATAGGTACGGCCGTAGTAGCAACAAGTGCAGCTGTAGGAGCAATGGGTGCTGCTGCTACAAAAGTTGGTATGGATTTCGAAAAAGCCATGTCAAGGGTTGCAGCACTATCTGGAGCTACAGAACAAGAATTTAAAGCATTAGAAAAAACAGCTTTAGAACTAGGCAAATCTACAGTATTTAGCTCAAGTCAAGCTGCTGAAGCTATGCAATATTTAGCAATGGCTGGCTTCAAAGTAAACGAAACTATCGCTGCAATGCCAGGGTTACTTAATATAGCTGCAGCAGGACAAACAGATCTTGCTGTGGCTGCTGATATTACATCAAATATTTTATCAGGTTTTGGATTAGCAGCAGAAGAAGCGGGAAGAGCAGCAGATGTTTTAACTAAGGCATTTACATCTTCTAACACAACTTTAGAATCTTTAGGCGAAACGATGAAATACGCCGGCCCGGTTGCAGCTGCAGCAGGTTTCAGTTTGGAGGAAGTTGCAGCAGCTGCAGGCCTTCTCGGTGATGCCGGAATACAAGGAAGTATGGCAGGTACCGTACTTAGAGGTGTGATGCTAAGGCTAGTTAACCCACCCAAACAAGCTGCAGAGGCTTTAAGTGCTTTAGGGGTTTCCATAACAGATTCATCAGGTAAGATAAAGCCACTTGCACAAATAGTTAAAGAACTAGAAGAAGCTACAAA
>JAKOQC010000165.1 GCA_029778565.1 bacterium
GATATGGCTATCATTTACAACGGTGAAATATTCAACTATTTGGAACTAAGAAAAGAACTAGAGAACCTTGGTGTTTCGTTTAAGTCTGACACTGATACGGAAGTGATCCACATGGAGTACCAGCAGTAACTACACTAAATGCCATTAGAATTTCTGATGCTACCTTGTGCCTACTAATAGGCAAACGCCAAAGGCTAAAAACTTAAGTAAAGATCAATAAGCCTTTGTTCCATTATTTCCCATGCGTAGTATGCTTTGAATATACCTTTAGACATCTCAGCAAAGGCAGACCGCTTTCCCGGATCCCAATTAGCGATCTCCATCAAGGCTTTTTCTAAGTCTTCTACATTCCCATACTCGACAACGAAACCAATTTTATGCTGTTGCACGAGTTTGTCCATTCCTGTGTTAGCAGCCACTATAATGGGAAGCCCAAACATCATCGCTTCAAACAATTTATTAGCACTTGAGTATCTGTTGTTAGGTACTGAAGGATCATAAGTCGCAAAAATCACATCAAATTCACAATAAGTCTTTAGTGCTTCGGTATAAGAAACGCGGCCAATGAAACGTGCATTTGGCAGTTTCTCGATTAGAGATTTTACTTTGTCTTCATCAGGTCCAAACCCACCAATGACTAGTTTCCACTCTGGGTGTAGTTTTATGACCCTAATCATTTCAAAAATACCTCTGGTTTTGCTCAAGAGCCCCACATAACCAACTGTAAACTGGTGAACTTTTACGTTCTCAGAATTGCACTCAAAGTTAGGAGGGGAATTGTAAACAACAATTAGACGCTTGGGTTTTGCTCCGTCTATCTGCGTTATGCGATATTCATCCGCTATAATCGTGGCGTCAGCAGTAGATATAGCCCAAATCTCCGCTCTCCTCAACATAGAACGTAAGAACACAGGAATTCCACGTACCCTGTCAGAGTAAAAATCAAATATGTCATAAACTAACTTCTTACGGAAAACAAACTTACATAATAACGCAGGGATCACAGTATCAAAGTCGCAAGCGTGAATTATAGAGAAAGAATTACGATTCCTAGCCAACCAAATGAAAAGAGCAATGCTCCACACAATAATGTTGAACGCATTACGAAGACCTTTTCCATAGCTACCACGAACCCTTAGGCGGCGTATTCTGAAGGCACCTCTGTCTTCTCTTTCAGGAAACTGAAATTCTCGATCCCACCCTAAAACCAGAACGTCAAACCCCGCACACCCAAGAGTATAGGCTTCCTTTTCTACTCTAACATCCGGCGAGATAGCATTAGATCTTATAATTACAACACTTCTCAAATTCTACCCTCCAACTTTTTCTATTATGTACTTCCTACATCAGCTAAAGTCTAACAACCAAAGCTCCATGTCTACTGAATATCATTAAACTGATTTACTACTGTTGGAACTTCTAACCTACTTAACCTCTAATTAGTTCCTCCACCTTTTAAAGTTATAGCTTGCTTACCTCTCTGCACACTACAATCAATAATAACATTGTATCGCTATCCTTTTATCACTTATCCAACTTGTCCCGGCTATAGCCTCGTAACTGAGTGAGCATAGGCTCCTGTTTGCATGGAAGCGAATGGCCGTGCGCCAGAGTAGCATACATGTGCATAATCACTTCTACGCATCATCAAATATGATTGCTGTAGTTTGTGCTTGCACACTCTCCCCAATAGTCACGGAAACAAAGACCCTTGTTATACTAAGTGTAAATCAATGTGCCTACCATTACTGACAATGTAACCTGCTAACAACGCAATCTTTTCGACACTACAATTGTTACTACCAATATAAAAAACACTACATCAGAAAGCTCAACCGAACTAAGTTGTAGTTTGTTACTCTTTAATAGTCATTAGTTTTATGGAAAGTGCTTCTGTTCCTAATGCCATCACAGAACCAGTATATCCCTATAGATTACTTACGTAAGTTCAGTGCAATGAGTTAATTACAACACTGTGCAAAGCCTCGACAAAAGCTTCTACAGAATGATCATACAGAAACTGTTCATAATTCCAACTTCTATCCCACTCATTCAACACAAAATCAATTCCATTTCCAATTGACTCGGCACTTATATTTTGAATTATATAAACGGGGTTGCCGTATTTTTGATGCATGTAATCAGCAAACATCGACTGATTAGATATGATTGGTTTGCCTGCTAGACATGCATCATATACAACACCACTTGCACGATAATTGAAACCCTTACGGAGCAGCGCTAAGACAACAGAACAATCAGACATAAACTTTTCATATTCTGTATCACTGAAGTACTGTTTGACAATCACACTATCGCTGATATACTCTGTCCTACCTTTCGCTACAACCACAATTCCCTTGTCACGGAACTCTGGTTCAGCAGATATTAAAAGCTCTTGCAAATCAGCCGCGTTACTTCCGCTTGGTGCGAAAACTAGAATTCGTCCGGAAGGTACTAGACTACCCGAGTCACCGCGTGGTAGGCCGCTAGAACTTAGAATTTCTGGGACATGTACCACTTCGCGTCTTAACAGCTTGCTAGCAAAATCAGCTATAAAAGGTTCTAGGGCCACCAAAGTGACTTGCCTACTCACAGAACGTAAGAGAGCTCTCTTTAGTACGCTTCGCGCGGCATCATCAACGTTGTAATGCAGGAAAGCTATAGTATTTCTCGAAAGCGAAGAAAAACTAGCTGACAAAAGCGAGAAAGAAACTGTTTCGAAACTGCTTACCAAAATTAAGTCCCATGGCTTAAACTTCTTCAAATAATTTATAGCCCAAAGGACGCGTTTCATCTCTCTTAGCTTCCTTACTGGAACTGGCACTACTTTGTCCAATTCAACATAAAAACAGTCCGGTATGACTATGTCTACATCCGAAGGATTGAAAAAGGCAGTACCTGAAGATACTGTGGTGACCTCTAACCCATTAGCTTTAAGGGCACCCAACATATTACTATTAAAAAGCCTATGGCCTTTTGTAGTTGCAAGATCAACTAGTGCAACTCTCATACGATACGCCTCAAAGGCTTAGTTTTCATTAACATTTGAGCAAGCAATATACCGGTAAGATACATTGCACTTAAGCTGTAACCCAGAGTAATGAACCATAGTGCCACAAAAACAGACTTGTTAAACAACTTTATTCTCTTGCTTAGTAGCACTTTAATCATGATTAAAACCCAGAAGAAGACGCCAGTGAATCCATATTTTAAAAGTACGTAGTTAAAACTCTCATGAGGAGAAAAAAACATGTGCGTCGATATCTCCTCCTCGGAGTAGCTCCCAGGCCCTAGCGCGGATAGGGGAAACGGATAAGCTTCGTCAGAAAAATATCCTCCCCACCCTTCTCCAAAAATAGCAAACAACGGTGCCTTAGCATAGCCATGCTCTATATTGAATAGCTCCAAAATCCTAACTTGAGGTGAAGTATCCACTGAATATAAACTGTTTCCACCGAAAAAGCTCATAAGACTTTTAACTTGATGTGTCTTGCTCATTCTTAGAATAGAGTTGTCACCAGGTGACGTAGTTACAACAAATGATGGACGAGCCAAGAGAATTACTATCACCAACACCACAAGAATTGCTGAACCTATAAAAGTTTTGCGTCCTACAGACAAATTTACACTAATGATCTTCGTAACGACCTTTAACCCAAGTAAAACTAACACAACTATGCAAATTATAATGCCCTTGCCTGATGGTTCCACATACCCTACCCTATACATCCCTAATACCCAACACACAAATAACAATATCTTCAGTCCACCCACTTCCATCGGAGGATCGTAGAAAACTAAGAATGGTATATAAAAGTCTAACGCGCTGAAAGAAGTTATCGGTACACCACCGTATGAACCTCTAATATAACCACTAAGCATCATAATACCAGGCACCAGTGCACGTGCAGCAAGAATGCTGACTATAAGCCATGTGAATAGGTTAGCTGACCTCTCGTCACGCCAAACATACACTAGTCCTAAGGCTAACCCTGAAATTAGAACTATCGCCAACTGCATATCCGAGAGGTAAGCTTCGACGGTATAGACATGTCCCAGCAACATAGTCATCCCAACAGAAGCCGAGTAGAACACCACAGCAAACAACGCAGGGCTCAAGAACCACAAGTGGCGGGAAGTACCTCGTCTTGCCACAGCGAAAAAGTACTTCATTAAGACTAAAACAGAAATCAAAAGAACCATAATAGTACCAACTGAAACCCCAACAATGCTCACTGTCCTGTATGAGAATATTGGGGTTTTGCTGATCAAATCCCTAGAAAACTCTAGTCCGCTCAGGTAGAATAGAACGTTTAAAAAAATGGCCCACTTGATACGCTTAAGCAATACAAGTGCTAAGACGACAGCCAGCTGAAAAGCCACAAAGCATAAACCTAATGCCGGCTGATAAGAGAAAAACTCGTTACCTGCTGTCACTAGATTGGCTAAAATGAAAATCCATATCATTATGCGACTATCGTGACCAAAGTTAGACAAACGCTTTGGTTCATGGTTCTTTCGCGAGTAGTCGCTATCCCACACAATTTTCTGCATCTCGACGCTACACACCCTTCAATAAAATAAGGATTCCCATCTCAATTCATCTATAGTATTATAACAACTGTCTCCTTCTTACTAACCTTGAGTATTTCCCACCTTCCATGTACATGCAACGATTCTTCTGGCACGGAGAACCTAAAGTCACTCGGCCCTCAAATGTTACACTTTTCCCGTCTCTAATACCGCTATTAGTTGTTTTTTCTTTTGGACTGTGTGCAGTAGTAAAATGGTATATACGTCATTCAAATTCCGATAATTAACGTGTGTACCATATGTTCCTGTCAAAAGAGCCAACAGATGGAATAGTAATACTAACTTAGGGAAAGAACAAGCAGCCGTCCTCAATGGAAGTCTGGGACGCAAACTGCAGATATATAAGCTTGTCGAAAATCAACAATAGCGCACAAGACGCTGACGTAGATTTTCCTTACTAACTGATCCCTAGGAGCACCATCAAGAAAGACATATCTTTCCACTGACCAATATATTCCAATTCAAAGTTCCGGCATTGAACTGGTGCTTTTTCAAAGACTACTCTGTAACCAGTGTCATCAACTCTGACTAACCTAAGTACATTAACCGCGCGCAACGTGGCTGGTAATAAATTTCTCCATTCTGAACCCCAGATCTAAACTTATCAGAGTCTTCCCTAGGCAGAGCTCAGAACTTGTTCTCTTATGATTTGATATTGTGCTTTTAAGTCCAGAAAAGGTATGCTCACCTTCTAATGCCTCCAATCCCTCGCATACTCTCGCAACCGCATCTTAGAGTTAATTCTATAACAATTTGGGACAGTCGAGTTCAAACATGCATAGACGGAGAAATGAAACATCAAGAGTAGCAATGTTTAACAAACATTACCTTCGCCTGTGATTTCATCTACACATTTCTTGCTAGTAAAACAAACCCTTATAAGCTGGTTCAAAACAAAACTGAAAAAAGAAACAGAAGGCAATTTGCTATTTTAATTAAAAAGAGCCGACCCGGACATCCTGAGGGTCGGCTCTCTTGCTTTAGGAGCGTGTCCTGGATTACTCCAGCCTAATCTTTACTCCCTTGGATTCGGGAGCTTTCTTGGGGAGTGTGAGTTCAACTACGCCATCACGGTACTCAGCTTTGGCTTCTTCAGCCTTTACTGTGGTTGGAAGCGCAATGGCACGCTCAAAGGTGCC
>JAKOQC010000166.1 GCA_029778565.1 bacterium
GCCCAAACCAGCTAACCTGTCCACACGAGCAAATTTAGCTCTCAAGTTTAGCTGTTTATCGAGTTTGTCCCAGCCCTCTTCAAATGCTGTATATCTTTCCTCAGTTTCAATAACGCTTATCTTTCCTCTCCAAGTAGCACTTACTGGTCTGTCTATAATGGCCTTGGCTATATCTTGTCGTTTGTACTGTGCATAATAATCGTCAAATGTAAGCCTTTTGGGATACCCTAATGCGGTATAAATATCACGTTCTCCACTATAGGAAAATCCAAGCTTGGCCAGTAGATTAGCTCTGCCAACAATTGCGCTTAAAGTTTGTATTTTCTCCTCTAACGCCTTAATCTTGCTTGGCATCTCTCCACCTACCTATCTTAATATAGGGCCAGCTCGTTTCACAGCAGTTAATTTGCTAAATGCCAAACTTGCAGCGTCAACCTGATCCTTATATTTGCCTAAAGGGAAATATCTGTGTTCCTCTACAAATGCATAATTCCAAGGTGCTCTGACGAGATAAACATTGCCATTATTAACTTGAACACTATAAGGATCAGCCCTAAACACCTTATCACCAGTAGGCTTATCCGTATACACAGAATATCCAGCCAAATTACGTATAGTGGCTAAAGCACTATCCTTACCACCACTACCAGGTTCTTGCTCTATATAGATGATGGTTCGTTTGCCGTCCATTTCGGCAGTATCTCTAATTATCTGCTCACGCTTATCAGTTGACCATTGGCCTCTGACAACGTCTAAGATTACAAATTTATTGTTAATGGTTTTAGCCATCTTGACTCCTACAGTATAAGCACCGCCAGAAGCTGTAGCTGCTTTATCCCATGCTCTAATTACAGTTACTATTTTATCTTCAACTGTGTCTACTATGTTAAAGTTATCCACTCTAAACATTCCACCGCCAGCAGGTATTGGGTCTTGTCCTATCTGGCTGGCATACCCATATTGCCCTAAATCTATCTCAAGGTTGTTCAAAGCATCCCAGTTTAACCTAACTGGATCAAGCAAATCATCTCTATAAAACTGGATAAGTTCTGGCGGATTGACTTTATGCCTATAATTCCTAATCTCTCCAGGAATGCATATGTTAAAGAATTTCTTGTTTTCCTTGCTCATAATGTGTCCAGCAGGATCGTTTTCATGTAATCTCTGAGCAATCATTATAGTAGCAGTTACGTTCTTGTCTATTTTACGAGTGGATAACGTCTGATCTATCCACCTATTAGCCTTATTAAGTTCAATTTCCGATACTGCCCTATTAGGGTCTATTGGGTCATCTACTATCAGTATATGGGCATGAAACCCAGTCAAGGTACCGCCAACCGAAGTAGAATATCTGTTGCCACCGACTGTAGTAGTGCCATCATAGTTGCGTACTTCAATTTTAAAGTTGGATTTAGTATCCTTATCACGCTTAACGTTTATGTTTGGAAATAAAGTCTTGAATGTGTCTGACTTAACTAAATCCCTACTCAATTCAGCCTGTTCAAGAGCTAAAGCTCCACTATAACTGCAAACTATAAATTTCATCCAAGGCCAATTAGTCCAGCACCAAACAGGAAACATTACGCTGACTATTGACGATTTACTTGAGCCAGGTGGTAAGTTTATAATGAGATCGCCAGCATTAGGCAATCCATCAGCTACTCTACGAGCTATACGAGATAATATCTCAGCGATATACTCCATATGCCAGTTCCATTTCAATTCCTCAGAAGATAATTCATTCCACATAGTCTTAATAAAATAAGCAAATTCTCGCCTACAATACTCAGCTATAATTGCATCTTTGTATATAGTAAGTATCTCGGCAAATACTTCCCTATCGATTATTTCTTTTTGTATAGCCCTTCTTTTGAGGCTGCCAGTAGCTTGACTATACGTCACTCTTCTTAGCCTTCTCTATTATATTAACGAGTTTACGAACCTCACTATTACTAAGATTACAAAGATCAATTTTGCTGGATGTATTAACGCTTCCACTTAGCTCATGAGATTCCTTCAAGCCCAAATCCTTGGAAAGCATAACTGCATCTAATATGTTAGCAGCAGCATTCTCAAACTTCTGCTGGAATATCACTTGCTCTATTTTGCAAATAACGTCTGTAAATTCGGCTTTCTTATTCTTCATATACTGCCATTTACCCATAGTTATTTTGAGGAAATTGCATAATCCAGGAAGTGAAAAAGCTCTTTTCTTAGGAACTGCCTTAAATACCACATCACCCTTAAACTGGAATGGCCTAATATCATACAACGGATTGTCCTGCGACCATTTAAAGTATTCACATGCACAAGCCCACAGTTCCTCAGGACTGTCAAAGGTAGGATTAGAAGCAGATCGCTCCCACCACCGATTATCTTCAGGAGAGGAGAAATCTGGTGTATCAACAGTAATCTGAGTCTTCTTCGCCATAGAGTTCCCTCCTTATCTCCTCTTTAGAAGACCTACGTTCATACTTACTTCTTAGCTTTTTAGATATCTTCTTACCTTTAGGACCATCTTGTTCCCAAAGGGTAAACTTAGACTTTTTCATCACTATCTATATATATAATACGAAATTATATATACCAATGTATGATAAAATGGGTGGCATACTCAAATTTTAGGTAATAATTTTTTACGAGAAGCATATATAAATAATTATTCTGAATTCGTAAATGAAAATACTTGTATAAGTAAGGACTAAGTAAGGACTAAGTTGTGGTATATTTTATTTTAATGTGAAGTTTATGAGTGGTGGTGTATGTGTGGCTAAGTGGTATATGGTCTAAGTCCAGTAAGGGAATTGTTTGAGTTTATAAGTGGATTGGGTGGCCTACTCAAATTTTAGGTAGGAATTTTATATAGTCTAAATTTATGAGTGGCCTACTTAAATTTTAGGTGAAAATTTTAGAGAGGTACAGCCCCCTTCACCACTTTACCAGTTGTTCGCTGTAAATTAACTTGTGCCGTTTAATATCATTAGTGGTAGGCTATGGGTATGGGCTTGAAGAAAACACCTCTCGCTAATAATCTTATCCACAAGTTGTGTATAACTTATCCACAAAGACCTAAGTTATCCACATAGTTATCCACATAGTTATCCACATAGTTATCCACATAGTTATCCACATAGTTATCCACATAGTTATACACATAGTTATCCACATAGTTATACACATAGTTATACACAACTAAAAGCAAGGATACTATACCATACCAAGGCATAGTATCCTATATTAAGTACAAAAAAATAACGGCATAGC
>JAKOQC010000167.1 GCA_029778565.1 bacterium
GAACGGGGAGATATTGACAGCTGTAACCGCAGCCTCCCCGGTACATCCTAAGCCTTTCCCAAATAAAAACATCAAAACCGACGACTGGTACAATATGCTGATTGACGAAGAGGATAATGTTGTGGCTGTTCAGGCAGCCATAGCACTGCCTTTCAGCCGGGGAGAACTGATTGAATTAATAGAAATCCTGCATGATGAAGTCATTGAGCTTTATCTGGAGGCCAGTAAGGGAGGAAGACTGTATGCGGTGTAATATAAGAGACTGGGTAAGAAAAACTCTGGTGGATAATTACGGCCACCAGGTACATGATTTCAGGAGCCAGCTATTGCTGGACCCCGGCCTCCCTATAGCTGTAACCGTGCGGGAAGATGCCAAGATAGCTGTCAATGTACTGCTGCCCTATGACCTTCCCGAAAACCCCGAGGTACTAAAAAACCTTATGACCCATAACACGGCTTATAAACAGTGCCGGTACGGAATAACCCAGATAACGCCGGATGTAACCGTATACGAATTAAGTTGGATTTGCGAGTACGAAGATCTGATTAACACTATTGAAGGATTAAGAGCAGAAGCAAGGAGAATACTTGTTCTGCTTGCCATGAGCCAGGAGGGAAGCAATGGAGCAGATTATACAAGAGATCCAGCAGGGAAATTGGAGTAAGTTTGATATACTGCTGCAGGAATTCCAACCGATACTGAAGTCCGTGTGTAGAAAATATTTTCTGGCCGGAAGTGATTACGATGATCTTTTACAAGAAGCACGTATCGCCTTGTATATAGCCGCAAAAACCTACGACCCCCGAAAGAGTTCTAATTTTGAGGCATTTGCCTATATGGTGGTCAAGCGAAAGGTTATATCCGCAGTACGGCAAAGTCAAAGAAAAAAGCATGAAACACTGAATCAGTCCTTGTCCCTGTATTACCCGGTATTTGAAAACAGGGTATATATCGACAGCCTGGAGGACCGGACCTACGTCAAAAACATAGATAGTATCGAACAACCGTTCGCAGTAGAGGTATTATTTCAAAAATACGGTTTAACCAAGCTGGAAAGGACGGTTTTAACCCACTACCTGCAAGGATATAGCTACAACGAAATAATGAGCATGACCGGCAGGGACTACAAGAGTATAGACAATGCCATGCAGCGCATACGCAAAAAAATCAAAACCTATTACCAAACGGTTAAAATCGCCAATTAAATATCTGGTTAACCCGGGAGGAAGGATAAAATGCTCTACACGGTTCAGATATCTCAAGTCAAGAACCTGCCGTCCAAAACACATGTAATTGATATTACTGTCCAGAGCAGCAAACTGCCCTGGAATATATTTGCACCTACCTGGGACATGGTGAGTAATTATAAAGCCGGCAGGTTAAGTGAAAGCCAGTACACCGATATGTATATAAAATTAATGCGCACCCGTTACAAAGAAAACAAAAATATCTTTCGCCAGTTAATAGAGATAGCCCTAGCAGAAAACGTAGCCTTGGCCTGCTACTGTCCACCGGGCACATTCTGCCACAGGCATATACTGAAAGATATTCTCTTAAAAATCGAACCCCGACTGCAATATCAGGAAGAAAAAACTAAGCCTCCGGTTGAACAGATAACAATATTCTGATTTTCAAAATAAATATTTTAATTTAACCCCTCGGTTTAGAGCCGAGGTTTTTTCTTTCAGGGTATCCTAACCTGCCTAACGTAGCCCTACTGGAAGCATGAAACATATAGCGGCCATTAAAATCGCCTACAAGGCCCTCGAAAATCCAAACAAGTAGTTTTATACTCCTTCAAGTTAAAAACACTTAATCTGCGCAAAATAATCGGCTGTTAGCACCAAATAATATTAACTGTTAACCTGCTTTCAAAGCGCATAACCAAACAGATTAAAAAAATTATAAAATTTAATCAA
>JAKOQC010000168.1 GCA_029778565.1 bacterium
GCTATTGTCGGAGGTTGCGGAGGTTTCGCTGTGCAACGTTTTCTAAAATGGGTATTCCCTGAAAAGAAATGAAGATAGGAAAAAACATAAGCTACAATCAAGCTATAAAGTCAGATACGGCAATACGTTTAGGGATTGACAACACGCCAAGCGCAACGGCATTAGAGGCTATGACGTTGCTTTGTGAAAAAGTTGTTGACCCATTATATGAAGTGTTCCCTTCGATGACCTTTAACTCTTTCTATCGTTCACCTAAACTAAACACGGCAATCGGTGGAAGCGCAACAAGTCAGCACGTAAGAGGTGAAGCAATTGACTTAGATAGCAAAGATAACACTTTCAACAAAGCTATATTCGACTACATTGTTAAAAACTTAGATTTTGACCAGGTGATAGCTGAGTACGGCAATAACAAACAGCCCGACTGGGTTCACGTTTCTTTCAAGAAAACAGGCAATAGAAAACAGGTATTGAAAGCTGTTAAGGTTAAGGGTAAAACAACTTACGTACCATACAAATGAAAAAGATACTACAAAAGCTAGAGTCAACTTTTGATACAAATACAAAAGGTTATTCATCACGTAAACTATCAGCTTTTTGGGCTATCGTTGTAATGGGCGGGTTGTTAACTTGGAAGTACGGAGATAAAGAAAATGCGGTTGAAATGCTTACCGCTTGGCTTGTGTTTGGATTGCTTTGTTTAGGGATTATCACCGTTCAAAATATAATCAACTTCAAAAATGGTACGACTACTAATAATCCTAGTGATTCTAGCGAGTTGCAAGGCGACAAAGACGCAACCGAGTAAGACTCTCGAAATGTATCAGACGTATAAATAAAAATCTCCTAACTTGTGATAAATTAGGAGATTCTAGTAATTAAGATTAATCATAAAATCTTAATTAAACCATGTTACAATTCAAAGCACTAATCGAATTATTTAATAAGTTTTTCCCCGTTGTCATCGGGGCGGTTATTGTATTCCTTTACTTGCAATGGCAACATGAAAAAGAAGAATCGCAACGATGGGAGCAGAACGCTAAGTCTAACGTTGACTACCTAACACGTGGCGAGTTTAAAGACTCTTTAAAGAAATGGGGAATCGAAAAGAAAGGAGTAACCGAAGTAACTAAAATAACCTCTACCACTACCACACTCATAAAGACTCCTGTTTATGATACTATTATAAATGAAATTCCGGTACATTGTGTTAACTGGTCTAATGGTTACACATCTTTAACTGGATGCTTTGAAACGGGCGCAAAACTGACCCATAGAGACACTTTAGATTTAATCCTAAAGCGAATACCAACCAAGAAGTTTCTATTCGTTAAATACGCTAAAATCGACTCGCTCGTAGTTCAAAATAAAGACCCGAACTCATCGTATCGGGTCGGTAGAGTATCAAGGGTTAGGTAGTAGCATTTAAATCATTTACGCACTCTAAAATAATATTTTTAACATCATCGTTTTTTGATGCCATACCGGTAAGCATTCCTACTAGATTATCATGTTTTCCTCTCATGTACCTAGAACAAAGCCCATCTTGACCAATATTAATGAAATAGCTGTATTCGTTTAGGTCTAAGAACTTAACTAAAGGCGTTAATAACTTTAATAGTTCTTCGTGATTTTCTTCTGTTACTTTTTCGATGTCCATAATCTATTCCTTATTTAAGTCTAATCTATGATGTGTTTTTTGTTGTAAATGTAATGGTTTACCAATCTCTTTAAACTCGTCAAGTACATGTTGTACGTGTCGCCAGTTGGCAGAAAATCCATTTGGTGTTTTGCCGTTAATGTCAAGCACATTAAATAATTCAAAATACTTTTCGTTGACATGCCTAGCGCAAACAATTAAATACTCGTTATTTACTTGCGTGTACATTGTTATAACGTATCTGTCTTTCGGCTTACGTTGCTCGTTAAGTGCATCTTCTAAAGACTTAACCTCTTTTGTTAGGTCGTATTCGATAGGTATTGATAGCTGTGTCATAGTTTTAAATTCTCCCAATTAGCTATATCTGCATCCGTAACCTGTTTTAACAGTTCCTCCTTAGCTTCGGGTGACGTTTCAGGATTACTCATTATTGACTCCCTTCTAGCATCAGATAGTAAGTAGTTACCGAAAGATACTAGGTCGGTGGTGGTCATTGGTAGTTTATCGGTTAAGTATTGTCCTGTGTTAATCATTTCTTCCTTTGTTTAAGTTCTCTAATTTTAATTTCAAAAGTTATTATTGGTGAGGTTACTCTTTATTAATTATTGGCGCATAGCCTAGTTGCTGTAAAACAAACTCAATAGATTGAGCAACATTGTCCCCTATATATGGGCTTTCCGCTTTAATGCCATTTACAGTTAATTCTGTGCCATAATCTGTGCAACAACCATCAGCGCAATGGCTAGTCCATGCTGTAAATGTTATAACTACCTCTTTTTTATCGCTCATTTCTTTTTCTCCTTTCAACAATTTCCTTAATTCTAATCTCATATACTTTTCCCATACGATTAAATCGTAGAAAAGTATCTCCGAACTCTTTGTGAGTCGGTTCAGTAGTAAACTGAATCTTGATTCTGCCCCATTCTTCCTGTAGGTCTGTAATTCCAATCTTGTTAGCCATAGTAGCATGGTTAGTCTATATCATTAAAGAATGATTCGCCTTTTTCATTGTAATCATCAATAATTTCTTCATCTCCGTTTAGTATTTGAGTTGCTTTACTGAATGATATTTCGCCGGAATACAGTTTTTCAAAAACAGTTTTTACCTTTAATACCGTTAGTTTCATGCAGAATTGTTCGGCAATAATTTCTGATGCGTGTAAGTTAGCTTCGTTAGAGCCTAAGAACGTTCGTGCTTGTTCTTCAATTATCTCTAGTATCTTTTCTTGGTTGTTCATAATGGTCTAACAAATTTAGCGTTTTTAACTTCATTCCAGTCACTTTCGGTTATTACATACTTGCAGTTACTACACTCGTGTATGTACGTGTAGAAAGGCTTTGTATGCTTAACAGTAGCGTTCTGTAATTGATTGCAGTTAGGACAGCGGACTACTACTTTATGGGTCATAGTTATTTCTCTTTCTCTTTCTCGTTTAAATAGGTTATACATTCAACAACGGATTCGAAGACGAGGGTGAAATCACTTTCTCCACACAAATAATTTCTTGTATTATATAGTATATCCTCAAAGCAACCGTATAAAGAATAACGCTCATTCAGCTTCACAATCACAGGTCTAAGAGCATCTAATGACTCGTGGTAATTCAATTCAGTCCAATGTCCAAATTTATCAGGATATATAAATACTTCTTTTTTATATCCTTTGATTATACGAACATCTGTTTTGATTCCTCTATCCACACCATGCAGATAGAAGTCGATTAGTTTAATTTTGTCTAGTGTGGTCATCCTGAATAGCTTTATAGATTAGTATTATCTCGTAAGTTACATCTTTGTTGCATTTTGTACATCGATAGTTTAATTTACTTATTGCCATCCATGAAGCATTACAACAAGTTGTTTTTATGTTTTCTATGTTCATTTATTCCAACGCTTTTTGTATCTTAAAATAAAATCTTTTTACATTTCGTAATACAATAAGGCGTGTCCTTAATTCGCCACTTCAACTTATAATTTATTGATATAGTTTGCATTGGTAGTAGTATAAAGTGTATGTATTGAGATGTTA
>JAKOQC010000169.1 GCA_029778565.1 bacterium
CCTACTTACCTTGACCTCTTTAAACGAGAGATATCTCAATTGCTTTCTTTCTCGGGGGATTTATCCGAATTTACAAATAGACGCTGGGACATATGGGAGCAAACTGCGCATCTGATCTCTCAAAAACCCTTCACGGGTTGGGGGTGGATTAGATACAAGACCTTGTATTTGATGAGTAATTTTGAAGCGATACCAGGAGTAGGCATTCCCGTAGAGCCCCATAACATGTACCTCCAGTTGCTGACCTACGGTGGCTTTCCGCTTCTTATAATCGTCGTGGGGTTGATGCTTCGCGGTGCATGGCTTGCCTGGATGAAATTTAAAAGCTGCAAAGTCGAAAATAAGTATCTTTACGCTGCAGTCCTTGCCACAATATTGGCTATCTTGGTCTATAGCATGGGGGGAAGTGTCTTTGCCGCCAGACAAAAGACCGGCTTTCTTTTCTGGGCCTTGTATGGCATCGCTGCAGCACTGCCGGGGAGGGGCAAAGGTAAGGCTTGAAAGGAGTTGTGATGGTAAAGTCAACCACATTAATTATAAATGACAATGAATAAGACTGCTGAAAAAAGTGCTTGAACCTCTATTAAAAGAGATACAGTTTCAATTGGGGCCAGACAAATATTAAGTTTTCTTTTGTAATATAACTTATCATTTCATCCCCCAAGTGCTGTCAAAGCTTGGCGACATACATTCGGCCTACGTAGTGGGCGACTACGCAAGGGGGATGGATTCGGGTATAATTGACCTCGTCCTTGTAGGAGAGGCGGACAAAGCTTACCTGCAAAATTTAATAGACAAGGTCGAGCCCATGCTTCACCGAAAAATACGCTACATGTCTTTAAGCGAAAACGAGCTTGAAAAGTACAAAGCCGCCTTGAAGCTTGAAGAGGCGATAGAGCTGTGGAGCAGCGGCAGGGGTGAGCGAGGAATTCAAGATTAAAGATGTGACCCTAAATTGTGACCCTAAATTGGATGCAGAGGGCTGCAACACCAAAAGATAAAGATGCTCAAGCGCCTCTCCTTTGGCCTGCGGGACGTAACAGTCTATACGAGGAAGGTATTGTTGGGATTCTTACCACCGGAGTGTTTCCACACTGTTTGAAATAGAGCCGATTAGCCCTTGACATACCCATTTACGGGTAATATTTTTACTCATGAAAAGTAGACCCTAAAGACAGGTGGTTTTTTGGAACGCATGTTAGATTCTCTGATCACCTCGCAAACGATGTGAGCTATGATATGCTAGATAAAAGGAAAAATATAAAAACTGTGAAATTACAAAGGTTAAGATTAAAAAATTAATATAAGCTAATAATACAAAAAACAAATTATACTCTCCCATGTTGTTATCTATCAAGGTGCTAGTAACTTTTTAGAGGATGGTGTGGATTGGATAGGCCTAAAGAGCTTAGCGAACAAAATGAATTTATGCAGGATGAAAATACTGTAATCAGCAAAGCCATAACCTCTCTTGGTACTAGGTTAGCAAAAGGGACAATATGGCTTCTTGTTGGTAACTCTGTTTCTAGTTTATTTTCGTTAATTACATCTATAATTACTGCTCGCATTCTTGGTCAGTCGACTTTTGGAGAATTTGGAATTATAACTGCTACGGTTGCTTTGTTTTGCATTGTTTCTGAGAGTGGTATGGGAATAACGAATTCACGCTACGTATCCTTGTTCAGAAATAATAACCTCGAACGTGCGGGTGGAATTATATTTTTTTCTATTATAATAGTTTCTATTGTTGGTAGTGCTATATTCATTATCACGTATATACTAACGCCTTTCTTGGCATTAACTGTGCTTAATGCACCCACGTTAGTACCCTATTTGCGATTAGCAGCATTGGCGGTTATTTTTAGTAGTTTAGGAGGAACCATTGGGGGTGCTCTTAGCGGCTTCGAAGACTTTCGTCTGATAGCTAGAGTTAATGTTATACAAGGCGTTTTATCTCTTCCAATAAGTGTTATTGGCGTAATATATTTTGGCCTTGCGGGAGCTGTTGGATCATTTGTCGTTAACTCCTTTATTCGTTCATTATTACTTGGGTTAACTTTGAGCCATCGGTTATATTACAGTAAAGTGACTTTAAGTTGGAGGTTGGCGTGGCAAGAACGAAGTGTTTTTTGGCGATTTTCTCTACCGGCTATGAGTTCAGGGTTAATGGTAACACCTGTTACTTGGTGGTGCTCTACAATTTTGGTTAGACAAATTGGTGGTTATGCTGACCTTGGTTTGTTTACCGCAGCAAACCAATGGCGAGTTGCTCTTTTGTTTCTCCCAAACTTGCTTGGTAATGTTGCCCTTCCAATACTTGCGGAAACGTGGAACCGTGGCGAATTCGAGAGAATCAAACAATTTATTCTTCAACTGTTTCATCTTCTTTGGACATTTTTTATTCCTATTGTAATTGTGCTTATAGGCTTGTCCAAAATTATTATGGGATGGTACGGTCAAGAGTTTCAGTTGGGGTATGCTGTGATGATTTTATTGGTATTGACGGCATACATTCAATTAGTGCTTTCGCTTTTTGGAACTTTGATTGCGGTTTTTGACAGGATGTGGCTTGGTTTTTTGATGAACATTGGATGGGCAATCGTGATTATTTCTTCTGCATACTTATTTGTGAAGCCTTACGGAGCGATGGGGTTAGCTGTTGCGTATTTGCTTTCTTATATGATACATGCCGTTTGGACTTTAACTTTTGGAGCAAGAGTGTGTGGTCGCAAATTATGGATAGAGGCAATAACTATGACAGGAGTATTATTATTACTAACTTATGTTGCATTTGTTATTGCTTCTCAAAGTAATTCTGTGTTTGTTTTAATAGCAAGTGTTTTTATTGGTTGTATTATGTTTTTTGGCGCTTGGCATTTTTCCCCAAATGCTATTAGGCAAAGCTTTGTAAGGTTAATCACAACAATGCTACAGAAAGGCCATGACAAGGAGGTTTGACCATGATTTTTAATCCAACCGGATCATTTTCTCTTAGAAAAGGCTTTCGCAAGGTCATTAGCTGTGATTTTTGTGGTTATAATGAATTCTTTAATATAGCAGAGCGGGCAGATGGTATGCAAGTTCTAGAGTGTGTACGATGCGGACTTGCATTTTTGGGTCAACTTCCTAATTCTGACCTTTTATCTTCATATATGAAGAAAACTATTTCAAGAAAGAAGATAAAGCAAAAATAGGCTATCAAAATTATGGGTGGGCTGATATTTCGGAGATTCAATCTATTTTTGGCTCTATCATTGATATTATTAGTAAACATAGTACTTTAGAAGGGAAACGATTTCTTGAGGTTGGATGTGCTACAGGTGAGCTTTTGTTTTTAGCACGACAAGCTGGTGCTATTGTCACCGGTGTAGAAGGAAGCAAATGGGCTTCAGATGTTGCTAAGCAACGTTTTAATTTGGATATAATTAATACTACTCTGGAGGAAGCAAAACTTGAATCAGCTTCTTTCGATGTTGTTGTCGCCCTTGAAGTTATCGAGCACACTTTTAGTCCATCAATATTTATAATATTTATGGAAAAGTTGATGTCTTTAGTGTGCCCTGGCGGGTTAGTGATCATATCTACGCCCAATTATAGAATGGCTAAAATATATGGAGCTTCATGGCTTGGTTTTCAAACGAGTTTTGAACATTTGTACTTTTTTTCTGACGAATTCCTAATGCGCTTAGGTTTAAATTTTGGCCTGCTTCCTGTTGAGTGGTATAGTCAAGGTTCTGGTCTTATGCAAAATGAACCTGCAAAATTTACAATGATGCTAAGAAATACTATTAAGAAGATACCAGGTACTCGAGCATTATATAGATTTATAAAAAATTTTAGATCTACCAAAAACTTGGAAAGAAATTCATGGGAGCAATTTGGGCAAGGGCATCGGGTATTAGTTGTTTTTCGAAAAGATACTGTGTTTGAATTATAATTTAAAGGGGGTCTATTAAACATGGGTAGGAAGCCTATTTTTTATTTATCATGCAACCAATGGGATAGCATAAAGCAGCGTGAACAGCATTTATGCGAGGGCCTTTCACAAACCTACGATGTGTATTATATTGAAATAGCTGGTGGCTCTAGACGTTCGCTTTCATGGTGGCTAAGATGTCCTAGATATAGCGAAAAACAAGTAAATGAGCATTTACGTGTTATTAGCTTACCTAACTTGCTTCCTCCTGGTTTTCTTTATAAGCATAGTCTGTCACGAACTTATGCTGACCTATATTTAAGTTTAGCGGTGCGGTTAATTATTCATAGACATACACGAGACACAAACTATTATATAGTAGGTGTAGGTCATCCACGTTACCCTATTGCCCTTTTGTCAGCTTCGCTTATTTATTATGATTGCATGGATAACTTTTCAGAATTTGATCCTACAAATTCATCGTGGATGATTAATCGCTACAAAGAAATAGCACGACACGCCGATATTATTATTGCAAGCTCAAGGGAATTAGCCCAGTTATTTCCTAGTAGAAATGACATCACTATTATTAATAATGGAGTCAATATAGCTGATTTTCAATTACCAGTATCTATTCGGCCTTACGACCTTCCGTGCAAGCGGCCGCTAGTGGGGTATTATGGCATGATCAGTAACTGGTTTGATGTTGATTCCGTAATTGAAGCAGCACGTAGGCGTCCCGGATATACCTTTGTTCTAATAGGACCAAGTGGTGATGCTGAAACCTTGACGCGTTTGATGAGTATCTCAAATATTATATATCTGGGTGAAAAACCATATCATGAATTAAAGAACTATTTGGCATTCTTTGACGTGGCCCTTATTCCATTCAAAATTAATAACCTTACGCGCTATGTCAATCCGACTAAGGTTTACGAGTACTTGGCGATGGGTAAACCTGTTATAGCTTCTCCATTACCACCTTTAAGTGAGCTTGATAATCAAATCCGTTATTATACGAATGGTGAAGAGTTAGTAAATGCAATAGACGACTTTTTGCATAATCCTCCAGATGCTCATGAACTTAGGAGAGCTGCAGAACTCAATACTTGGAGTAAAAGGCTGGAACAGTTGGGATGTCTGCTAGATAGGAAGTAAGCTTAAATAGATAGCTTCCTTTCTCGAATTTTTTATGAAAGATATCATTCTCTCCGATGCGAGTTGAGAAGTGACTGTTAAAGTGAGAGTGAAAGAAACTTGTATATCGTAGTTACTGGCTCCGACGGCTTTTGGTGCGGGAAGTGATTCGAGTTTTTTCATAAAGAATATGATTTTATAGAGCTACCACATAGCCGCCTGGACATATCGGATTAGGGACAGATTTGGGAAGTGTTATTAAATAATTCCCGAGAAAGAAACGCCATAATGAGGAAAAGCGGGGGAGAATACCTCACATCCCATTCTTGCGGCGCAGATAAAAATAAGGGGCGAAAATTTTAGGAGGGCATAGTTTATGAAAGCTTTGGTACTTTCGGGCGGAAAAGGAACTCGCCTTCGGCATTTAACTTACACTACAGCTAAACAGCTTATTCCGGTTGCCAACCGGCCTATTTTGTTTATTGTGCTCAACCAGATCATCGAAGCTGGCATTACCGATATTGGTATAATTATTTCACCTGTCATCATTCCTGTTTTTGGGCTTTTTAGCCTTTTTTGCTGGAGATACGTAATAGACACCTCCGATCGTAGGATAGTCGTTGAAGTAGCAAATTCTTGGATTAACAAGGGGGAATAATGTGACAACAGAAAAATGGCCTGCATATGGTCTTGAATATGTAAATTGCTGCCCGGTATGTTGTTCTACCGAATGTGAACTTTTATACGAAGGCCTCACTGATCGCGTGTTTTTCTGTGCGCCAGGAGAATGGACGCTTTATCGCTGCCAGCAATGCGGATCGGCTTACCTTGACCCTCGTCCGACACTTGACACGATTGGCCTCGCTTACAGCAAATATTTTACGCATAATTGTGATGACCGTGGGAATATACAAAATCTTAGCTGGTTTCGTCGAATTAGGCGTATTCTTGCCAACGGCTACTTAAATTATCGCTTTGGGACAAAATATCATCCGGCAAGTTCTTTGGGTATTCTTGCTGCACTCTTATTTTCAAGCAAAAGAGCAGTCTTAGAAAGTCAGGGACGAAATTTGCCTAAACACGGCAAAGGCAGGCTTTTGGATGTGGGTTGCGGAAACGGCTCATTTTTGGAGCTTGCTCGGCAAGCAGGTTGGGAAGTGGTAGGTGTAGATCCCGATCCGGAGGCCGTGGCAGTTGCATGTAGTCGCGGACTTGACGTTCGCCAAGGCGATATAAGCGTGCTTGATCCATCAAAAGAGCAGTTTGATGGCATTACTATGAGTCATGTCATTGAACATGTTCATGACCCAAGGACAACGCTTGCTTTTTGCTATCAACTTTTAAAGCCAGGTGGATGGATTTGGCTGGAAACTCCAAATTTAAATTCA
>JAKOQC010000024.1 GCA_029778565.1 bacterium
GGTACTGTCCCTGTTGTTGTCAAAGGACGCACACTCTTACCGATTAGGGCTATTGTAGAGGCAATGGGAGGCACAGTCGGCTGGGATGGCAAAGCTAACAAAGTAACAATAAAAATGGACAAGACTACTATAATTCTAACAATTGGTAAAAAACAAGCTACGGTCAACGGCAAAACTGTAACTCTTGACGTAGCTCCACAGCTCTTGAACGACAGAACCATGGTTCCACTGAGATTTGTGGCTGAATCACTGGGTGCAATAGTTGAGTGGGAAGATGTGACACAAACAGTAACAATTAGATACGGTAAATAAACTTCGATTAACACCAACTAGTGCCCTCCAGCAATGGAGGGCACTTTCATTTACAACATACCACAACGTAGCTGAATGTAGCACTATGCTTTTATCCCATTAACTGCACAAACGGCAGTAACATGCTCATAGTTCCTACTTATGTAAATATATGTTATAATATGCACAGGAGGTGTTACAATGAAACACTTACTTGTAGTAACACTACTCATATGTTTGTTAACAGGAATAGCACCTGCATGCGCATCAAGCTCCCAAAGCGCGTTAACACAAAATGGTATTTATGATGAATGGTATACAGTATCAGCAACAATGTTTGATGATATTAAATTTGACCCCAAAGACCCCAACATAGCGTATGCTGTAGCAAATAAGGAACTATATAAATCTTATGATGGTGGCGATACATGGCAACTGTGGTACGCAATACCTAGAGAAAGACCAATCCCTTATGGAACTCCTGAACACCCATTTAGAGAGATTTTTATAGACCCGCAGAACACGCAAATAATGTATGCAATAATGGATGGGCCTAATTATTATTCCTCAACTCAAATAGCTAAGTCTGTAGATGGTGGTAAGACATGGAAATCTATTTATAGCTGGAATGCAGACATTAACCTATCCAATCCTAACATTATGTATGCAACTGTTTTACCCAGTGAAGGTTGTTACGATACTAGTACGCATGACTGTAGGAGCCACTTAGTGAAAACAACTGATGGCGGACAAACTTGGGAAAACAAACTCGATATAGAAACCAATTACTACATAACTCTACTTAAAAGCAATCCGTTTGACCCTAACACAGTATACATCGGAGTTATAAAATGGTATGGCGTACAAATGGAAAGAGTTGATAGGCCCGGAGCTTTGTATGATGGTTTTAACACACCAGGTATATTTAAATCCACTGACGGCGGTAATACATGGACACAACTAGAATGGAATATACCATATACAAGCGAACTTGACATATTAGCGATAGAACCTACATCTAGTGATGTTTTGTATGTATTAACAGATAAAGCCCTCTATAAATCGGAAGATGGCGGCAAAACTTTGGAAAAAGTTACATCTTTCGAAGGAAAAAATGAAGTTCCACTAACACTGGCAGTAGACCCCAAAAATCCACAAGTAATTTATCTTACACTTAAGCCGATAGATGCTGTATCAATAAAGTCATTTAACGGAATACGAAAATCGACAGATGGTGGTAGAACATGGCTTAGCTTGAATGGATATATTGAGTACGCTAGCGCTGGTTCTATATATATTAATCCACATGATACTCGGATTATATTCTGGAGCAATGGATATAACAATTATA
>JAKOQC010000170.1 GCA_029778565.1 bacterium
CAGGAAACTACTGCAGAAATGAATATTGCAGGATTTGATTATTATCAATTTCCTCAACCTATATGGAGGGGGAGAACAATTCAGATTGGTTTAGAGCATACTTCAGACAAGGCTTTTACTCTCTATGGGTTTGCTCTCCAATTCAGGGAGGCTATGGTTAAGTGAAAACTATTGAAGACCCTAATAAAGGCAAAAAAGAAGAAGATAAGAGTTTATTTACGGAAGAAGAAAGACTGCGTTCTCAATTAAGTAATTCAGAGTGGTTTTTAAGGAGATATGGCAATCAATTATTTCACCTTCAATCAGTTCAATATAATATTATTCGCAATGTTGATAGTTTAAGTGCTACGGAAAGTTTAGACAGTTTACACCCTTTTGATATGGATTTCTTTATTGACCCTGATGTGCAAGAAGTTATATCTACTAAACTGGCTTTTAGAATTAAACCATATAGGGCTTATAGTAAATCAGTAGCAAATAGTCAACAGTTAACTTCTTCTGCTGGAGGAGCAACCACCACTGCCAGTGGTGGAGGAACCACTACCAGTAGTGGTGGAGGAACTACTACCAGTTCAAGTTCTATTACTACTACACAAGTAATATCAGCCCCCTTTTTAGATAGATATTTTACGGTGCATACAGAAACTATTAGTGGAAGAACATATGTAATAGCTGGGAGTAGCGCAGACGATCCTCCTTCAATTGTGGCAAAAAGCTGGTATAGTGCATTAGCATATCATTACCACGGTATGGCGCATACTCATACTGTTTATGCCCATACTCATACCGTAAGCAGTCATACTCACAGTGTTACGTTAGATAACCACACACATACCATAGGTAGCCATTCACATAATGTTACATTAGGAAACCACGACCATACCGTAAGCAACCATTCTCATAATGTAACTATAGCTGACCATGTTCATACCGTTGATTCTCACAGTCATAATATTAACTTTGGAATTTATGAAATTGATACCCATCCCGACGTAACTTTATATGTGTCTCGAGATG
>JAKOQC010000171.1 GCA_029778565.1 bacterium
CATGTCATGTATAACATGAATGGCAAAATCACCAAGGTAGAACATTTGCCATACGAACAATGCCGTTTGTCTATCCCTGATGATATGGGGTACGTGTCAAAAGTGTTCTTTAATTCACAGTACGGAACGGTTGACTATAACAAAAAAAATACGGTAATATACGATATTTATAATCCTAATCCCGAAGTAGTTAAATCTCAAATACAAAGAGATGGGGCTAAGTATTTAGGACAAGTTTATTTTTATGGAATAGAAAGGTCTTTAAGCAGATTCTACCCTAAGCCTTATTATCATGCTGCAGTTAATTGGTTGACCATTGACGGAAAAATTTCCATGTTCCATGAAAGAAACATAGATAATAACTTCCTTCTTTCTGTATTAATGAAAATGGTCGGAGACCCTGATGAAGCAGCAGAAAAAGACGACGACGGAAATGTGATTGAAACGGTAGGAGAACAGTTTGACCAAAACATGAGGACTCAGTTCGCTGGTGCGGAGAATGGTGGTAAGGTTATGGTGTTGTGGTCTAAAATGAAAGACGATTTCCCTGAGTTATCTCAGTTTCCTACAAATACAAACCACGAGCTATTCGAAACGCTTCAACAATTGACCACCGAGCAAATATGTATTGGTACTCGTGTGCCTCCAATCTTAGCAGGTGTGCAAGTTACTGGTAAATTAGGAGCGACAAATGAAATCGAGAGTGCTGTTGATTTACTTAATAGTAAAGTGTATAACTTCCAACAAATACTAGAGGATATATATGCTGACGTATTTACAAAGTCAATATTTACAGAGTTGTTTTCTGTTAAAATAGGGAAACTAAATCCGTTTAATATTCTACCTGATTGGGCTATTGATGTAATGAGCCAAGAGGAAAAAAGAAAGTATTTAAAATCACATTATAACGTTGAACTAGATGAGTTGCCAAGTCCTACTAATAACCCTATCTGACGTATCTGATAGGCTAAAAATAAGCTCTAGCTTAGAGTTAGAGGATTTTAGACCATACATTATATTAGCGCAAGAGCTTTATTTAAGTAAAATTCTTTGCAAAGATTTTTACGATGAAATTATTAGTGAGTATCAAAACGATGATTTTAGCACGGAGAATCAAACGTTATATGATGAGTATATCAAAAAAGCGTTAGTATATCGAGCGTATGCTTGTTACTTAGCAGAGGCAAACATACACGTAAAAAATAGTGGTCTAAGAACATTTGTAGAAGACGATAGCGCAGACAAAGACTCGAAGTCTATCTATTCAATGGTAAGGGCTTACGAGCAAAGGGCGGATTCTTACGAGAACTTCTTAAAAGAGTATTTAGAAGATAACGCATCAACATTCCCAACTTATTACGCTAATTGTAATAGTTGCAAGACAGAAAATTCAGCATTAAAAATAACTTCCATAGGATATGATAAGTATAAAAAAAGATGCGACAAATGTTATAGCGTTAGATGTCGCTGCCTCTAAAGATTATCTTTTGTTGCAGTTTGTCAATATGTACAAACAAGCTCAAAGGATAACTATATGCGCTCCTGTGGTAGTGTCAGGTATTAACACAGTAACAATAATAGAACAAAGCGGAACTATAAACGCATTAAACGGAGAGGTATATCTTTCTTCCCTTGGAGACTGGAGGCTTAACGTTTACCAACAAGATAGTAGTTCAAACTTGTCGCCTGAAAACGCTGAGTTTTTAGGTCAGTTTGCTGTAAATGTATTTAGTACTGATTGCCTTAGCGAAGACCCTTGTCAGCCTATTATCATAACAGAGATTGACGGCGGTGATGCGCAAGGAGACTTTGAAACAATTAACGGATTATTAGACGGCTGCGGAGCTTAAAAATATGTCAATACAAATAAAATTAAGAAGAGATACATACGCTAATTGGACTAGCGTTAACCCTGTTTTGGCAGAAGGTGAAATAGGGTTAGTGACTAATTTTGCGAACAATAACACACGCATTAAAATTGGCGACGGGGCAACGGCTTGGGAAGACTTGGATTATTTCACAACGTCTCAGGACTTGAGTAATTATGTAACCGACGCGGAATTGGCTTCGGCTTTATCCAACTATGTTCCAACATCAAGAACGGTAAATGGCAAGGCTCTTAGTTCTGATATATCAATTGATAAAACAGACGTAGGTCTTGGAAACGTTGACAATACAAGCGACGCAAACAAGCCAATATCGATAGCAACACAAACGGCGTTAGACTTAAAACAAGACAAAGCTATTGTTGTGTCATCCAACCAAACAGCGGTAAACGATGCAGTATATCACAACGTCGCTACGGCTACATATACAGACCCTTCACCAGTAGAAGGCAAAGGATTTACGGTATTCGTAAGAAATGGAACGGCAACAGTAGGAGGTACAGCTTATGCAACGGCAGGGACAATTATAAAACGTACATTTCACTCAGGTGCGTGGCTTAACGATGTTTTCACAATAGATTCAGTAGGAACCATTACCCCTGTTAACACGCCAATTACAAATAACATCACAGTAAATGAATTAGCGAATAGAACACAAGGGCAGATTGATAACTTAGTTCCTCAATCAAGAACGCTAACTATTAATGGTACAGCTTACGATTTATCGGCTAATAGAAGTTGGACTGTTGGCGATGTTACTACTAACTCTGCGGCTTCTTTAACCTCTCTAACCATAACAGGTACGGCAGGCGCAGGGTTCTTGTCATTAATAAATCAATCAAGTAATCCTAGTGCAGTAAATGGAACTATTAGACTATTTGGGAACTCATCTTCAAATCTAACTTGGGTACGCCGAAATAATGCTAATAGTGCGGACATTAGACGCACTTTGATAATGCCTGACCAAGATATTGATTATACATTCCCTACCCCTAATACGGGCTCATCTTCTACACTGGCAGGGCTAAACACAGCGCAAACGTTTACGCAATTGCAGACACTAGATGCGGCTAGTAATAGAATAGCATCTTTTACTATAAAAGACCAAAACGGAACATGGGGTGTTAATAATGTCATAAGTTCTACAGTTACAGGTGTAACATTGATTCAAGCGCATAAATCAGGGGGAGATTTAACTTATAATGCTTATAAACACACGTTCACAGGGTATCAGTATGCTGTGTTTAGTAATGCAGGTGTTGCTACGTCTAGAATAACACCAATATCCTCATGGTTAAATATTGGTACGAATACTAATGCTGCTGGGGGTTTAATAATAGGCGGTGCTTTTAATTTTACTACTTATTTAAATGATTATAACACAGGCGGTGCTTTAACTACTAATGGTTTAGTTTTAGAAACAGGAACTTATAATGGTGCTACCAATGGAAATCCGGGTGTTTTGACGATTCGTTCAGGCGGGGTGAACTCTGCTGCAACAAGTAATAACGGTGCAAATTTACAACTATATACTCGTGAAATCTTAGCAGGAACTGGCGCAAGCGGTTCTATTTTATTAGATGTCGGATTAACAACAGCAGGAGTTGACGGAGCAGGCACAAAAGCAGGGATTGCATTATTCAATCGAATGACATCTCCAAACTGGCAAGGAATGCAGAGAGGTCTATTTATCGGTAATGCAACAGCCACACCAACGGGAGACCCAACTGG
>JAKOQC010000172.1 GCA_029778565.1 bacterium
AATGATGCAATAAGGAATGATCTGCTTATACTGCGGGCGTTCTTCGAGATAGTAGCGCTGGCCGAAAAAGTAGGGAATTGTATCTAACTTTCTTCGTGGAAGGGGGCGCACTCCGGGAGTTAAGAGGCCTTCTTCTTTTAAATATTCTTCCAAGGTAAAGGCAATAAGAGTGTTCATAACGTAAACTCCTAATTAGATTACCCAAGATAAAAAAACGCTCCTGTGTCTGGAAAGATCATATAGCTTGCCGGTTTTACAGAGACTGGTACATTATCATAAATATAGCTGTACACAAGATCGACATATGGATTGCTGGCGTCAACATAATGATGATAGAACTCTGCCTTACCTTGAGCACAATAATAATCCCCATTAAAGTCAATGCAAAAATAAACTTCGTCGTAATCATAAATATAGCTGTACGTAAGATCGACTTTTACAGAGATTGGTACATTAAGCGGGTTATAGATCACTATAGGCTGGCCAGGCACCATATTAAGCTGCCTTGCAAACAACATGGTGTTATGAACATAATTACCGAAAAAGGGACGCCTTCCGCTAAGTCTAGAAGCTATCGTACCACTTCCAGGTGGATCTATTGCGTAAATACCATAAGCCGCAGCACTCAGATTAGAGTTAATTATTTTGGCCGGTAAGCATACTGTATCTAGAGGCGGTATGATTGCTTTAGCAGTCCATTCAACAGCGACTGCACCGCTTTGTGTAATTGTATAGTTGTACGTCGGCACAGTTATAGTAGTTATTCCGAAGAGCCCAAATCTATCGGGTTCAACATCTGGAGGTTTTAACAGCATCGTGGTTTTGCCGCGGGTTGGTGTCGGTGGTCCGACGATAACATAATGCTGAGGACTTAATCGATAAGTTGCTTCATGGAATTTTGGTTCAGTATGTGCATCCCTTCCTGAGTATCTGACATCATAATAGCGATCAGTACTAAAGTAAACTCCTGGTCGCCAATAGGTACTATCAAATTTCCAATTTGTACAATATCTTATGCCATGTAAGGTAGAACCGCCACGAATATAAATCATGCGCAACGGAACTTCATCAAAATCGACCGGTGCAACAAATTCGGGTTCAGTCCTATCGCGCAGCCTTGATGGTATTGGACCGCTCAAACCTAACACTTTGTAACCTAGTGGTCCGAACCCGTATAAATACGTCCACGGAAAATGTTTTTCATACCTACGAACCTCAGAAGAATGTGTCAGCGGTCGCCTGCTTGCTAACCGGAACTTTGTACTTATTTTTGGCAGCCAAAAGCGTAAACTTCCGTAGTACCTGGGCATATCTTTTCGGATATCGAATACAATATATCCTACGCCAGTACCATACCTGAGATAATCCGCGAGTTCGCCTACGTAAACAACAGGCTTATCTTGAAATTCATCATAAACTATACCGCCTATTACAGTATCCGTAAGAGGAATATGAACAAACCCAGAAAAGTACAGCTCAATAAATGTAGCAGGGGGAATAGTTTTGACTGGAGGTAATTCTGGATCTTCTGTGGTTGTGGAGTCGTCAATAATAGGCGGAAATACCAAACAATATCCAGAATTGCAAGTAATACCGGAAGGTGTGATGCGGTAGTCGCCGGAAACAGTCCAGCCGCGCGGTAAACCATTCGTAAAGTCTATAACTTCACATTGACCAGGACGTTGATCAGGTGTTGGTCTTCCGCAGCAGCACTGAG
>JAKOQC010000173.1 GCA_029778565.1 bacterium
AGAAAGCAAGCTAAATCTGGAGCATAAGTAGGACATCCAAACTGGTCGTTTACGACTCGAAGCTCAGTTTGTTTTAAGGCAGCACGCAAGATGGTGCTTACGAAGTTAGGCCCGCCTATACCAAAAAGCCATGAGGTGCGCACCAGGAAGTATTTGGGATTTATGGTCTCAAGGTACCTTTCGCCCAGGTATTTGCTGTAGCCGTAAGCGTTTATTGGGTCACGGGCGTCAAATATGCGCCAGGGCGTATCTGTGTTTCCATTAAAGACGTAGTCAGTGCTTATGTGAACTAAAGAAATATCGAGCTTCCTGCACGCCAGGGCAAGATTTCTGACGCCAAGGCCGTTAACTAAATTTGCCTTTTCCGGCTCCTCTTCTGCCTTGTCTACGGCGGTGTAGGCAGCGCAGTTTACAAGAACCGTAGGCATGTGATTTGACAGCACCTCACGTACTTGATTTAAATTCGTGATATCTAGGACGTCGTGAGGCAGTTCGACGACGTCGTATTCTTTTTTAAAGACCTTAGCAACTTCGCGGCCTAAAAGGCCATTAGGGCCGGTGATGGCGATGAGCATGTTTGTTCACTTCCTAATTTGCATTAGCCTTACTGCTATGTTTAAATAATAATATACCCATACATCCAATAAGGTAAATTACAAAAAATATTACCATCCTAACAATTAAAGTCGCCATTGACGAAGATAAATTTATCTGTTTACAAACATATATTGCCATAAATGAACAAAACATATAAGGGGTTAGTGCTTTAAAAGGTATTGACCATTTGATAAATTTACCGGACGAAAGACATATCAATACAGTATACACGAGATAGCTTGCAAACGTTGTCCATGCTGCTGCTACATAGCCATGTTTTGGAATAAAGATAACATTTAAACACAAGTTTACTAAAGCAGCAATAAATGCGTAAATTACCATTATGTATGTTTTATTATGCAGTTCCATCCCCTTGTGTCCCAGTATAGAAGCGTTCCAGAGGATAACTCCAAGTACGACAGGTAGCACAATGATATATCCTTCTTTAAAATTTGATCCCAGTAAAACATCGATGAGCGGTTTTGAACTTACAGTTGCACATCCCAAGAAGCAAATGGATATGATTCCATATATGTATGTCATTTTTTTTATTGTTTTGGCCACTTCTTCTTTCTTGCCCATTGCCCAAAGTTTCATGATTAATGGAAATGCAGCCAATGTGATAGGAGAGCTTAATAAACCAGCTATTCCAGATATCAAGCTGTAATTAGCAGTATAAATGCCGACCTCACCACTGCCCCTAAACCACTGAATAACAAAGCGGTCTCCCACACTTAAAAGTTGTGAGGC
>JAKOQC010000174.1 GCA_029778565.1 bacterium
AATCTTCACCCATAAAAGCAATACCAGCAGGAGGATCAGTAATGATACTGTCTATACTGTTATCTGGTATCTGCTTTATAACCTCTAAACAATCACCACATATTATCTTGTTTGTAAATTCTTCTATGGTTTTCATTTTATTTATGTAATCTTTTCCTCTGAATCAAATTTTTTCTCACAGCTATACACCAAGGTTAACAAAATTGTTAACCTTGGTGTGTAACAATAAGATATCTTAATTATCATTATCAAATATAGAAGGTGGCTTAGGCATCAAAACTTCTGTAACTATGCCTTCAAATTTAGCACAGCTGCCCCACTCAAAGTTATCCACTCCAATGAAGTGGGAACAGCTTTTCTCTACTTCTCCGTGAGAATCAAACAAGTTTTCCATTTTACAAAAAGGACAAGTAGCAGAGTATCTCATTTTTTTTATGAGCATTTAGAGTAGCCACATTCTAAACAAGTAATACAGCCTTCTGCTCTCTGAATAGGAGCTCCACACTCAGGACAGGTAGCTACTTCATTGTCATCACTAACTAACCGTCGCTCTAGCATTCCATTAATCTTTTTATCTTCCTCAGCAATCTGTCCTGTAAAAGGAGACTGACACCGTTCAATAAATTTAGCCAAAGCATCAGCACAGGATAAGTATTTCTTATTTTTACTCAAGCAGTAAGGACAGCGTATTCCTTTTAACTGTTTAACTATCTCCTCTTTAGCTATACCACTGCGTAAAGCTAAAGATACAGTTCTAGATACTGCCTCTACATTAGCTCGGCATACTCCACCTTTTCCTGTAGTTAGAAAAGTCTCTATAGGATTACCATTATCATCAAAGTTCAAGGTTACATATAAAGTTCCACAAGCTACGGAAAACTCACTGGTAACGCCATAGGTAGTTTTGGGTCGTTCACTAGGGTGCAGTCCTGTAGCTTTACCAGTTGAATTTCCACTCGATACTCCTCCCCTAGCAGCTCCTTTACTTGTTTGTTCAGGTTGATGTTGA
>JAKOQC010000175.1 GCA_029778565.1 bacterium
GACAAATGTTCATTGAGTTAACCCCCTATCTGTTGTTCTAAGGCTTCAAGTTTTTTCTGTATATCTTGTACCGCTTTTGCTATAAGACTAATATACGAATATAAATCAACCCCTGTTTTATCTGTGTTTAATATCTCGTCAGGTGCTTCCTCAGCCATAACGCCTAGCTGTTTTTGCCCTTCTATGTCTTCCTCGGTGCGTGTATATTTGTATATCTTTAAGGCTTTGATTTTCTCATAAGCATGTAAACCATTTAAAGGAATAATATCTGTTTTATTCTTCAAACTCGACGACTGAATAAAACCTGTCGCCTTAACATTACCAGCCACATCTAATTTTTCGGACGGGACACCAGCGCCAATCATCATCCCTCCAGTCGCTCTCGAATACCTAAAAACGCTCCTTTTATATCCCCAATCGTAAGCCCCAAATACGTTTGCTGCAGGATCGCCAAATAAGCCAATACGGTCTGAACTTGAAGACATTATCCAGTATATTTGCCTCTCGCCGTCGCTAGTGTTTATATGCACACTCCCCGTGTTTACATACACATCCCCCGCCACATCCAGGGCGCCTTGCTCCCATACCTTTCCAATACCTACACCCTGTTTTCCCCACGACATTGTAACTACAGCAGTAGACAATTGCTTTGTCGATGTAACAGTGTAAAATTTATCTTTTACCCTAATTCTTACGTCATAGCTCTGTGTAATTTCATATGTCCCAAAAATTTTAGTACCGCTAAAACTGCCTGTGATAGCGAATGAATTTTTGGTAGTCCATGTGCTGGAGCTTCTGGGTTTGGTATCAATATAAACGGTAGCGGTATTTTTGTTATTCAAATTTGACATACTACCGCCATAAGTAACTTTAATGTATTCGCCCATATCATTATTGCTACCATCTTCATTACAACGCCTTACACTAAAACTTGAAATTGAAGGTGAATTATAAGCCAATACAGTAACGTTTACAGTTTTGGTTTTAGTCCTTCCTCGGCTATCAGTGACTGTAGCACTAATAGTTCTTGTACCAGAGTTGGTTATAGTATTGGTAGTGGCACTTTGAGCATTATAATTTACACCATCGTATGTGATTTTGTAGGACTTTATCGTACTGCCGTACGCACCTGTCGCTCCTACTATAGAAATACTTATTTTCGACAGGTTTTGTGCGTACACACCACTACCTAGCCCTAAGGTTGCCACAGCACTGTTAGCCTCAGAGTGAGAAATGCTCGAAAAATCAGGTACTACACTACTCGGAACTGTAGTCGTTAAGCTCACACTTTTTGTACCTGCCAATGCCGTTCCATTGTATGTGTCCACATAGATAGTTCCTGTCGTGCTGGTTGAATTCGGTATATAGTTCATAAAGCTAGTAGGTACGGTCCATGCGTGGCTCGTTCCAACGTCTGTGGCTATGGTTCCAGCGTGACCGTTCCAATTGTACCGTATGGTATGGGTCAGCTTACTGTGGACCCGGCTGATGTTTATTGTTACCGGGTTGCCATATTCAATCGTGCCTGCGCTCAATGATACAGAACTTGCCGGGATTGTGGTTTGCAGGGTAGCGCTGGTGGTCCCAATAAGCGTATCCCCATTGTATGTGTCACAGTATATAGTACCTGTCGTCCTTGTTGCGTTGTTCAGGCCTTGAATTAAACTTGTTGGCACAGTCCATGTATAGCTCGTACCCACCCCCGTTGCTATGGTTCCGGTTTGTCCGTTCCAATTATACCGCAGCGTATGCGTAAATGATGCTGATGCCCGGCTTACGGTTATGATTACTTGTCCGCCGTAGTCTACACTAGATTTATTTAAAGAGATCGTGCTTTTGCGTGGAATAGTGTTCAGCGTAAATTGCGTATCTGGTATTGTTACCGTGCCGTACCATGTCCCACCCAGCGTTACTTCTATATCAATGCTGCCACCTATATAAAAGCTACGTGTTCCGTCTGCATTGTGAGTTATTGTCTTGGTGGCTGTAGCCATTAGCTTTTTCTGGTTTGGCTCAAGCTGCGCCGTTTGATCTGCGCTTGTGTATGTTGTCCCGTCAATCTTAATTCGTACAGTTTTCTTTACTTTCGAGTTTATATACCAACTACCCAGCGAGATTAAATAAAATTTTGCTGTGATCGTTGATGTGTTTGCCGATATATTCTGCGTGGCTGTCCATTCGATCTGGATCCTGTACCCACCGCCAAAATCTTTGTTTATAGTGCCGCTTAATGCCATAGTTCCTCCTCCTTAACCTACCCAGCGGACTAGTGTTATCTGATCGTTGTACCGCTCAATGACATGGTTGCCTACCTGAATATTGTTTGTGACCTGTGCCGATGTAATAAACATTTTTTGCCCGCTTATCCATGCAACCGCGCTGCCCATATCTAAAAAATCAATGCGTTCATTGCTTATATTTATACTAAATGGGCTGTCCGATCTGCCTATTCGGAAGCCGTCAATGCCAAAATTGAAATATGTCTTTATATTCGTTAGTTCTCCAGTTAGCCCATCTATTCTACCGCTGATTTCCGAGATAGATAAATTTAAGCTATTGGCTGTGGCCTGCAGATCTAACTGGTACTGTTCGGTTAACTGCTGGCTTAAATCGTTTAATTCCTGCCTTGCTGTCAAAAGCCATTCGTCTGCTGTCTGTCTGACATATGTTTCCGTGTTTTGCCATAGCTGGTCTATGTCGCTTGCTATAGTTTGTACCTGTGCTGTTATGCCGTCTATGCCCGCCTGAAGCTCAACCGTTCTTTCCTCCAGCCGTACTGCTACATCGTTTATTGCCCCGGCCGTATCCTCGGGTGCCGGTGTAGCATCGGAAGCCCGGGTCCCAAGCTCTAACTTCGGTAATGCAATCCAAACAGTTGTTGCCTTGTCAAAAAACATCAATAAATATTCATTCGGTGCAGCCCCGGTCGTAACTATTAACTCATATCGGGCCCAATCCGTTGTTATGCTGACTTTATTTTGTGTAGCTCCGTTCTCCCATAGCGCAGTAAGCTCTGTTTGCTCCGATGCCTTTGCATAAAAGCTCAATACATAGTCAAAATTCGCTGCCGGCGTTCTTGTTGCCCTTATTTTTACTGCTTTGTCGGTTACCCCGGCTCCGGATCCCTCTATCTTAAGAGAATTATAGCCGTCATATGTTTCAGTGTTATCTATGCTCAATGTGTAAATATTACCCTGTTGACCCCAATAACTTTCATCCAATGCCCCTGAAAATTCGCTACCTCTCAACAGGTTTCTTCCACCGATGCGAATTTTTGACGGATCATATCCTTCTTCAAATTCTGTGCTGCTACCAATTTGCACAAACTGTGCCCTTATCTTGCCTGCGTTTATCAAGTCCGCCGTGAAACCATTTCCATCACCAAAGGTACGCCAATTCCATTCATCATTGGGTAATTTGCTGTTAGCTATACGGAAAGCCCCGCCTAACAACTGTATAGCCATAGTTGGGTTTTGATCTATAGGTTTGTCGTAGGTTATTAGGCCCTTCCCGTCTTCTGATATATAGACATATCCGCCCTGAGCATTCATCCTTGTATTTAGTTCATCTACTAAATTGTTTAAGAATTGAGCATTTATTGTACCATCCGACTCAATAATGCGGGCCCTGTCCCAGACACCCTGTTTTCCCCGGAAATTACTTATATATTGCTCTTGTTCGTTCCAGCTGTCAACAACAGAGGGAATAAAATTCCCTAAAACCAAATCATTGTTCTCTGGCTCTAAAAGGTCTCTAACTATTTTTATTACTCTCGCTTTTAAACGTAGCGGTGGATTAAATTCCTTATCTACTATGCCAACCCAATCCCCTAGCTCTACTCCTTCATGTTCAAAGCCATATGCTTTTAAATCAATCACTTTACATTCATAGGTAATCAATGGTTTCGATAATTCTTCTAATTTCTCTTTGGTAAGCCTAAGTAATTCTTCCGGGTCTTCTACATCATCAAATTCTACTTTTCCGAAAACATGAGATTTA
>JAKOQC010000004.1 GCA_029778565.1 bacterium
TATTGCGATATTGACCCAGTAACACAAACGATACAAGAAATAGATAAAGTATACTGGTATCAAGAACGGGAAGTATATAACCATATTGCGCCAATTGTAGAAACCAGGCTATCAAAGTTAGGATTAATAAGACCTACAATGTTAGTAAGACCGGCAAGCAGCGAAATTGACGATATAGCTTCTGCTAAAGTAGGCACTGCTGTAGTTAGAAATATATATAACAAACTTGGTATGCAGCAGGAGATTAACACAGCAAATGCATGGAGCGAGGTATGCGGTACAGTTTTTTACAAAGAAGTTTGGGACCCGAATGCTGGGCAGCTTGTAGGATATGTCTGCGGTGAACCTGTATATGAGGGTGACGTTGTAAATATAGTTATACCGGCTTTTGAATGTTTCCCCGACAGCAGTTATAATGACGATTTAGACAAATGTAAATCATTTATTCATGCGTATCCAATGCACGTTGAAGATATTGAAATGATATGGGGAGTACGATTAGAAGGCAGGGAATTAGACGTTTTTTCAATGGACATGGCTACTATAGGGTTAGGAGGTTTAGGTTATAATGCAACGATACCGAGAATAACTACTACTACAAAAAAGGATCAAGAACTTGTCATGGAATATTATGAACGTCCTTCAAAACAATATCCGGAAGGACGATTAATTATTGTGGCTGGTGACGAACTGCTGTATTATGGTGCATTGCCGTATAGAAACGGTGAGGATGGAAAACGTGATTTCCCTTTCGTAAAACAGGTATGCATAGAACGCCCCGGATGCTTTTGGGGTACTACAGTTATTGAACGTTGTATTCCTGTTCAACGTGCATACAACGCAGTACGCAATCGTAAAAAAGAATTTTTAAACAGAGTGGCAATAGGCATTTTTGACTGTGAAGAAGGGGCTTATGATTTGGAAGATTTAGAGGATGAAGGCTTGCCGCCGGGTAAAATACTTGTACGAAAACAGGGTGCACAGCCTGGTAAATTTTTAGACGGGCCACAATCCGTACCTGCATTTTCTGAAGAAGAAAACCGTTTACTAAACGAATTTATACTTATATCCGGTGTATCCGAATTATCCCGTGCTTCTGATGCACCTGCTGATGTTGGATCAGGTGTTGCACTGGAAATATTACGAGAGCAAGACGATACAAGATTATCCTTGACAGCAGAAAACTTGAGGCTGGCTATTCAAAAGGTAGCCAAGCAATGGTTGAGACTATATAAACAATTTGCAGTAGGCCCACGTATAGCAAAAGTAGTAGGCGAATCAAACGAGGTAAATGTGATATACTGGCAAGCCAGCGACTTAACGTCAGACGACGTAATATTCGATACGGAAAATGAGCTTGCTCAAAGTTCTGCACAGCGTAAATCAATGGTAATAACATTATTGCAAATGGGTGTGTTTAATGACCCCGAAACGGGCGCTATATCAAAAAGCACACGTGCAAAACTGCTTGAAATGCTTCAACTGGGCAACTGGGAACATACTACAACACTTGACGAGCTGCAAATTGCATGTGCGCAGCGTGAAAATGCTATGCTTGAACGTGGAGAGGCACCAGTTATTGAAGAATTTCATGACGATGATATTCATATCA
>JAKOQC010000176.1 GCA_029778565.1 bacterium
CCATTCAAGCATTTTTATCACTTCAGTGTTTTTTGAATATATTATACACTCAAGCGCATTAAACCTATTTTGCAAACACTTCATTATTTTATTAAAATGTTTTAAAAATATAATGCCATATTCGTTGATAAGACTTGAGCATATAAGCCAAGGATACGCTCGCTTAGTTAGCTTAGACAACTCACGAAAGCCAAATATAGCTGCAGTGTTGCCATCTGCAGTAACGGCATATACTTCATCGGAAAGAGAAACTGACTTCATCAATGCATCTTTATCTGCCGAGCCAAACAAGACTTTTAACTCAGCTATATTACCAGGATGCATTGTTTCTATTATTTGATCTACGTGATGATCTTGGCATACTTCAGTCTTAATCTCCATGGGCTACCCTCACAGTCCAGTTTAATATGTTGAATGGGTATGGATGCCTTTGCTCTATGGTAACCTGGCCATAATAGTCATATTCTGAACTAAGGTCTTCGGTCAAAACACCAGAATACAACTCAAGATTTTCATTAGGATAATAGATAGGATACATATCATCTTCTCTTGTGCCAATATAACCAAACCTGCTATCCAAAACCTGCAATATAACGTTTGTAGCTCGTCGTCGTGAGCCTGTTGATATGCCTTCTCTAGCTTCGTATATCAATGGTAGAGATTGAATTGTACCAATATATTGCAATCCAACGACAACGTATGACGCTGGGTTCCTTAAAATAATAGTACCATTCTGCACAGTATTGCCAAAGATTGGCACACCGTCAGCTAAGACTACAACTTGCTTACCATTGAGATGGTTTAATCCGCTTATTATAGTAGTTGGATCTCCATCATGTGCCACAATAGCGCAATCAAGATGCATTGTTTCTGGTTTTGAACTTAGTTTTTCTATATATCGTACATCATTACCATTAATATTTCTTCTAACTATCATGTATACTTCATCTTCGGTAAGTCCTGGAGCAGATGAAATGGACTCAACAATACCACCTACATCGTGCATGTGCCAAGCCCACACTTCTTGTTCTTTCATATATGTAAGACCAAGAAGCTTACCGTCAGAACGAACTACCCACAACACACTCCAGGGTTCTTGCTGATAACACCAATCAATGATTGTATAATCATCGAAAAGATGAGTAGCAAATATTGACAAATCAACGCTATCATATCCATCGCTTTCAAATGAATAGGCAAGGTCACG
>JAKOQC010000005.1 GCA_029778565.1 bacterium
GGGTCAAATATTAATTCTACACTTGGATACCCGGCTGTTACCAATACCAATATTTTAATTGATGGGCAAAAAGGATATTTCATGTATATCCGTGGCGACCGTAATGTAAGTACGCAGTTGCCTTATCAGCCTGCAGGCGGTATGCCAACAAGTTCTACCACTTTGCGTGCAAAAGGCACGGTGTTAAAAGGAAATATAACATATAATATATCTGCTACACCCGGCGATTTCAGCCTCATCACCAATCCTTACCCTGCTCCGTTAGACTGGGATTTGGTTTCTGCAGGCAATTCAAATATTTATACTTTTTATACCTTTTGGAATTCTAATAACGGCATACGTGGCGGTTTTGTTACTGTACCCACCGGAAGTGGTACCAATAGGTATATCCAACCCGGTGAAGGCTTTTTTGTACAAAAAAATGGTACCGGTGGCGGTACGGTTGTAATTACCGAAGACATGAAAGCTGTAGGTAATAATGATAACACTGTTTTCTTTACCGAGCATACTCCGTTTGAATCTTTCAGGGCTTCGCTTTTCTTAACCGAAGCTAATAATGTAAGGCATACAGCAGACGATGTTTTGGTAAGGTATGATAATAATTATAGTGCAGCAGTAGATTATGATGATGCCGAAGAAATAACTAACTGGAACGAAAACATTGCCATTAGCCGGGGAGGTACCAGGCTTGCTTTAGAATCTCGCCCAGTAATTACAGATAAGGACACTATACAATTGCATATCAAAAATATGCGTAAAACAAATTACGATTTTGAGTTTACTCCATCATTGTTCAGCAATACTAACCTAATGGCAGAGCTGATAGATAATTACCTGCACACCCGTACAACTTTAAGTGTAGTGAATACGGTTACTGTACCGTTTACTGTAAATAATGATGCAGCTTCATTTGCTACCGACCGCTTTATGATTGTGTTTAGCAAACCTTCCGGCCCGCTGCCCATTGATATCAGCAGCATTAAAGCTTATGAAAAAAACA
>JAKOQC010000177.1 GCA_029778565.1 bacterium
ATTTTGGAGTAATAATCCTGGTATCACCATCGTCAACCCTGACTCTCCTGGAATAGTTACTTCTATGTTTCCATTAGGGGCAGTTGCCTCGCCCCATTCGATAGTAAGCTTAACATCAGAGGTTGAACTATTTACTGCATAAAGCCATATTTCATCAAGGGATGAAGTGCCTGCAACTGCTGTATGAATAGTTGTGCCAGGTGAAGCAGTTGCAGCAACTAATATAGCTTTCCCGTTTGTAGAACCACTCAAAAGTAGTTTAGTAAAAGTTGCCATTATTTATCCTCCTATCCAAATATCTGCGAGCCTAAAACGACCTGGTCAAGAGCAATACCGTGCGTATCTACGTAATTCTTTGTCGCAACGTCTTGTGCTGAAGTAGGGTCAGTAACATTGGTTATTTTATGAGAGTTCATATTGATGTCGGCGGTCATTGTTCCGAGTGTGGTATCTGTTCCTTGAGTATGTTTCTTAACTACTGCATCTTCAATCTCTTGAAAAGAAATAGGTAAATTATTTATAGGAACCTTACCCGTGCTGTCTAATTTTAATACATTATTAGCACTATTTCCCGGATACAGTCCTCCGACTTTATTAGAATCTTCAGCCAAAGGAACTCTAGTGACAGTAGTAAGTCCTGTAGCAGTACTATTAACCACTACTACTCGATTAGCTAATCCAGAATAAGAGGATGGTGTATCAGTTAATTGAATAAATGAAGTACTATGAGGATTATTTATATTAGAGGTATGATTAGCTATCGAGTCATTGATGTTCTTTAACTGAGCATCAATAGTATCCATTGCTTCATGATATTCATCATCCCAGTCTAAATCTCCTTTAGCTGGTTTAGGAAGGTTGAAATGAATTGTATAGGTATTAGCCATTAGTTATTCTCCTTAAACAGTTAGCATAATGCCAACTAAGTTAGTGGCTAGTGGCTGCTGCACTCGGTTAGTAGTAGTGAGGTCAATACGGAAAAGTATGGAGTTGGCGGCAGGGGAAATAGTTTCTTCATAGTAATTTGTTTTCCATCCAAAGGATTTAGGAGTTACTGAAGTGGGAGTAAGAGTAACCCAGCTAGATCCACTATCAATACTATACTTTAAGGTGGCTGATTGTCCACTAGACATTGGAGTATATACATCAAGGTAGCATTTTAAAGTATTAAACGTTTCAGGAACACTTATAAGCTTGGAGATATATACTGCCTCATCGTCCTGATCAAAAATTATTCCCTGTATGTATTTAGATAATATCGGTGATAGGTAGGGATTAGTAGTAGTAAATACGGCTCGAAGTTTAATACTTGATCCTCTGGTAGGAACTGCTACTAAGTCTACACTACTGAAAGGAATCCAAGTAGTTCCATTATCTGGAGAGTAAGACCAAGCAATATTTGTTCCCTCAGGTAAAGAATATTCAATACCAGTAATAAATTGGGTATAATTACCACTTTCAGTATTAGTAGTTAGGGTAGCAGGAGAAGTAGAAAACTTTGCTCGATAGAGCTTGAATTTTATATCTGCCATTTGATGAGCAGTCCAAGCCATACCATTAGCAGAAGAAAACATAACTCCGTTAAAATATGGTTGGCGGTTAATAGGAGCTCCTGTTATTAAGTCAGTTTGTCCCATATCAGCAATGAATAATTCATAAGCATCACTATCTGAGCTAACAGTAAAACAGTAATCTTTATCTGCTTCTAGAAACACAGGAGCATCAAAGGTTATAGTAGTAGCTACACTACTATCATCTGATATGGAAATTTGAGAGGGATAAACAACTTTTTGAGTTAATACTTCTTCTCCAGGATATCCATTATCTACATTTCTAATTTGCAATACAATGGGAATGTTTCCTGAATCTTTAGATTTAAAGTAAAGATTCAATTTAGTAATGTAGGAAGCTTCAGAATTATAAAAAGTTTCGGCTAGTGGATCAATTCTTATGTAATTAGTAGTAGTTTCAGTTATACGCCGTTTATGAATTTTCTCATACAGATATCTAGTTCCATAAGCAGTAAATGCTGTTTCTGCTGATTGATATTGGTTCTTTAAGGTAATTTTTCGTATCCCTGTTCTAAATCTATTTCCTGGAATAGTAAAGGTAAGAGAAAGGGTTCCATCTGACTTTGATTTTACTGTCCCTGTTTGTGTTCCTGCTGGTGTGTCTCCTGTGGGAGTAGCTGACA
>JAKOQC010000178.1 GCA_029778565.1 bacterium
GAAATCCTACCGCATAATCAAAAGCAGCTGTAGCTATACCTAATAGAGTTATTTGGTCTGTTCCATTAGTTATTGGACGAACTACTATTCCTCTATTAGGGTTACCTTTAATATTATTGAAATACTCCGGGTTATAAGTATATGCCACAGCTATTTCTACTATGTCTGATCCCTGGCCACCGCTGCTACTAGACACGCAACGCCTTTGTATTGTTATCAATCACAGCCGCCAATTCCTTGCTATTATCAGCAGGCTTAGGATTGCCGATAATCTTCACAAACACGTAACCAAGTATGGCTATTGCAAAAATTGCAATGCCGTATTGTGCCACTTCTGCCCCTGGCATCCTGCACCTTCTCTCATAGCTCTATCCATTGCGGACCATTTGACACATGTACAGCTTCTTCTCATCTATCCGATAAAACAACATAAACGGCTCTGGATGATCTGGGAAAATACGTCCTGCTAAAACGACTGAGCCTTCACCGCGCCGAACTACCTCTTCGTCGATAATTAAAAAATTTGCATTAAACACTTCTCTACTCACTTTGTCTGTCCCAGAAAAAAGTCTCAATCCTAACCTCGGAGTAAACTCTGCCATGTCTATTTCCCCCCTTCTAGTTCCCTAATCAATTTTACACTACGATAGCCAGCACTACTGAAATAACTTGTTCCAGTGCTTTTGTGTTATTATGCGTCACCTCCTATTTCTGTATTAGCAACAATTTCCAAATATTCTTCTTCAGTAAGCTGTTTTATTTCTCCATTTGGGTCAAGTTTGTAGAGCCAAAGCGGTCGGTCACCGTCTAGAATGCTTTGAGCGATTTCAGGACTCACTTCCCTTATTATTGAGCCCTCTTGCACAGGGTGCACTTCCTTTTCCGTCTCGTGTACAGCCAAGCATATGCCATTCGTTGCATCAAATTCAACAAAATATGCCATATTCTCCCCTCCTTATTTGGCAGTGTAGATAATGAAGTCCACTTTGTGTCTAACTTGCTCTGGATTTACGCCGCTTCCAAGCTTACGGTAGACTGTAAAGTCTCCAATTGAAATATCGTTCAGGTTCACAGTGGTTGTGTCGCTGTGAGAAGCTTTAATGTCAGTCCTATTCATAATCTGATAGTTTCCATTCACCGCTGTAATGATCACGGTGCCCTTACCGCCACCATCAATAGGGTTCACATCATCAGCACAGAATTTGGTAATGAGAAGCAGGGAGTTTGCTGGTGCGGTATAAGTATCCGTACCATTTCCATCGTACTCCTCATGCGTTGTCGTTTTGGAAAACTTGGTAGTATCGTTGAGCGTCGATAGATTGGATATAATTGCGCTTCTGGCTGTCACAGAAGCAGCCATAGCGCTCCTTGCAATTGACGATTTAAGAGCTATGTTCATGGCCGTAGCCGAGGCAGCCACCGCATTTATGGTGGGCAAACTCTGAAATTCATCAAAAGCTGGTCCTATTAGGTGACGTAATAGTTTACCAGTTTGCAAGTTAGCATCTGCGACCGCAAACGCGTCTACGCTGTTGTTCCCTATCAGGCCAACAACCAAATTACCAGCCAAGTCGCCGTTACCAGCCAAGTCGCCTATAGCCGTCATAGCTCCTCGTATTGTAATATTGGATAAAGCATCTATACCCCCTGATAGAGCACTATACCCGTCTTTTGATATAGTATAGTCATATTCTCCGCATGGTTTAGATACTGAACCGTTTCCGCTATTATCTAAATTTAATGTGCTTCCATCACTAAGTTGTACTAAAGCACTAGCACCATTAGTTATATCAAATGTTATTGTACATGATGCTCTAGACAATGTGATATTTACTTGCTGATTGTTATTCACAGTAATGGGATTGGTGGTAGCTGTGTATCCAACTGCAGATACTGATGCTGTGTAGTTTTGAGCGACTATGTTTGTGAGAATGAGTTTGCCATTGGGATCGGTAGTACCTCCACTGCCAATGCCACTCACTGTAGCACCGCTAATCGGATTGCCTGTATTGGCATCCATAACGAAGATGGTCACTGTGTAAGTTTTAGGTGAAAGAGTTACGGTTACAGGCGTATTACCGGTTAAATTGATGTTGCCTGTATAGAAGTTATAGCCATCTTTGTTAACAGAGTAGAAGTA
>JAKOQC010000179.1 GCA_029778565.1 bacterium
GGTATTTCTGTTTCCTGGTGGCCAAAGGAGAACGGGTAGTTCACTTTATTATTCCTGTTATAGAATCTCCATTAGCCCGCATGCTCCAAGAGTGTGCGGGTTATTCTTTTAAGAGGGAGGCTTTTAAAATTAAAATTGAATAAGGCATATTCATCGCATTCGGCGAGGAGGTACAATATGGGCCAGCATAAACTGTGTACTTACCTCTGGGAGGAGTTCATAGACGGCTATATTATTTTCTCCCATAATTGCGAAGAGGGGTGGATTTGTCAGGATCCTCCTTTAAGATTTCACGGTCAATATTATTCTACCTATTGTGAACCCGCCACTACGACGACTGAATACCCGATCCCACCGGAAGGGTATTGTATTTTCCGCTGGTGGAACGAAACGTACATCATTGATGCAGTTTATTGTGCGGAAGGTTACTTTTGCGGTAGTTTCCCTGTACAGTATCAAGGAAACTTAGTGTATAGTCCTTGCGTTTCTACTCCGACAACTGAGAATCCTAGCCAAGCTTAGTTCATATGCCCTGCGAAGAAAAACTTTGTATTTATTATTGGAAGGCTTCAGAAAATAAATATGTACTTTTCCGCGATTTATGCGGAGAAGGCTGTAAGTGTCCCGACCCGCCGAGTGAAAAGCTTTCCGGAAATTATCATTATGAGCACTGCATTCCTGCTGTAACTACAACCACCACCTTCTCTCCTGCGCCGGAAGGGTTTTGTATTTATGAATGGAGTTATGTGCTTTATGTACTCAAGGATCAAAACTGTGCCCAAGGTTATGTTTGTCCTGATCCTTATCCTTATTATGCTGGCGAATATAGTTATAAGAACTGCATCCCGACCACTACAACAACTACAACCACTACCACCACTACCACAACTACCACCACCACTACTACTTCTACGACAACAACTACGCCCCATCCATCAGAATCCATATACTGCCATTACTATATTTATTACAAGCAGGAATATTACGGAACTATATTAGATGGGTGGCTTTCTTCCGTAACATTTGGTGATGGTAGCGCTATAGATGGTCGGAATTGGAATTTTTTTTGTCCGGAGCATGCAGCAGGGACCGTATTAAAAGAGGCTTCTAATCTTGGGATATCTGTACAAATTCCGGGTTATATAACGCTACCCGCTCATCGTTTCGCGGCATGGAAACCTTCTGGCAGTACTACTATTTATGGCTATATACCACGTACTACTACAACGACCACCACAACTACTAAGTCACCGGACGAACTTCCACCGTGTTATTATTGGTGGTATATAAGTGCTATTTGCGAAAGCACCGATTATCATATTAGTACTTCAAAGGATTATCATATTGGTCCTCAGGACGATTTTTATGGTTGTCCTGGTGAACTGCCAACTACTACAACTACTACTACAACTACTACTACAACTAGTGAATATCCGGGTTCTACTACAACTAGTGAATATCCGGGTTCTACTACAACTACTACTACAACTAGTGAATATCCGGGCTCTACTACAACCCTACAACCGCGAATTGTGGCTTGCAAAGAAGATGAACCGCCATATAGCTTGTACTATACTGCAAAGGCAGGCAGAGTACCAATCGAACAGTCTTATTGTAATGAATATAAATTTACACTCCGTCAGGATTCGTGGGGGAGGTATACAGTATCTGTAACAGTTGAGGATATTTGTCCTCGCATGCTCGGTTATTGTCCTATTAGCGAGGAAACATTGAGTTGGCTTGGTAAACCGTATTACCAACTTCCGCAAGTACGCAAAGCAAAAATCGCCAAATGTATCCCCTTTTCTCCTCAAGATCGCGGACGCTGTTACTATATTAGGGATGAATACCATCACTCTTTATTTACAATTGCACGTTGTAGGCCTGGCGCACGTTGTTACCCTTATGATATCTACATTGGTCCTGGTGGGAAGCATCCGGATAAATCTTTTAGTGTTCCGTGTTACGACTGCTTGGAACATCCTCATATTTGCTCCGCAGAACCATATGGGAATCCGATAGAGTATATTTATACCTATTCTGGAACGGACTATTGTAGAGGTGACTACGAAGTGAGTTTTTATGGTATAGAAATTAAAAACCTATACTGGAGTAAAGATCCATTTACTTGTCGGGCAAATAGTTTTGAACAACTTACTTTCCGTTTCACCATAACTTGCAGACCTCCGGCAAATTTATTTGATTACTTTGTTTATACAGATTGGCGACCTGAAGAAGAGGAAGAATCAGAAGAAGAAGAATCCGTATGTTGTTGTAAAGGTAGCTCTCCCTCCGAAGATTGCGTAACTATTGATTTTTATAATGGATTACCTAAAGGCTGGACTATTGTTGGGGACTATAGCATTCCGTGGGGTAAGGGAATTTATTGCCGAAGCTACTGCGTAGTTTATCCACCAATTCCTTACGGATTGCCAACTGAAGAACCTGATACAACAACCACCGAGGAACCAGGGCGTCAAGCATTTGTTACAATTCCTCCGGCCCGATATATTGAATTAAATTATAGGGGTTATGTACATATTCCATTATCTGATAAGGTAATTGGCGGACATTTATACGACGCCGATCAAAACAAGATCGTTCATTACATCGGATACGAATCAGACTTCAATAGTTTTGGTCCAAGATTTGGCTATTATGTTCGTGACATGGATAAATCGTCCAAGGTACTTCGCTTTTATTTACCGCCTATTCAGAATAATTTTGA
>JAKOQC010000180.1 GCA_029778565.1 bacterium
CTATATGATTCTGCCTTTTATCATTGTGTTAATTACTGCTTTCAAAGGTGTCCCAACCTTATTGTGTTTAGGATTGGGTATTGTTTCATCACTTATTATGGGGTTAATTATAGGTTCGACTAGTTTAATGGGTTTTTTTGACCTTTTATACATCGGTTATTCGGATGCTGGGAGTGCTTCGGTAGCAATGATGCTTTGGGTCACTGCATTCGGAGGAATTATGAACATGATGAATGCATTTGAGCCGTTTTCTAAGTTCATTTTAAGAATTTCTAAAAGCGTGCGCCAATTGTTGTTTTATAATGGGGTTTTTTGTATAATAGGCAATACACTATTGGCTGATGAAATGGCTCAGATAGTAACCATTGGGCCAATAATAAAGGAAATGACAGACAATAATGTCGAAGCTAGCGAAGAAAATATGTACAGAATAAGATTAAGAAATGCTACTTTTTCCGATGCTATGGCTTGTTTTAGCGCATTGATAATCCCATGGCATTGTTATGTTGTTTTCTTTAGGGGTATAGCCAATTCGGTATATCCACTTTATAGCTTTGGATTTAGCGATATTGCAAAATACAATTTTATGGCTTATATTGCGATAATATCATTGTTAATTCTAACCTTAACTGGACTTGATAAGTTTATTCCTTTATTTCATTTGCCTTCCGAACCAGAAGTTAAATTAAAGAAATACAATGCTAATATATGATATAAACTAAACATCACATATTTGTGATATTCTGTTGTTAGAATAATATATCAAAAGCTCACGATAAAAGCTACATTTTACCGTGAGCTTTCTTAATTCTCCTGTGTATTTTTCACCCATCACTTGAGTTGGCATTGAGACCTGGTATATTAGATGCATGATCCGACGTCCAATAACCCGGAAAAAGCATGATAATTAAGTGATTGGAGGAACAGCCAAGATGTTTTTCCTATCGATAGCTCTTACAATAATAATTGTCATTTCGATAGGCATCATAGCTTCGGGCAGGAAAGTAGATGCAGAAGGGTACTCGTTAGCTGGTCGAAAGGCAAACCCCTTTGCTGTTTCTGGAATATTGCTCGGTGCCCTAGTTGGTGGTGCATCTAC
>JAKOQC010000181.1 GCA_029778565.1 bacterium
TACAAATTCTGGCCCGCGGATAACTCCTGATTTAGTCTTTGTGCCATAGAAATCAAACTTTAAGGTTGTGCCATACATTTGTGTTTGAATAAGAATATAATGGCCGGTGTCATTTAAAAACTTCATATCTACTTGTGGATAGTAGATAGTAGCATCCACCCCCGGGACGCCGTAAGGGGCGGTGTAGTAGCTAATTGCAAAGGCATGGTTAGTGCGCTGCAATATTGGTAGGCCAGCCAGCAGAGCAGCTCTGTAGGCTGTAGAAGATACCTGACACAACCCACCACCATAGGCCTTTTCTTCGTGATCACCAAGAATAATAAGCCCAGGAGCATAGCCAGTAGCAGCACTTACCTCACCTAAATATTCACCAAAACTAAATACTTGTCCTGGTTTTACAAGCACCCCATTAAATTTCTTTGCCCCGGTGCGTACATTCTGCAAACGGTTGGCTGGTGAGCCAGGGAAGTATGTTACACCTTCAGAGATTAACTCTTTAATACCGAGATTGTCGATATTTTCATTACTTACGGCGGCGGGTATTGTTTTTACATTTAGTGCTATTTGCCCATTAGATGTTTGCCCATTTACATAATTGGTAATTGCTTGAACAGTTGAGACTTCATCGAGTTGAAGACCATTCTTACTTTGTGCAAAGACTGTGGCGCGACCATCGACAATGGTTAGCTCGGCATCCTGAGGATCGGTATTAATTTTGCCAGCTAAATCTTTTACCCAAGCGGCAATTTTTAGGCTGTCAAAATATGTCGAAGAATTTTTTGAAGGCGGTGTATAGTAATTGGTAAGAATATCTTTCTTTAGTGGCAGATCTGTAGGGGTGGCTGCAAGCCAGTTGGCTACAGTATTAGATTCTATCTTCCAAGAGTTACCCGCGTATGTAAGTGTAATTGGTTGAGTATTGATAGATTGCCAGAGATTAGTATAGGTTTTGAGTTGGTTACTACTAATAGTTGGTTGTACTTGAAAAATCGGAACAACACCTGGTTTATTGATTTGACCACCGAAGTAATTTGCTAGCCATAGCTGGGTAGTATACAGATTCAGGCGATTTCCAGCTGAGCTATCAGAAATTACTACATTACCATCAGTAAAATTAATTGCAGAGTTTTGTACCGGTTGGCTAACAGATTGGTTTTGACTGACGAGAAAATCACTCATTTTAGCTGGATCAAAACTAATAGCCGCAATTGGTGTTTGTCTACCAAACAGTGCAGCTACCTGGGCTGAAATATTTTCGATAATATTACCACCTCTACCTGTCATGAGGGCTTGGTTGGCAGCAGCAGTATTGTTATAGTTTGCCCCAAGGTCGCTTGCTGATACGGTAATTGTTTTATCGGCAAAGGTTAGGCTTTGTGATTGATTCTGGTAACTACTGGTTTGCTTTTGTAGTTCTTTTTCAGCCTCAACGGTAGTGAGCCCGCCCAAGTAAACACCATTTGCACTCACACCTGGGTAGATCCGTCCAAAATAGGCCAATCGTAAACCGAGTATAAGCAATACAAAAAGAGCCAGTATTACACCAAGCCCAATAAGTGATTTCTTTACCCAAGATAATTGTTGTAGTTTTTGCATTGTCACATTGTCTTTTTGATGGCTTAATTATATACTACTTTACCACCTTTACAAAGCATAAGAGTTGCAGGTTAGAACCAGATAGAAAATATTGATATACTAGATAGTATGAAAAATATTCTCATTACTGGTGGAGCAGGGTTTATTGGTACTAACTTTGCCTACTACTTAACCAAAAACAAACCACAGTATACATTAACCATAATTGATAGTTGTAATTATGCGGGTGATGAGCAAAACCTCGAAGACATTCGAGATAAAATTACTTTTGTAAAAGGTGATATTACTAATAAAGAGTTGATTAATGATTTGGTGGCCAAGAATGATGCGGTAGTGCACTTTGCTGCCGAGTCGCATAACGACAATTCGTTAAATGACCCATGGCCATTTGTACAGAGTAATATTCTCGGTACCTATACTATTCTTGAGGCGGTAAGAAAGCATGGTAAGCGCTTGCATCATATTAGTACCGACGAAGTCTTTGGTGACTTAGAGCTAGATGACCCAGAAAGATTTAATGAAAATACACCATACAATCCATCAAGCCCGTACTCTTCTACTAAAGCTAGCTCTGATTTACTAGTGCGGGCCTGGGTACGGAGTTTTAATGTAAAAGCGACTATAAGTAATTGCAGTAATAACTATGGCCCATACCAACACATCGAGAAATTTATTCCACGCCAAATCACCAACATCCTCTCGGGCATCAAGCCCAAACTGTATGGAAGTGGCGAGCAAGTACGCGACTGGATACATGTGGATGATCATAATGCTGCAGTAGCCTTAATTTTAGAAAAAGGTAAGCTTGGTGAAACCTATTTAATAGGGGCTGATGGAGAAAAAAATAACAAAGAGGTTATCGAGACAATATTACGCTTAATGGGAAAAAGTACATCTGATTATGAGCATGTTAAAGATCGCCCAGGGCACGATATGCGCTATGCTATCGATTCTACCAAGCTCCGCAGTGAGCTGGGCTGGCAACCACAGTATACAAAGTTTGCAGACGGCCTAAAGCAGACAATTGAGTGGTACAAAACCAACCAAGCATGGTGGCAGCCACAAAAAGATGCCGTTGAGGCAAAGTACCAAGCCCAAGGACAGTAAACTCTTGCAAAAGTAGTTATTTTCGCTATACTACATCTGTTGTACCTTCTAAACGACAGGAGAGTGGTATGGAAGTTGAAGACCTTGGTCTAAATGGTGCACTACTGATAAAACCAACAATTTTTGGTGATGATCGAGGCTACTTTTTAGAAACCTACCGCCGCGATGTCTATCGCGAGGCCGGAGTGATTCTTGATGAAGTTCAGATGAATCGTTCGCGCTCGAGCCATGGTGTGCTGCGGGCAATTCATTTTCAGCTCAGCCCTGGCCAGCCCAAGCTGGTAAGCTGTGCCCATGGAGAAGTATTTAATGTAGCTGTAGATTTACGACTGCAGTCACCTACCTTTGGTATGTATGCCGGTGTAGCACTCACTGAGAGAAACGGCTATCAACTGTATCTCCCAGTTGGTTTTGGTAATGGGTTTGTGGTGGTTTCAGATACCGCTTCGTATAACTATATTGTAGGCAGTCTCTACGACCCAGCTAACGAGGCCGAAATTGCCTATAACGACCCCGATATTGATATCGATTGGCCAGTTGATGATCCAATTGTTTCTGAGCGCGACAAGCAAGCTCCACTTCTGAAAGATTTTGACTGGAGTAGGTGTACATGGCAAAGATAATAGTATTTGGAAAAAATGGCCAACTTGGTAGAGCACTGAAAGATGTTCTAGGTGAAGCAGCGTATTATTCAAGTAGTGAGTGCGATGTCACAAACCATGCTGAAGTTGCTAATGTTTTTGCCTCTCACCCAGGGGTAAGGTTTGTTATTAATGCAACAGCATATACCAAAGTAGACTTGGCCGAAACCGAACAAGAGCAAGCATTCTTAGTAAATGAAAAGGCTGTAGAATTATTAGCCCGCAAAACTAAGCAAGCAGGTTCCACCTTAATACATATCTCAACTGATTATGTGTTTGATGGTGCAGCTATTAAACCATATGTACCAACTGATACACCATCTCCATTATCAGCCTATGGCGCTTCAAAACTCGCAGGTGAGCTAGCAGTACAAAGCACTTGTGCCAATTACTATATTATTCGCACAACATGGTTGTATGGAGATGGTAACAACTTTGTAAAGACCATGCTACGTATTGGCCAAAAGCATTCAGAGGTTACCGTAGTTGCTGATCAATTTGGTCTACCTACCTTTGCTAAAGACCTAGCTAATTTCTGCCGATTCTTAATAGAGACTCAACCTCGTTATGGTATCTACCATTTCTCAAATGGCGGGGAGCCTATTTCTTGGGCTGATTTTGCAGAAGCAATATTTTCATTAGCAAAGATTGATTGCAAAGTTAAGAGAGTCAGTACGAGTGAATACATCGCTGCTAATCCAAACATTATCGCACCAAGACCTCAGTACTCAGCACTGAGTCGACTAGGTAACATGATTGATCCAAGCAAAGATAGATTAAACTTCTATGAGCGTGGTTGGTATGCTGCACTTACAGATTACCTTCACGACCTAGGCTTCATTACATAATGAAGTCTTTTTTGTTATAATTACAGATTGAAAAGGAGATTTTTGTTTGAAGGGAATTATTCTAGCTGGCGGCAGCGGTACTCGTTTGTACCCAATTACCAAAGGTATTAGCAAGCAGCTAATGCCAATTTATGACAAACCAATGATTTATTATCCGCTGAGCACGCTTATGATGGCTGGTATTAAAGATATTCTTATTATTACTACGCCGCATGATAGCGACCAGTTTCAGCGTCTTTTAGGGGATGGCAGTGATCTTGGCATTAACTTACAGTATGCTGTTCAACCTAGCCCAGATGGCCTTGCCCAAGCATTTATTATTGGCGAAGAGTTTATTGGTAATGATAAAGTTGCACTGATTTTGGGCGACAATATTTTTCACGGACACGAGTTTGGCCAAAGCTTAAAACAATGTAGTAAACCAGAGGGCGGAATTATCTTTGCCTATCAGGTATCAGACCCAGAACGCTATGGTGTAGTTGAGTTTGATAAAAATAAACAAGCCCTCTCCATAGAGGAAAAACCTACTAAACCAAAATCTAACTATGCGGTGGTAGGTTTATATTTTTACGATAACGACGTGGTAGAAATTGCCAAAAATATTAAACCAAGCGATAGAGGAGAGTTAGAGATTACTACTGTTAATGAAGAGTATCTTAAAAAGGGCAAATTAAAAGTACAGATTATGGAGAGAGGTTCTGCTTGGCTCGATACCGGTACATTCACTTCTATGATGGATGCCGCTGAATATATTCATGTAATAGAGAAAAGAACGGGGTATAAGATAGGTTGTATAGAAGAGGTAGCCTACCAACAAGGTTTTATTAGCAAACAACAATTAGAAAAACTTGCCCAGCCACTTACAAAGAGTGGATATGGAACATATCTCGATAAAATATTAGAGAAGGTAGAGTAAAGAAATGAGAGTGGCATTTGTAATACCAGCCTACAATGAAGCAACAGTAATTTCTAACGTCTTAAAAGACTTAAAAAAGGCTCTTGCCAAGACAAAATTAGATTATGAAATTGTTGTTGTAGATGATGGTAGTAGCGATAAGACTGGACAGATCGCAAAGGCCGAAGGTGTTTTTGTAATATCACATATACTTAATTCAGGTAGTGGTAGTGCAACGGCAACTGGACTAAGCTATGCTCAACAAAATGGTTTTGATATTGCCGCTACTCTAGATGCTGATGGCCAGCACGATCCGAGTGAAGTAATTATGGGTGTAGAATTAATCCAAAAGAAAAAAGCCGATCTTCTTATCGGTAGTCGTCTCATCAATTCCAAAGGCATGTCAAAAACAAAAGTTGCTGGTAATAAAGGGCTTAGTTATATTACATTTTTGCTTTTTGGTATTAATGTTACAGATTCACAATCGGGAATGCGTATTTATTCAAAAAAAGCTCTAGACAGTCTTAAATGGAAAAGTAGTGGCTATGAGTTTTGCTCAGAAATGCTTTGGCGCGCAAAACAGCAAAATATGAAAGTAGATGAATATCCAATAACTGCAATTTACACTGACTATTCGAAGGCAAAAGGCCAGAATAATTGGAATTCATTTAATATTATTAAGTCACTATTACAACGTAGAATAATGGAGGTGTTTGGTGAGTAGATATTTACTATTAGTATTGCTCAATACACCACTAATAATACTCGGTATTACTAACGCAGTGGTCGCGTATAAATTAGATCGTACAAGTCGAAGGAGATTTATCTTTAGACTAGTATTATGGCTAGGTATATTTGCTGGTTTAGTCTTTGCAGAACCTATCTATACTTTTCTATTTAATAAAGGCTTAACACAAACAGAACCACTAAGTTTGTTTGATGTTATTCAGATAACTGCCATAATTCTGGTTCTGTTTTTAGCCAACCTTGCAAATAGCCGAGTAGCTATATTAGAAAAACAAGTTAGAGATTTACATCAAGAGCTTTCTATTCGACTTTCTGAAAAACAAAACAAAAAATAGTTAGAATAATCAGGTTAAATCTGCTACTATACTAGGTATAACTTTGTGGAGATTATGAGCAATTTTACTAACAAAACCTTATTAATTACCGGTGGAACTGGTTCTTTTGGTAATACGGTTTTACGCCGTTTTTTAAAAACAGACATTAAAGAAATTCGAGTGTTTTCCCGAGATGAGAAAAAGCAGGATGATATGCGAAAAGCATTGGGCAGTGATAAGGTAAAATTTTACATTGGTGATGTAAGAAACCCGGAGAGTATACATGATGCATTGGTGGCTGTAGATTATGTGTTTCATGCAGCAGCACTTAAACAAGTGCCCTCGTGTGAATTTTTCCCAATGGAAGCAGTTAGAACAAATGTTTTAGGCACAGACAATGTATTAAACGCAGCCATTCGTGAAGGCGTAAAAAAGGTAGTGTGTCTGTCTACCGATAAAGCTGCTTACCCAATTAATGCTATGGGCACATCTAAAGCAATGATGGAGAAAGTAATTGTTGCCAAGTCTCGAACGGTCGATCCCAAAAATACCACCATTTCAGTTACTCGTTATGGGAATGTTATGGCCTCTCGCGGCTCTGTAATACCACTTTTTATTGAGCAAATTAAGGCAGGAAAGCCGCTCACTATTACTGATCCAACTATGACTCGCTTTTTAATGAATTTAGATGAAGCCGTAGACTTAGTATTATTTGCGTTCGAGAATGCTAATCAAGGAGATCTGTTTGTTCAGAAATCACCAGCCTCCACAATTGAAGTGTTGGCCCAAGCAGTAAAAGAACTATTTGAGGCAAAGAATGAGATAAAAATTATTGGTACGCGTCATGGTGAAAAGAAAGATGAAACCTTGCTTACGCGCGAAGAACGGGTAAAGGCCGATGATTTAGGTGGATATTTTAGAGTTCCGGCCGACACAAGAGATCTAAATTACGGTAAGCTAGAGGGAGGGACTAAAAAAATATCTGATGCGCTGGAATATACATCCGATAATACTGATAGGCTTAATGTAGAAGAAGTTAAGAAAAAACTTCTTACTGTAGAGTACGTTAAGGCAGAGCTAGATAACAAAAAAGGAGAATTGTTATAAAAGCTAAAAATATACTTGTATTAGGTGCGGCCGGGATGGCTGGCCATGTGGTTTCGTTATATTTACGAGAACAGGGCTTTGATGTAAAAACCCTTTCAGCACATAACAAGCTAGACGAAAACACCACTCTCCTGGATGTTACAAATACAGAGGGACTAAAAAAATATCTCGATAATAATAAGTTTGATGTAGTAGTTAACTGTATTGGTCTGCTTATTAAACAAAGTGAAGAGCGTAAAGATTTGGCAGTTTATCTTAATGCATATTTACCACATTACTTAGAGAATTATTATAGAGATACTACAACAAAGCTGATTCATCTCAGTACCGATTGTGTTTTCTCAGGTAAAAACCCACCGTATAAAGAAGATAGTTGGTTTGATGGTGAGTTATTTTATGATCGAAGTAAAGCACTTGGCGAGATTGTTAACAACAAAGATCTCACATTTAGAATGTCAATTATTGGGCCGGATATGCAGGAAAATGGCGTTGGATTATTTAATTGGTTTTATGCCCAAAGTGGAGAAATATTTGGTTTTACTAAGGCAGTTTGGAATGGAATTACTACTATTGAACTGGCTAAGGCAATTAAGGCAGCAATAGAGCAAGATTTAATCGGACTCTATCAATTAGTACCAGACAGTAATATTACTAAGTATGATCTGCTTAAATTATTTAAGCAAGAATTTGATCGTGATGATATAACAATTAAGCCCAGAGATGAGGTTTCTCTGGATAAAACATTAATAAATAGCAGAGATGATTTTAATTTTAAGGTTCCAGACTATCAAACAATGGTGCATGAAATGTATGAATGGGTCCAGCAGCACAGTAACTTATACCCCCAATACCTCAAACAGTGAAAAAGCATACTAAAGTATTAGTTATTTGTCAGCATTATTGGCCTGAAACTTTTCGGGTTACAGACCTTTCAGAAGGTTTTGTAGAATATGGTTATAAAGTGGATGTATTATGCGGAATTCCAAACTATCCTGCCGGTAAGTTCTTTAAAGGATATGGTTTATTTAATAAAAGAAAACAAACCCATAATGGCGTAAATATCATTAGAGTTCCAGAGATTCCACGAGGTAAAAACACGAATTTCAGAATCGCATTAAACTATTTATCATTTACTTTTTTTGCGATATTTTATATTCCTAAGCTATACAGACAACATTATGATAGAATTTTTGTCTATGAATTGTCGCCGGTTTTTATGATATTGCCAGGAATAATATTAGCAAAATTACAAAAGATAAAACTATATGTTTATGTGTGCGACTTTTGGCCTCACAGTCTCTTCTCTATAATTGATATCAAAAATAAGTTCTTAAGAAAAATTATTACTAAGAACTCATATTGGTATTATCGACAGGCAGATGGAATTATGGCCGTGTTTAAAGGAATACAAACACGATTAGTAAAAAATGTTGGGATTAGCAAGGAGAAGACATTATATACTCCACAGGCCGCAGAAAAATTCTATGAAAAACCGGTATATGATAAAGCCTTAAAAAAAAGATTCGAAGATAAATTTAAGATTGTCTTTGCAGGGAATATTAACCCTGCACAATCATTTGAAACAATATTGGCTGCAGCAGAAATACTAAAGAAAAAAAACTACAATAAAATTTGCTTCATCATAGTTGGTGATGGCATGTCGCGTAAGTGGCTTGAGGCAGAGGTAAAAAAGCTTGGTTTAGATGAGTATTTTTCTTTTGAGGGTCTTAAGCCTACGGAAAGGATACCTGCTTACCAAACAATCGCAGACTTACTTGTTGTCGCACTTTCAAAGAGTAAGTTGTTCGAGTATGGGATACCCGCCAAAGTACAGTCATATATGGCTTCTGGTAAACCAATTGTAGGTGCAATGGATGGAGAGGCACAAAAACTAATAAATGAAAGTGGTTGTGGCTATTGCGTGTCTTCCGGTGACTCTAAGGGGCTTGCCAAGGCAATTGAGAAATTAATAAACATGTCCACATCTGAACGTAGCATAATGGGTAATAAAGGTAGAAAATATCATTTTATGCATTTTGAAAGAGATTATAATCTGAAACGAGTGGTTGAGTTTGTTTTTAATAATAATCGAATTGATGACAAAGAATATGATTATTAGAATACTATATTTAGCTGATTAAATAACTATGTAAACATTTTCTTAGTTATACTAATTCTTGTATAATGTACAGATGTTGAAAATTATAGTTGCATTATATGTTCTAGTAACTTCTGCTGCACTGATAGTCATTAAGCTAAGTACTAGCGGCAGTGTTCCGGTCTTATATTCGAATAGTAAAGTACATTTTAGTATTAATATACTCACTATAGTCGGCTTGTTTTTATATGGCCTGAGTTTCTTAACTTATCTTTATTTAATTTCTAAATTTGATCTGGGGTATATTATACCTGTTACAACAGGTCTAGTTTATATTATTATCTTTACTGCTTCATATTTAATATTTAGAGAAGTTTTTACCATATGGAAAATAATAGGTATTAGCTTGATAATACTTGGTTTAATTTTTATCAATATCAAAAAATAGACCAGAAATTATGTATATCTTGCAATTAGAACAAGAATTGTAGAGATCTGGAGTAAGAAAGCACCAATCATTAAATAGCCCCTTACTCTAATAGAAGGTTCAGCTCTTTTTATCACTAATACAGGTAACAGTATTGCTAAAATTGGTATGAAATATCTACCCTGTAGACCTTGTACAACACCAATTTTTACTGGCGACCACGTTAGGTATAAAGCTGTAGTCAACATGCCAATTAACAGAATTGGAATTGTAAGGAAAAGAGTAACTTGCCACTTTGTCAATTTTGATTTATCTTTTGGCGACCAAGAACCCATCGATTTAAACAGCACTGCAAACCAAGCAAATGTTAACCAAATAGGCAATGAGGTATCGAGCCAGCCTAGTACCCCGATAAACCCTATATAAATTGGGTTTGAGTAGAAAGTAAAATATGTTCTCCATAGTACTTTTAGATAATAAAATGGGTGTTTAATAATAACTTTTAATTGTTGACCAGCATCTACGCCTGGAATTGATACTGCCAAAGCATATTTATTGGTAAATAACTGCCAGGAAAAAGAAACGATTGCAGATATGATAAGAATTACTGAGGATAACAGATAATATTTTTTCTTAGAAATAAAACTTGGTATTGGCAGTGCAAACAATAGTATCGAGACTACAAAAAATGTTTGTTTTGTTATACCTAAAAATAGTGTAGTCAAAAGCAGCACTAAAACATATTTTTTTGTTAACGCTTTTGGATTAATTATGCCATTAAAAATCATTGCAACGACCAAAAATACTAAACCGTTTGTTATGTTGTCGGCTGAAACTATCGATGCAATAAAGAGAGACATTGGTAATAACGCATATATAGCTAAAAGCCATTTACCCTTTGGTATTATTTTAATCGCAAAGTATGTAAGTAAAATCCAAACTATTAAGCCTACAATCCGCATTAATATAAATAAAATGTAAGGATTTAAATTAAAAATTGCACCAAGAATATAGGTGAAAATATATTGGGTATAGCTAAAAGGTAAATAAGTACTGGCTGGTATTTTAACAAATTGACTTCGAAATTTACCTAGATTTATTTTCAACAAAGTTGGTATTTGAGTTTTGTATGAGTAGGTATTACCATTCGTTAAATTTGGAAAGCGATAATACAAATCAATTGCACCAGAATTTGTCCTTGTCCCTATTTTGCTATTTTCAGTGATAGGGGTGAGATATCCATTAGAATATCTTGATATTGCTAAAAAGTGATTCGGTTCGTCTGGACCTTGAAATAGGGGTGTTAGTAAACAATATGTCATACCAAACACCAAAGCAGTAACCAAAAAGAACTTCTCTGGGGCAATATTCATATCTACTATTTTTGTCTTTAAGGATTTTATAAATTCCATGCTATTTTTTCACTTAACTTTACGGGTTAATTTAGGTATTATATAATGAAATTGTGAAATCAAAAAATAATAATAAAAAAATAATTCTGTTTATTCTAATATTTTTATTGCTAGTAGGGGTATTTCTAGCAGTTTTTTTAGTTTATAAAAAAATAAATAACAAACCTAATCCTACAAAAGAAATTTCTCAACAATCTACAGCAACCAATACAGAGAACTCTAACAAAGCTAATACCGTAAATACCCCGGTCAACAGTAACTCTTCAACATTACAAACACCTACAATCACAAAAAGTAGCGGCAATAACGGATCTGTACCGGTAAATGTGCTGATTAATTTTGTTTGTAACTCTCAACCAAATACTACTTGCCAACTTATCTTAATAGATGGAAGCAAAAAAATTACCTTAGAAGAAAAACCAGTAATAGACAACGGTAGGGGTCAGTTTTTTGCAAGCTGGGATTGGAAGTCGATAGCTGGTAATTGGCAGGTATTTGTACGTGCCAAAAATCAACAGGGTAATACAGCTGATTCCATTAAGCAATCATTAGTAGTAGAATAAGAACTATGAAAAAAGTATTTTCTATTCTTTTGGCGACCATACTATTAGCAACTAGCTTTGCTGTAGTTACGCCTTCGAGTAAGCCAGCCAAAGCTTATGGTAATAACAATATGATAGATGATGCTGTTTTCGATAATTCTGGCAGCATGAGTACAGTTGCGATTCAGAATTTTCTCAATCAATTTCCAAATAGCTGCCTCAAAAATTATTCCGATGCTTACCCAAACGACTATTTCAGTTATGGTGCGCCAGTTAGTGCTGCAACAGTAATTCGTCGAGTTTCAGATTTATGGGGCATCAACCCACAGGTAATGTTAACCAAGCTAGAACAAGAAGAAAATCTAGTTACCGGTAATGCAGGATGTCCTCTATACAGATACGTTAGTGCTGTAGGTTTTAATTGTCCTGGCCCCACACGCAATGCAGTTTATAACGGTACAGCTGTTGTAACCTGCGTACAGAACGATGCAAATATGGGATTTTCACGCCAAGTCACTAAAGGAGCATGGCTACTTAAATGGGGTAAAGAACGGGCAAATGGCAACCTAAGTTGGTTAGTACCAGATGATGCTAGTTATTATTATCGTGGGCCAATGACGCAAGGTAATAGGCAGCGTAGTGCATCGAGCCCAGTGGTTTACTATGATGGCTATTGGAATGGAGTACATCTTGATAGTGGAGCTACCGCATCACTTTATAACTACACACCATATCTTAATCAGGCCTTCCCTTCTATCTTTGAAGGCTTCTTTGGTGCAGGATCGACAAGTGCTACACCGAGGGACTATAGCTTAGTTTCGGCGTCAACATCGGTCCTATGGTCAAATCCTGGACAGACACTTTCTGGCAACACTATTACGATAAGAAATACAGGCTACACTACTTGGTATCCAGACGATAATATACCTCCTGGACAACATCCAACACGATTAGCTCTTGCTGGTTACCAAAATTCTCCTTTTGCAGATACAACAGATCCTGCATGGCTGGGAACTAAAAATCAAATAAAGATGGTTGGTTCGAGCTCTGTTGCACCTGGACAAAATGCAACGTTTACATTTCGTTTTAAAGGACCCTTCCAGTATATTAACGGTTATATTCACAGGTTTGTTCCGGTTACAGACTCGGTAGCATTTTTTCCAGATCGTAGTATGTATTTTGCCAATTATAATGTTCCTTCGGCCTATAGTTTTGTTTCGGCATCGGGCCCTCCTTCTACCATGTACTCAAATCAAAAGAATGATCTTAATGTAGTATTAAAAAATACCGGTACAGCACCATGGTATGCAGACGGGTCTGTACCTGCTGGAGCACGGCCAACTAGACTGGTTGGAGTGGGTTACCAGGGAACTCCTTATGCAAATACTCATGATCCAGCTTGGCTTGGTACTAACAATCAAATAAAGATGACTCCATCAGTAGTCAACCCAGGGGAAAATGCAACTTTTAGCTTTTCTTATGTAGGTCCATTCTCAGGATTATCTAATACTTTTAGATTTTACCCATCCCTAGATGGCGTAGGACCAATGCAAGATATTGGAATGGGCTTTGCTACAAGTACGCCTGCTCGAAATACATCGTATCAGTTTGTATCTAGTATCGATCCGCCTACAATTATGGCGCCAGGATCTGTGGCTAATGTTCAGATAACCTTGAAGAATACCGGTAGTGTAGTCTGGCGCAACGAGGCAAATGGTATCGGTGCTGGAAATACACGACTAGGGATGACACAGCCATATTATCGAGCATCAAAATTCTATAGTTCAGCTGACACTAACTGGCTCAGTAGCTCACAAATTGGCCTGACTACAGCAACTGTAGCACCAGGCCAAAATGGAGTATTCAATTTTCAGTGGAAAGCCCCTACGCAGCCAGGGACATATACAGAATGGTTTGCACCCGTATTAGATAGTGTTCAGTGGATGCCAGATATTGGTATGGGCTTTAAGGTAATAGTTCAATAAAAGTTGGATCAATTAACAAATACGAGTATTCTACAGGTTGAGAAACGTTATACTTATCTGTTAAAATAGATGAGCATGAAAAAGAAAAAAACTAACTTGCTCGACCTCGTTCGTCAGCTAGCAATAACTGATTTTAAGATAAAGTATCAAGGCTCAATCTTGGGTTATGCCTGGTCTCTGGCAAAGCCTTTGGCGATGTTCGGGGTATTATATTTAGTATTTACAATATTTGTACGTATTGGCTCTACTATCCCACACTATGCACTCTACTTGCTGTTAGGTATTGTACTTTGGACGTATTTTTCGGACACTACCCTCACTGCAATGCGATCGGTAGCAGATAAAGGTGACTTAATGCGTAAAGTATACTTCCCTAGAATAGCTATTATATTGGCTGCTAGCATAACTGCCGCAATAACCCTTGGGCTTAACATGTTAGTTGTAATTGCATTTATGATATTTGCCCATATAGTCCCTACTGGGCTAAGTCTATTATTTACTATTTTGTTACTACTAGAATTTTATATATTATGCCTGGGGACATCCTTTATTCTCTCGGCACTATATGTTAAATATCGCGACATCGGCCATATCTGGGAGGTGTTGTTGCAACTCTTGTTTTATTCTAGCGCGATTATTTATCCGCTGAGTATTGTTCCATTACGTTATCAAAAACTTGTTCTGTTAAGCCCAATTACTCAGATAATTCAAGATGCAAGATACGTATTAATTAGTCATGACGCAATAATACCGCACAATGTCTTACGCTTTCCATATGTCTTAATACCCTACATTATTCCTGTTATTCTATTAGTACTAGGTTACATATATTTTGAGAAATCTGCTAAGAATTTTGCAGAGGAGGCATAATTATGAATAATGAAGTTGCCATATCAGTTAAAGACATTAGTAAAAGCTTTAAAGTACCGCACGAGAAGCACGATACTTTAAAGTCAAAAGCAATCCATATTTTTTCAAGCCGTAAATACTCAAAATATAACGCTTTATCAGATATTAATCTAGAGATAAAAAAGGGTGAATTTTTTGGTATTGTTGGCAAAAACGGATGCGGTAAAAGTACCTTACTAAAAATAATCGCCAATATTTATGCACCCACTAAAGGTGAAATAAATGTTAAGGGAAATATTGCACCATTTATAGAACTAGGTGTGGGTTTTAACCCAGAACTCACGGGTCGCGAAAATGTTTTTCTTAGTGGTACTATATTAGGCCTATCTCGTAAGAAGATAGAACAGCTTTACGATGAGATTGTAGATTTTGCAGAGCTGAATGAATTTATGGACCAAAAACTTAAAAACTACTCTAGTGGAATGCAGGTGCGGTTAGCATTTTCGATTGCTATTCGATCGGATTCAGATATACTGCTTATCGATGAAGTCTTAGCTGTTGGTGACTCGAGTTTTCAAAGAAAATGTCTCAACTATTTTGACAAACTAAAAAAAGATAAAAGAACTGTAGTATTTGTCAGTCATGACATGGAAACAATTAAACAATTTTGTGATAGAGCTGCCTTAGTTGATAAGGGCAAGATAATAAGCAATGACAAGCCTGTGATCATCGCAAATAAATATAATAAACTTAATGCACCAGCATTACAAAATAATTCTAAAACAAATAAATCAGTACAAGGTAATATTACAATCCAAGTCCAGGACGAAGATGGCAAAAATAAGTCAATCTTTAGTACTGGTGAAAAAGCAGCCCTTGTATTTAAATGGAAAAAAAACCCATCAGTAAAAAATCTTGGGGTCGCAATTATGAATAATAGAGGCGATTTTATATATGGGACAAATACGTTAAATCTAAACAATTCAGGCATTGAGAAAGTTCAGCAATTTTTTGTTAGTATCAAACTTGATTTAAAGCCTGGCAGTTATTATTTAACTTTCGGTACCTTTGGTAATAATCAAATGGAGGTAATTGATCTTATTGAACACGGTCCAGATATCACAATCGAAGAAGATGAGCATTCAAGATTCAATTGGGAAGGTAATGTTTTTCTGCCAACGAAATGGGGTGAATGATGAAGGAATTCTATACTAAAGACCTTCTCGTGAACAATAACTATACTATTGGAAATTACACATACGGACTCCCTAAAGTGTATGATTGGGATGATGGGACAAAATTAACAATTGGTAAGTATTGTTCAATTGCCGAGAATGTTACTATTCTTCTTGGCGGTAATCACCGTGCCGACTGGGTGACAACATATCCATTTCCAGCAATCGCTGATTTCCCTGATGCTAAAGAGATTTCAGGGCACCCTGCAAGCAAAGGGGATGTAGTTATTGGAAATGACGTATGGATTGCGTATGGGTGTATTATCTTGTCTGGTGTTACTATTTCTGACGGTGCTATAATTGCAGCTGGAGCTGTGGTTACTAAAGACGTCTCCGCCTACTCTATAGTTGCAGGAAACCCTGCAAGAGAAGTTAAAAAAAGATTTGATCAAAAACAGATTGATCGACTTCTAGAAATTTCTTGGTGGAATTGGAGTGAGCAAAAAGTAAAAGAGAACTTTAAGAGCTTATGCAATGAAGATATCACCTTATTTATAAAGGATAATTGTTAGACAATATGTCGCAGTATACAAAAGTCAGAACAAAATCACCAATTACACTAGAGGATAGTTTGGGTAACCTATATAAATATCTAAAGCCAAATTCTAAGATATTAGACGTTGGGTGTAGTGCGGGATACTTTGGCGAATTCTTAATAAAAGAAAAGAATGCTGCTGTAGATGGAATTGAATATAACCCGGATGACGCAAGAGTTGCTAAAAAGGTACTAAATAACGTATATACATTCGATTTAGATAGCTCTAATTGGCCTAAAGAATTATTAAAAAATAAATATGACTTTATTCTTTTTGGTGATGTTTTAGAGCATTTAAAAAATCCTGGTGAAGTTTTAGAAAAATTTAGAAAACTATTATCAAAAAAAGGCAGGGTGATTATATCAATTCCAAACATTGCACACGTTTCTATTCGTCTTGAGATATTAAATGGTTCTTTTGAGTATGAAAAACTTGGTATTATAGATGAAACACATTTAAAATATTTTACTTTTAAATCATTTTCCAGACTGCTCTCTGATGCTGGCTATAAAGTTATTGATTATGACCAAACAACGATACCAGTTTCGAAAGATGTTATTAATAAGTATCTGCAATCAGTAGGGTTAAAGGCTACCAACAGTTTTTACAAAGAAATGTCAAAACCAGAAGCCTTGGCCTTTCAGTATAAATTTATTGCTGAGCCGGGCAATTCTAGTAAAAAATTAAAGCTATCTTCAAAACCAATGCAGCTCTCACAGGAATACCAAGTTGAAATAAATAAACTTTTACAAGACATAGATAAACTTAATATTAAAGAAAATGAGCTAGAAGGCTTAAAAAGCTCCAAATCATGGAGGTATACTCAGCACCTTCGTAATATACGAAACCTTACAATTAATAGAAAGAAAAGATAGATATGGCGACTATAAAGAAATTAAAGGTTATTATTAATTGTTTAGATGTTATTGGTGATTCAATGGCAGGCCCAGCTATTCGCAGTTGGGAATTTGCTACTCAATTATCAAAAAAATATTCTGTAGTGGTATTGTCACCTAATAAAACCACATTAAAAAGTAAAGATTTTGTGTTAAAGCAATTCAGCCAGAAAGTTTTCGAGAAAGAAATTGCCGAGGCAGACTTTTTAATTACCCAAAAAATACATCCAAAAACTGCCAAATTAGCCAATAAATACAAAACAAAAATTATTATTGATGCCTACGATCCTATCTCTATTGAAGCGCTTGAAGCATTAAGCCATGAAAATATGCGCCTCAGAACCTCAATGAATGACATAATACTTATGGAACAAAGTATCTCACTAAAGTATGCAACTAGCATAATATGTGCAAGCGAAAAACAACGTGATTTTTGGCTAGGCGCCCTATCTAGTTTGAATAAAATTAGCCCCTCAACATACAATCAAGATAATTCTCTAAGACATATTATTGATGTAGTGCCCTTTGGTCTTTCAAGCAAAGAACCAAGTGCTTCAAAGGATGGGCTATTGAGGAAAAAATTTGGACTTAACAAAAATGACTTTGTTATTTTATGGGGCGGCGGTATATGGAATTGGTTTGATCCATTATCGGTAATAAAAGCAGTTAACTTAGTTAAAGAAACAGTACCCGTTAAGCTAGTGTTTATGGGTATAGATCACCCTAATCCCGATATTCCGAGAATGCCGATGGTAAAAAAAGCTATAGAGCTTGCTAAAGAGTTAGACCTTTATGATAAAAATGTATTTTTCAATGAGGGATGGGTACCGTATGATCAACGTCAAGAATTTTTGCTAGGCGCGGATGCAGGTATATCAACTCACTACGACCACCTAGAAACGCGATTTTCGTTTAGAACCAGAATGCTGGACTACATTTGGGCAAATCTACCTATCATCGCCACCAAGGGAGATTCGTTTGCAGAGCTTATTGAAGAAAAAGATTTGGGGGTTGTAGTTGATTATGATAATGAAGGCTCAATTGCTGAGGCAATTAAAGAACTATACAGTAATAGGACCCACTACAATCTTATAAAGAGAAACCTACTAGGGGTAAAAGAACAATTCTACTGGGAAAATTGCACACTACCGATTGAGCATATGATCTCTTTTTGGAGTGAAAATACTTCAGAAAAATCGAGCAACGTCCAATATACTACTATTACATTACTTAATCTGTATGGTGGGCACAAAACGATCGCAAAAAAATATATTAAGAAAATAATAGGTCTTCAAGAAAATAAAGTAAGGATTGGCAGGGTTTATCGATCTCAGAATATAATCCGTAGAAAAACCTTTAAAAAATTACTAGGTGTAAAAGAAAGAAATAGCCAATAGTATGAACAGAAAAGATAGGGCACTAAGCGCTATTAATCTAAATGGTGTTGGCTTAGAGATTGGTCCGTTAGATCATCCAATGTTAACTAAAGATGATAGTGAAGTATATTATGTTGATCATATGAGCTTCGATGAGTTAAAAAATAAGTACAGAGACGAACCAGTTAATCTCGAAAAAATAGTAAAACCTGACTATGTACTTGGCGACAAAACTCTTCAGCAAGTAACAAACGGTAATAAGTTTGATTATATACTTGCGTCACATGTCATTGAACATATTCCAGACATAACGAGGTGGTTGAATGATATAGCTTCAGTCCTAAAACCAAATGGTATTCTCAGCTTAATTATTCCAGATGGACGCTTTACATTTGATATTGAAAGAAATATTTCTAGGCCCGCCGATATCATTGGTGCATATTTAGATAAACATGTCCGGGCAACATCCTCTTCTATGTATGATTATTCGATGGAAGCAAGGGATAATATTAATGCCTCAGAAGTATGGAAAAACCCATTTAGAGACTATGCAAAAAAACCATTCCATTTTACAAGAGACGAGGCATACAAGAGAACATTAACCAATAGCGGTGGAAAGACCTATGTTGATGCACACTGTTTTGTGTTTACCCCATATTCTTTTGTTGAAGTTATGAGATGTTTGATCGATCATAATCTTTTTAACTTTGAAGTGGTGAAGTTTGAAGAAACTCAAGAGAATGACATGGAGTTTTTTGTAGGTTTGCAAAAAACCAAACCAAACAAACAAAAACAACTTGCTAGTCTTCCAAAACTAAAAAAACCTACCGAATTCTGGGAAGTCCAACGCGATTTACTAGACGTTAATACTGAGCTAGAGAGAATTATAAATTCTCGTTCTTGGAAACTAACAAAACCTCTACGTACACTAAAAGAAATGGTTAAAAAGAAAAAGTAATCTCCAGATAGAAATGCTATAATATCAGGTATGAATCAACCAACCGTAACCGTGGTAATACCTAATTGGAATGGCAAAGATGTTATTAGTAAATGTCTCGACTCTTTGCAGGCGCAAAGCTATAAACCTAACGAAATTATCGTAGTAGAAAACGGCAGCACAGACGGTTCGACCGAATACATTGTTAAGAACTTCCCTAAGGTAAAGCTTATACAAGAACCAGTTAATCTTGGTTTTGCCGGTGGGGTAAATGTAGGTATTAAAGCGGCTACATCAGACTATATTTGGCTATTTAATAACGATGCTGTAGCCCAAAAAGATTGTTTGGCAAAATTGGTAGCAACGGCAGTAAAAACCAAGGCCGATATTACCTCAGCTGTAATGCTCAGTGCTGATGGTAAAAAAATTGATTCCGATGGCGATGTCTATACTATCTATGGGTTTCCTTACCCCAGACACCGTAACTTGGCAGCTAGCGAACTACCAAAGCAAGATGAACCTATCTTTGCTGCTAGCGGTGGTGCTAGCCTGTATAAAGCATCGCTATTTACAGACATTGGCTACTTCGAAGAATCGTTCTTTGCGTATTACGAAGATGTAGACTTAAGTATGCGTGCACAGTTGCAGAAAAAATCTCTTTGGCTTAGCCATAATGCCATTGTGTTACATGCCACCAGCCATACCAGTAATAAAATTCCCGGGTTCGGCAGAGAGATGGCAATTAGAAATAGTATATATATCTTTTGGCGTGATCTACCAAAAGGTGTACAGGGCAAAGTTTTTTGGCGATTCTTATGTGCCAATTGGCGGCTGAGTTTGGTTTCGATACTCAAGGGACATCCATACAGAGTTTTGCGAGCGCACTTTACTGCGTTATTCCATACTCCACAATTACTAAAGGCAAGAAAAGAAATTCAATCTACCAAAAAAATAAGTGCCGAACAATTTCTTGGCCTTATCAGTAGAGAGAATCCTTTTAAAGTATTAAAGAGCCGCCAATGAAGCTCAGTATCATTACTATTAATTATAATACTCAAAAATTGCTCGAGGATTGTTTAAACTCTATTAAGCGATATATAAATATTGAGAGTTATGAGGTAATTGTAGTAGATAATGCCTCAGAAGAATTTAGTGAGGCAGCATTAAAAAAAATAATTCCAGGCATTACTATAATTCGTTCTAAAGAAAATCTTGGTTTTGCAAAAGCCAATAACTTGGCTGCCAAGCAAGCAAAGGGTGAGTACCTATGGTTTTTAAATAGTGATACCAAGCTAAATAAAGACAGCAATATTAGCGCGCTAATACATTTTTTAAACTTACACAAAGAATATGGTGCTGCCGCACCACTGGTACTCGATGCAAAGAATGTTCCACAACAATATCAATATGGGTATTGGCCGGCAGTCTGGCGAATGTTACTCGAAAAGCCGGTAAAGAAGCGAGTAGGCAAAGATCCGCTTAGGGCCAAACATTGGCGTTGGCTAAATGCCGATTATTTGCCACTGCAAAGCCGCGATGTAGATTGGGTAAGTGGAGCAGCTATGATGATACGCAAAAATGTGTTCAACGACGTGGGTGGGTTTGAGGCCGAATACTTCTTGTATTATGAAGACGTCGACTTGTGTCGCAAGTTGTGGGCCAACAAACAAAAAATTCGCTTTGTAAAAGATGCACAGATTATTCATTTAGAAGGTGGTAGTGAGGGCGATATGTCTAAGAAAAAACTTATTGCTTATCATAGCCAAGATATTTACTTTAAGCGCTGGGGGAGTCCGGTATCGAGATTTGTATTACATACGTTTCGTCGGCCGTACGCAAAGAGATGGCAACAAAAGTAAGCGGGTTACGCGAGCAAACCAACTTTTATCTTCTTAGCGCATTATTATTTTTCTTGCCCTTCGAAATTTGGCCACAAATAGCTTGGCACGGTCTGGCTATTCGACCCAGTCATATTGTTGGCGTGTTGCTTGTTGTTATTAATCTACCAATGTTGTTTCGCCGACGCTGGGATTGGCTACAGTTACCCTGGGCTTTGCTCATACTCTTTATTATCACCGGAATATTTTCGGCCTTCTATAACAAAAGTAGTAGCCATAGTTATATAACCGTATTGTTGTATGGTTATGAGTTTGTATTAGCTTTTTGTATAGCGCAAATAGTACATAAAACCGATCTAGTATGGTATCGAAATATCATACTCGTTAGTGGAAGTTTGGTTGTGTTATTTACTCTGTGGCAATTCTTTGGCGATGTAGCCGGTATCTCGGCCCGTTATACACTCTTAGCTACTCGCTACTCCAAACTTGTTTTTGGTTATCCACGAATAACTGGGCTGAGTTTCGAGCCAGCCACACTAGTAAACTATCTCATCATTCCGCTCAGTCTGGCACTCGTAACATTCTTTGCAAAGCCTAGTAAGCGCTATTTTGCTCTGAGCGTTGGTTTTATAAGTGTTATTCTTTTGGCGACATCACGTACGGCACTTATTGGGCTATCACTAATAACACTCATACTACTGGTAGTATTCGTAGCTAAACGATACTATAAAGAAATTGCCTACCTTGGTTTATTAATAGTTACGTCTGCTGTGCTGGCGGCCGCAATCTTATTCATGGGTGCGCGCTTGGCCAAACCAGTGCAGGCTGTAGTTCCGGCTGATATTCAGACAACCATACCTCAGACCGGTATTAGTCCTTCGGTGGTACGTCACAACCTAACTACCCAGCTTGCTTCGGTAGAAACTAATACCTCGGTACAGACACGGTTCGATTCGTGGCGAGCAGGAATAAAAGTATTTCTTACTCACCCTATATTTGGAATAGGGCCAGGCAATTTGCAAGCAGCCTTGGCGAGACAACTTAGTGTTGATACTACTATATATACAGGCAACTCGCTTACACGAAGTGTATATATACAACTCTTAGCCGAGCAAGGTTTTGTCGGCACCGGAATATTAATTGTTTTTCTTATTACTTTGCTTTGGTTGGCAGTACGAGCCTGGCCAAGAACACACAGTAAGATAGAAGAGATATGGTTACTTGCCATTGCACTAATGGGCGTTATGTTTTTGGTGCAATGGCAGAGCCTTGGTAATCTAGCCGTTACTCATACGTGGATTATAACTGGCATACTCCTTGCTATTACCGGAAGTATTAAAGTTACCTATTTAGATAATCTGCGGAGACGCCTGCAGAGCAGTGTGTGGCTGCGTCAAAACAAGTGGGCACTGGTAATTTCTTTGGCAAGCCTTGGATATTATTTATTGCTCGAGTATCTGCTCTATAGAAAGTTGCAAATTCCCATGCTCGATCTTGGATTATTTAACCGGCACATGTACGGGCTTGTACACTCTGGCCTCAGTATTAATCCACTTAAAGGCTATAATCTCTTGGGCGACCATGCGCACTTTTTCTTATTGCCACTCGCACCAGTCTATTATTTCTGGCAAGCTCCGGGATTCTTACTGGTCCTGCAAGCACTTTGTATTGTATTAAGCGGTTGGCCTATTTATCTAATCGCCAAGAAATATTCTCCTAAACCTAAGTTAGCAGCTCTGTGGCTGGTACCGTACTTTCTTTTCTTTGGATATTTTTCGGCACTGGTCTATGCGTTTCACGACTCGGCAGCCGCCGTCTTGCCGCTGGCTTGGGTACTGTACTTTCTATTGGTCGGCAAGAACTATCGGTATTTGTGTATTGGCTTGGCAACACTTTTACTCTTTCGCGAAGACATGCCCCTGGTGGCTATTATGGTGGGTGTGTACTTAGTAATTATTGAGCGCAAATATTGGCTTGGGGCAATTATCGGGTTTGTGAGCGCGCTATATTTTGTTACGGTAACCAAGCTGTGGCTACCACTGTTTGGGCCTAGCTATGGGTACGAAAAAACAAATTTTGGCAGTAGCATACAAGACGTTATAAAGGCAGTATTTCTTCAGCCACTCAATGTAATAAAAGCTTTCTTTTTGCCAAACGAAAAACTACGCAATATATTGGCCATGCTATTCTCATTTGGTGGTTTTGGTATCTTTGCACTCGAGGTACTAATTCTGCTTTTGCCGTTGTGGCTAGGCCGGTTTTTGAGTGTCGAGATGTGGCGATGGGGAAGCTTAGAACACTACACCGCATCTCAGGGGCCGATTCTTGCAGCCGCCTCTATTATTGGACTGTATCGAGTTATGCAATACCTGCACAAAAATTATGGTATTAACAAAGAACTGGTATATAAAATTGCACTAAGTGTAACTATTATTTTAGCATTTGGACTTAACCTAGTAATGCATCAAAACGGTATTCTTAAGCCTCTCGCTTTGCGGTTTTATAAGCTTACACCAACCGAGCGTAGTGCGCACGAGGCAACTCAGTTAATTCCAGCCAATGCTAGTCTTGGTGCGAGTTCGGCCTTTGCACTGCTTTCGTCGCGACCAGAGATTTATAACTTACCATTACCCGAGGGCGCCCACCCACAATACATTATTATTTCGAGCAACTTAGAAAAATGGCCATTTATGAGTAGGCAAGAAGTTGATGATTATATTGTACGGCTAAAATCACAAGGTTATAGTGAAATATATAATGAAAACGCTGTTGTGATATTAAAAAAATAAACTCTTCTTTGGTGCTATGTAACTATTATTGCACCGATACAGAGAAATTATATGATTCTTCATATAAAGTATTCAAGCTGTGAAGTAATAACAAGTTAGCAAAAACTACATAAATAGAACAGTTTATTTAGATAAGTGTTAATTGAAGCATAGTGGGTTATTCTAGGCTCTATCATAATTGTTCTTAAGGATGAAATAATTCTACGGCTATCTAATATTGTTTAACTGGCTCGAACACCATTAGGCTGGATTACCCACCACAGACCGCCATACGATCTAACGTTATGGCATTTTACCTCACCAGGTTTCTCATGTGCATAGTAATACAATGGGTGACTATTGTAGGTAACTTGAGTAGTGCCATCAGTACGCTTGGTAGTTCCAAGCAAATCATTAGTTACTTTACCAGTTGCAATTGGTACGCCATCAGTGAGCACTGGAGGCCACTCTTTAGCGCAGTCTCCATAACATGCGGCCGTAGTTGAATCTTCTAGCTGCCATATGTAAATAGCCTGGTCCTTGCTATCAAAAAGCATCGGACCATACTGGCTGTTGCCAGTTTTAATGACTGTTCCGGTAGCGGTCTCTTTCTTTTCTGCTGGGGGCTGATTGTTAGATTGTGCTACTTTGGCATCTTTGTTAACTGCTGTTTGGCTATTATCACTCTGTGAGCGGAACACAAAATAGCTAACACACGCAATACCTATGACAACAACAAATATAGCCAGCCAGACCAACCCAGAACTCTTTTTTATCACTTTCATAGACTTATTATACTAAAAAAGACCTATACTAAATGTATAGGTCGCAATTATTATCGGCCGGGCCAGCTACTATCTGCCCAAGCCCAGCCAATATATGGTCCGGCGCCAACCGAACCAATAGTAGTAATGTGCGCACCGTACACACGGCCGTTCCAGGTGTAGCCATTACTAATAAATTGACCATTACCAATAGAAATCATCACATGGCCATAGCCACCATTGACGGTAGCTGCTCCAAAGAACGCCAAGGCGCCCGCAGGAACATTAGCATCACCACTATGCATTTGTCTAGCGGCAATTTTGGCATTGGCATTGGCAAGCGCACTTCCATAGCGACCGCGCGTGCCAAAAGCTTGCTCTGCCATAAGCTCACACAGCCCATTCCATGAGGTACTGCCAAGCTGTGATTTTGCCCAGTCGATTGCTCGCTGTTCTTTGGTAGAAATTGCCGGCGGAGGTGGTGCCGCACAACCAGCGGCACCAGCGTATGGGTAAGTAGCAAACATAGCGTTAATTTCGGCTTGTGACGCCAAGCGAACGCCATTCCAGCCACCATAACAACCAATTAATGTCTCGGCATTTGGCATACCAAAAATCTGACCATTGTGCAGTAAGAAAACCGTTCCATTTGGCGCCAAAAGCTTTGATCCTTCTGGCAGGCTATACGGACAGCCTGCAGTGCCACCATTAGGATAGGTAATTGTAAGGCGCAGAATTTCAGTATCACTTACATGACGTACTGCTGGCCAGCCCCCATAGCAGCCAAGTACGGACGGATTAGGAATTCCATACCAAACGCCGTTCCTCACTAAATATACGCCAGGACCAGATCCCTGTAACAGCGTGTTGTTAGAATATGCAATCTTACTACAAGCAAATGTACCCGCACTTGGGTAGCTAGATATTGCCCACCGAAATTCATAGGCTGGCATATTCATCTGTACTGGCGCCCAGCCACCCAGGCAGGCAATGAGTGTTTCGGGGTTAGGAACCCAATAGCTATTACCACCAGAGATGACATAGACAGCCCCGCTATCAGATGTTTTAAATGTCTTACCGTTTTGGTAACTAACATGACAAAAAGCTGGCCGACCAACACCCATGGTAGCTACAGCGTCATTAAGGAGAGTATCACTTATCCAATTAACGCGAGACCAACCGCCCAGGCAAGTGGTGAGTGTTTCAGGGTCGAGGACTGGGTGCAAAACACCACCATTGACATAATATACACCAGGGCCAGAGCCCTTCACCAAGCTACCATCACCGTAACGAGTGGCGGCAGAAGCTGGAGATTGTGAAAGTGCAAGGCCACAAATCGTAAGAATGATGGCCAAGAACGAAAAAACGACCTTGTGGGTCGTGGGGGAGGTTTCCATTGTCATCCTCCTTTTTTAGGCGCTGGGGTGGTAGACCACAATGGAATATATGTAACTTACCAACTCAAAAAACTCAATGCAAGCAGCAGCGGTTTTATGCCGCCTCATGCTTAATAAATTGGGTCTTTTAAGGTATAATACGCTAGATGAAGATAGTAATTGATGGTCGCTTTATAAAGCAAACTGGCATTGGCCGTTACATAGAAGAAATGGTTGAGCAAGTTTTATTGCTCGACAAAAAAAACGAATATGTATTAATTGTTCGTGAGAAAGATAAAGACCTTATTTCTCTCAAAGCCAAAAACCTCTCGTTATTACCAGTCGATATGGATTGGTATAACTTTAAAGAGCAAATTAGGCTCGCCAAAATTATCGAATCGCAAAAACCAGACTTGGTACACTTTACTAATTTTAATTTTCCTCTGCGGTATCGTGGCAAATTTGTCATGACTATTCACGATCTCACGCTTTTGCATTTTCAGAATATCCGTAAAAGAGGTGTTGGCACACTCAAGTACAAAGTGCGCGATCAGGCTAGGCGTCTAGCTATGCGCCAAGGGGTAAAACGCGCCAAGATGATCTTGGTAGATAGTGAGTATGTCAAAGAGGATATTGCAGGGACGTACCATGTACGGCGCAATAAAATTGTAGTTGCTCCGCTTGCTGGAGAAGCAGCGTATCAGCGAGCGCGAGTTGATTTAGAAAAATATGGTATTAACAAACCGTTTTTGTTTTACACTGGTAACGCCTATCCCCACAAAAACCTCGAACGACTAATCTTGGCCTTTGGCCGGCTCACCACCAAATATTTGCTTGATTATCAGTTGGTTATTGGTGGTAAAAAAGATGATTTCCACGAAGGTCTAGAAGAAGAAGTAAAGAAATCTGGTCTGAGCGAAAGAGTAATCTTTACTGGTTTTGTTAGTGATGCCGAACTAGCTGGTCTGTATAAAGCCGCTACACTATATGTGTTGCCATCACTCTCGGAAGGCTTTGGCTTGCCTGGCCTAGAGGCGATGAGTTATGGCTTGCCAGTAGTGAGTAGTAATGCCACATGTTTGCCAGAAGTTTTAGAAGATGCCGCTGTATACTTTAATCCGCGAAGCGTAAATGATATGGCGGCGGTTGTTGCCAAAGTACTTGCCGATAAAGACTTGCAAGCTAAGCTAGTAAAAAAAGGGTATAAGCAGATCAAGAAATATAGTTGGCGTAAGACTGCCAAGATTACGCTTGAGGTATATGAGAAGATCTTACGTCAGAACAAGTAACTAATTCTTATTTGGCACAGTTTTTACGGCTTCCCACATCTCGGGGTGGCCGTTTTGCTTAAGCCAGTACCACCATTCCGACCCCCAGAGATCAAAGTCTTTTATTTGGCTCTGCCGAGCATACTCGATATTTTCGTAGAGAATTTTGGGGTTCATAGTTGCAAATCCTTCTTGAGGTGAGAGATTTTCGTTGCCAACCTTACCCCAGGCCTCAGCTTGAAGCTCGTGTATCTTTATGTCTGCCCGGGTATAGAGATTAATGATTGCGGCTTTCCACCAAAAGTAGAGACCAGTTTGTGGATACCTAAAGTAACCAAACGGGCTCCATACCCAACGATACATTGAGAAGCCAAAAATATTTCCGTATGGCAAACGCACTGGGAAGCCATTTTGATTGCTTTGAGTTATTACTATCGGTCGTGATGCATCCAAGCTTTTTACTAAATTATATTCGCCCTGATAGTCTTTAGAGTTTAGATTTTGTGATGGACAGTCGCCAAAACTTTTTAGCAAGAACTCGTTTTCTAACTGCCACTTCTCTATAGTGGGATTATTTTTGTAGCGATTTACTACAGCCTCGAGCATTTTGAGTGATTCTGTATGTACTATTTCGGAATTATTTTTGTCGAGCCAAGTGGGGTAGTAACATTCGGGCACCCGTAGGCTTTTTTGGCCAATTACCATGGTAAGTTTGGCACCGCGCTTGCTAGCCTCATTTACCATATAGTCGGTTTGGGTAAAATCGTACACACCAGGCTGTGGTTCTAACCTATCCCAATAGGCCGCTACACGAATATGTCTAAAACCTAGCTCATCCATTATGGCGGTATAATTTTTTTGCCAATCGCTACCGTAACGCTCTGCCTGAACCTGGCTAAAACTCACTCCAATCTGCTCTGGTTTGCTATGGTTGCTCAACCAAAAACGCATCATCAACACAAATGAGACAACAATAACTGTACCAACTACAATAAGTATGGTTTTTACAGCCCAATGCAGTTTTGGATCGGTAGTTTTAGTATCTTTCATAGATGTGTATTATAACAAATAAAACACCCCACCGTCTGGTGGGGTAAATGATTATGATATTAGTAAATGATCTTTATCGAGCAGCCATGGACTACTGGCCTCTTGGCTACGATACCGAATTTCTCGTTGAATTACTTCAACTCTCTGGCTATACTCTTTTTCTGTTGTAGACTTAGAAATTGCTAACGTTCGTTGTACAGAACGCCGCAGCCTTAAGAAAAATGTTTGGTAGTCGACCGATTTGCATTCCATATTACTAAGAGTCATGGTAATAATGCGCAAAACGAGACGCTGCTGATTTTTATCTGAATGTTTCAACTCAGAAAGCAACATATCAATCTCACCAAGTTGTTGTTCGGCAAGAAGTACTTCAACAATTAGCCTAGCTTCTTGAGCGCTGTACACCTCGGTATTGAGCCATCTATCTATCCAGACTTTCGCCCAGAAATAGGGCTTAATACTAATTCTTTCAAGACGGCTTCTTGTCTCGGCAGAAAAGCTCTTTGCAACTCTCTTACCAGACAAAAATTCCTTAAGCAAAACCTGTATGTCCCAAATGTCTGCCGCAATCGTTTCGGCAAACGTGGTACAGTTAAGGTAACGATATCGAAGCGACTTTTGGGTAAGCTCATCGTATTCGAGCTGTAGACGAAGTCGAGCAATAGCAGCAGTTAGACGTGCTGCATTGGCTCGTGGATTCATCCTACCGATAGAGTCGAGAAACCCTACAGATTGTTCTACACGACCTCTCACATCTTTTCTCAGCAACGTTCTGCATAGTTGCATGTCAGAAACAATCAGCTCGAGTAGCTGCGATTCTCTTCCGTCGCTATATTGTAGTAGCCTTTGCCAATCGTCTAGCAGTCGCTGGCGAACTTCTACTACGGTGTCCGAACGAACTGATTCTAACTGAGAACGTAATGCACTATTTCTACTGCCTTGAATACCAGAACGAATACCAGATTCTACCGTTACAAAAGTTTCATGTTCTTTAAGCGGTGGCCTAGGTTTGACGAAGATAAGAAGTTCGCCAACAAGATCGAGATCTTTTGCATCTGATACCTTGGTAACTACCCAGTACTTTTCGCTAATATTTCGACCAGGGCGAACAAGAATTTGCCTGGCTCGAATATTGCTAGAGCGCAACTTTTTGCCAGTAATAATAGGCTGTACCTCAGCCCCAAGAGTATAGCTAAAGCGCATATCTTCTTGCACTGTCAACGTTCCTCCCTTTGTAGGCTCTCTCTTAAGAGCGAACGTATAATACCATGTAACACCTTGACTTTCAACCATATCAACAGATATAATCGTGTGGTTAGAGGTATTTTAAAAGCAGAAGAAAATGAAAAAAGATACTCGAAAATATATTGATAGGCGGGATTATCTAATTGCTGCAGTTGCCAAAAGACGTAAGGTACTAAAAGAAAAATCAGTACAATACAAAGGTGGTAAGTGCGAGCTATGTGGCTACGAGAAATGTATTGAAGCCTTGGATTTTCATCATAAAGATCCAAAAACAAAGAAATTTGGCATTAGCCATAAAGGATATACTCGCAGCTGGCAGGATGTGCAAGGCGAACTAGATAAGTGTGTTTTGGTTTGTGCAAATTGCCATAGAGAGATAGAAGCAGGAGTATCAAACATTAATCCGGGGTAGCTCAGTGGTAGAGCAGTTGGCTGTAAATTGATGCAGCGTTTAGTGGTAACACTAAGATGAAAATAGGGTGAATTGCGGGAAGCCTAAGTGAGAATATGGTAATCCGCAGCCAAGCCAAGAAGAGCAAAGGTTTCTTGGAAGGTTCAGAGACTAGAGGGTGAGACTCAACAATAATCTCTCAGATAGCGCCCTACATCCGTCATGGCGGATGATGATATAGTCCATTCCCATTTGAAAATTTGGGGTAGATGTAACCAATTGGTCGCTGGTTCGAATCCAGTCCCCGGAGCCAAAGAACTTATGCTTTAAAGATCTGAAATATGGTCTTTTTTTTGATATGATTAATTAATGAAAAAGAATGTAATCATAATCATATCTGGTTTAGCATTACTTTTACTGGCTATAATTATTGTAAGCACACTCTATCTTTTTAGGCTACCGAGACAAACATTGCGGTACAAAGACCAGGTTTTCTCAGTTGAATTCTCTAATGATGCTACTACATTTACAGACCCAGCATCAGGACTTAATTATTTAACAAGCAAAAAGTTGAATATGGGTATTGGAATTAATAATTCTACATCTCAAAAAGATTGTGGACAAAGTGGGTCAAAAACCTACCAACAAATCAATGTTAGTGGAAATTTATACTCACTATGTGCAGGCACAAATACAGAAACCGGCAAGCCTGCATTTTGGACAGTTAATTTTGCCATAAATAGTAGGTGGTACAGTGCAACACTGATCCCAAATAGTACTGATACTATCATTTCACAAAAGCAGGCTGCAGAAATATTTTCTAGTATTCAAATGTCAAACTAGTTCTAACTTCCATCACCACGCGGAGCCAAAGAACTTATGCTTAAAAGACCCATTGGGTCTTTTTTTGATATGATGTATTGATGGATACAAAAATAGATATTTATGATAAAGACGAGAATCCTTTACATAAAACCGCAACCTATGATGAGGTGAGAAAAAATGGACTGTGGGCACGTGGTGTACATATTATTTTATACACACCGTCAAAAAAAGTTGTAATGCAAAAACGTAGTAAAAAGCTCGATTATCATCCTGGTGAAATAGAAGTGTCGGTAGGTGGTGGAGTAAAAGCTGGAGAAACAACAGAACAAGCAATTATACGTGAGGTTAGAGAAGAAACCGGAATTAATCTTTCGGCAAAAGATATTAAATATATTGGTAAAAATAAGTTTAGTCGTAGGTATAAAAGAAATGGGCATAAGTATTATATGAAAGATTTTATTTATTCATATTCAGCACAAATACCTGAAAATATTGAGTTTAAGCCAGAAGATGATGAGGCTCAAGAATTATTTTTGCTACCCCTAAATCAAGTAAAACGTTCTGTGCGAAAACATTATGTTTTACACTTCGGTAGATTAGCCTCTATGTATAGCTATTGGTTGTATTTACTTCGATCGATAGAATAGTCCTAACTTCCACTACCACCTGGAGCCATAGTACTTATGCTTAAAGAAGCCGCCAAGGCTTCTTTTTGATATAGTATTGTAATGGAGCCCAAACCAATGCCGCCAGAAGATGAACCCAAAGTTGAAATAAAACTGTGTAGCGAGAATGATTTAGTGTTACTCAATAAAGCCATTCCCGAACCAGGCTATCATGAAAGACGATTTGCATCGCAACAAGATGGTAAGGCTAGCTACTTGCTGGCTTGGCAAAATGGTGTGCCAGTTGGCCATCTATTAATAAAGTGGGAAGGCAGTGGGCCACAGGTAAATAAATATCTGCCCGATACGCCCGAACTAAATGCAATTGGGGTCTGGCCACCAAAAAATCGTTCCAAAGGAATAGGCGGACAATTAATAGAAAAAGCTGAGGGAATGGCGAAAGAGAAAGGCTTCAAACAAGTAGCTCTCGCAGTTGAAATAGATAACTCTCGTGCAAAAGAACTATATGAGAAGTTGGGGTATATGGATTGGGGTCATGGAGAATACATTGATGAATGGGTAGAAAAAGGCGATGACGGTGAAGAAACACAACACAAAGACCCCTGCTACTATTTGGTTAAGAATTTAGAATAAAACTAGTTCTAACTTCTGTTACTACACGGAACCAAAGTACTTATGCTTAAAGACCTGAAAAGGTCTTTTTTAGGTTTGAAACACCAACACCTCGCCATCCCTAACTGTTTTGTATTTGATACCATGTTCTTCACAATACTGTATTCCACGGTCTATGGCTTCTGTTTCTGGGTGGACAGATTTGTAATGTGGCATAAAAGCAAAATCAACCAAGCCTAGGCCTTCCCAGATAATTTCGTTCCAGCCCTCATATGGTGTAATTGTAGCATCACCTACTACTTTATAAGGTTCGAGAGAAGGCGCCAGCAAACAACCAGCCGCGCTGTAGCCTGAATAGAGAAAATCTGCGTTATTTTTTGCTAGTTCAATAAGAACCCTGTCTAGCCCACACAGTCTCATAGCCTGGCGCAGCACAAAAACATTGCCACCCATTATAAAAACAGCGCCATAACTTCTAACTTTTGCTTCTACCTCGTCATTTTTGCCAAAATAATCTTTTAAGTCTAGTACTTCGACATTAAACCCAATTTCTTCTAGCCGCATCTTCTTGTTTGCAATGGCATTTAACGACTGGTCGTCATCAAAAGCCCGAAAGTCTAACGCATTCGGAATAACCCAAATATTATCAGTTGGCGCCATAGCTTTGAGCTGATCTTTTTTATTACCGAATTTAAAAGATGACAAATAGAATTTCATACTATTATTGTACTTGTAAACATACTTAATCAACAATGCCGCGACTTAAAAGACCCATCTGGGTCTTTTTGATATACTTGATGTATGAAGCTTTCTGAATCGACCAAAATGAATCAACAATCTTATGATGCTCATGCCGAAGAGTGGCATGCAGCTAAAGATATTAATTATGGCCATCGTTTTTTAGAAAAGCCTGCCATGTATAGCCAACTACCACACAGCTTAGAGGGCAAAGAAGTACTGTGTATAGGTGTAGGGTCAGGTGAGGAACTAGAAGAGTTAGTAAAATTAACACCTAAAAAGATAGTTGCAATCGACATTTCGGCTAATTTACTTAAGCTTGCGAAGAAAGAATTTCCACACGTTGAGTTTCATCAAATGAACATGATGAAGTTAGCTTTTGCAGACAATAGTTTTGATATGGTGTATTCGAGCTTAGCATTTCACTATACTAACGATTGGGATAAGCTGCTTAAAGAGATGTATAGAGTATTGAGGATGAGAGGAATATTGTTATTCTCAACACATAACCCAGAATATTGGAAGAATAAGCCAGCAACCGGACAAAAACACGTAAATGCTAGAGGTGTAGAAACCCTCGAACACACTGCCTCGTTGGGCAAGATTGAGATTGTTTATTACAACCTTCCAAACTTACAGGCAATTGACGAGGCGGTGACGCATGCCGGTTTTGTAATAAAGAATGCGTTTACGCCAAGTGTAGTGAATGATGGAGTTTACTCTTTAAATAAATCTGAGCTTGAGGTACTCGAAACTTTAAAAACAAAGAACAATGCCACTCCTTTGTTTTATGTTGTGAATGCAGAGAAGTGATTGGTTCTGGCTTCTATCACCACCCGGAGCCAAAGTATTTATGCTTAAAAGACCCGAAAGGGTCTTTTTTGGTACAATAATAACCAATGAATATCTTATTAATTAGTGACCCGGAATTACGTAACGCTGTCACCTGGGAAGAGTGGCTAAAAAGTGAAGGCCATAGGGTAGCACACATACAAACCCTACCTACCAACTGGGCAAAAGGCAATATACCATCATTTGATTTAGTCATTCCATTAATCACTATTAGGGATTATACCGATAGGACAACCAGAAGATATGACCTTGTTAAATTCTTAGAAAACGATAATTATAGGTTACTCAACTCAACACGAACAATAGATTTGTCTTCAGACAAATCTTTAACTTATAAAGCATGGTCAAAGGCCGGTATATCTCAACCAAAAACTTTTAAACTATCTAGCTTATCAAAATGGCCAATGAAAAATGAAAAAATGGTTTTTAAACCAATCTTTGGGCATAGTGGTGACCACATACTACTGGTCTCGTCACTAGATGAGGCGGCACGACACAGTACTGCACTGGGTCTAGATGCTATCCTGCAAGAGTATATTAAGTCGCCTAAGTGTATCAGAATGATTTGTTCAAAAAAAGTAGTGCTGAGTTGTTACGAAAAATACATCCCTGGCAGAGTTGTGGCAAATGTAGCCAAAGGTGCTTTAAGACATTCATTTTCTCCAGGTAATGAGCTGGTAGAACTGGCATTTAAAATGATGAAAACAATTGATGCCAATTTAGCAGGTCTAGATATATTAATTAGTGGCAGCAACTATTATGCGTTAGAAGCAAACATACCCTTTGGATTTGATAAAAAAGACAACAAATTAAGAGGACATCTCATGAAAGTCATTAGTGGATATGGAGGTATGCGGTCTGCTGATTAAGTATTTTAAGCCGGGTGTAAGAGAAGCTTTTCTTTAATGGCGTATCATACCTGGCCAAATCATAGATTCGACATATCAAAGCCTACATGCGGTCAATCAATTCAAATACATGCTTTTGAAACATGGTTATATGTTTATTTACTTTATGCCTCCAAAAAATAAAGCAGATGATTTGTTTAATTCAAAATACAAGCAGTTTATAGTAAAATAAATAAATAAATAGGAGACACAAATAGTGGAACATTTGAATCAAGTTCAGCCAGAATCTATGCCTAAAAAAGATAAAGCTGCTGAAAATTATGCAGCTGAAAGAGCTAAAAACTTCAAAACAATTCTCGATACATTAACCGCTGCTCTTAGCAAGAACGAAGATGTTGATCGAAATGATCTACTTGCTGTAGATGGATATATAGATGCAGAAGGAATTACTCGTTATCGTCAAGAAGTTGGTCCAGTTAAATTTGATAATACTAAAGAAGGTGATTTACAAGCTAGCTATGAAGAAATAGATGACTGGGAAGACTTGTTACCGAATGGCGTTGTTGACTATATCAAAACAGAAACTGCAAGATGGAAACGAACGGGTGAAGATTTAGAGCTACATGTACGTTATTTGGGAGTAGCATTCGCACCCCCCAGATATACAGAAGGATATGGTGGTTGGCACACTGCAACTCAACCAGAAGAAGGCTGGTACGTACAAGTGGATACACCTGATGAAGTATATGAGAATGTATTTTCTGTTGATGTTGATGTTTATAAAGAAATGACCAAGGAAGACAAACTTGCTTATTTAAAGTATTTGCAAGAATGGGTATCTACTGGTAAGTATAAAGACTATATGTATGAGGACAAAGCAAAAGAATATGATGATAAAGCCAGAGAGTATCAAGAAAGGGGTAATAACTAACTAATACGAAAGAACATATGAGGCACCTCATTCTTATCTAGCACACGGAGCCAAAGTATTAATTTTTAAAGAAGCCGCCATGGCTTCTTTTTGATATGATATAGATATGAATGCAATTGCTCATGCGCTATCAATTGCTTTTGCAATGGGCTGGGAGATACTCTGGGCTTTAATTCTCGGTTTCTTTTTATCTGCAATAGTACAAGCGGTTGTTAGAAAATCGAGTATTGTAAAGCTTATGCCAGACGACTCAGCAAAAACCTTAGCTATTGCTGCTGGGCTAGGTGCTGCCTCTTCTTCTTGCTCTTATGCAGCGGTGGCATTGGCCCGCTCGTTATTTCGCAAAGGGGCAAATTTTACCGCCGCCTGTGCATTTGAGATAGCTTCTACAAATTTAGTTATCGAGCTAGGAATTATTATGGCTATTTTGCTGGGCTGGCAATTTACCTTAGCAGAATTTGTGGGCGGACCAATTATGATACTTATTCTCGCTGTGTTATTTCGGCTTACGTTACGTAAAGATATACTCAAAGCCGCCTTCGAGCAGGCTAACAAAGGAGTTGCCGGAAGAATGGAGGGTCATGCTGCTATGGATATGAGTGTTGAAGGTAACAAGAGTATTTGGCAAAAAATGTTTTCTGCAAAAGGCTTTACCTCAATAAGTGAATATTTTGTTATGGATTGGGGAGCCGTCTGGAAAGATATTGTTGGAGGATTATTGATAGCTGGCGCTATTGCTGCTTGGATACCGCAAGAATGGTTTGCTAAGTTTTTCTTTACTGGGCATCCTATATTTAGCAAAATTTGGGGGCCATTAATTGGACCATTTATTTCAGTAATCAGTTTTGTATGTTCGATAGGTAATGTTCCTTTGGCGGCTGTGTTATGGAATAGCGGTATTAGTTTTGGTGGGGTTATTAGTTTTATTTTTGCCGATCTAATTGTTATTCCAATATTACTGATTTATCGTAAATACTACGGAACCAAAATGATGCTATATAAGTTTGTAACTTTTTATATTGCTATGGTACTAGCTGGATATTCAGTTGAAATTATCTTTAGTATTTTCCATTTAATCCCTAGCACCCACAACGCAACTGTATTAGAAGCCAGCATAAGTTGGAACTATACAACGATTCTCAATATTATCTTTCTTATTCTTGCTGTGACATTGTTAATTCGTTTTATTCTCTCGGGCGGAGTTAAAATGTATAAGATGATGAATTAGGTGTATTTTTCTTGTTGCTGTTGAAACTTATGGACGAGAGAAGATATTAGTAAATTTTTGGTATGATGAGAGAGTGAAGAATAGCAATAAAATACCAGGTCTAAAAAAATTTCTCATTGTTTTGGCTATCGTAGTTATTTATTTGCTAATATCTGTTTTGCAGTTTGGGTTGAAGGATGGATTTATTGTAACGATAGTGAGTTGGTCATTTTTTGTATTTTGCACCCCTATTGCTGATGCAGGTTTTTTGCTTGATTTTCCAGTCCGATTAGTGACAGGAGTCCGCATGCTCAATACCGAAATTATCGTTTGGGCTATAGCCGCTACCGTTAATGTAATAACCTTATTAAGTAATCCGGCAATTTACCAAAAAACAGCCTTGTTGCAACTTTTTTATCAAATTATAACAAAACCATGGCCGCTATGGCTTATTATTCTACTATCAGCTGTTGGTACATTTGTGTCGATCTATTTAGGAGATGATGCTTTTGATATTGTGGTATCAAATAATAAGTTGTCTATGTACAAAAGAGACAAAATACGTATTTATTTCTCAGCTGTAATCTTTATATTAACCGGAATATTGTATTTTGCATTATTATATCTTACCCATATAAATATAAAAGTAATCTAGATTCATCAATCCAAAAGATTTAGTTAAGTTTTTGTATTATATTTTTGCAAAAGAAGAGTCTGAGTTTGGTAGTATATTCTTATGAATAAAAATATACATACTCATATACAAAGACCCTATTGGCATGTAGATCTAAAATGGATATTTGGTATAGGAAGCTACCTCATCCTTGTGATACTGGTGTTATGTATTGGGTTTTACCAGCTAACAACTCAAAAAGTAGCTGTAGCAATTATTAGTAATGGAGCTGCTGCTATTATCAACCCAGAGGCGAGTGAAAATACAAATACCATCGTTGAAATAAAACAAAAAATGGATACAGAACATACTGATATATTTTATCCTTTTCCAGATCATTCAATAGTGATAACCAGAGAGGATGTAAATACACTTTCAGCTAAAGAGATAGAAAATAAAGTGTATATGCAATTGGCAGAAGCAATTTATAACAATAAGCTGACCACAGTTGATGCTTCTGGCCAATCTCAAAATAGTTCATTGCAAAAATTTGGTGTATTAGCAGTATTTACTAGTCAGTTTCATAACAATATAGGCAGTATTTTATTGGTGTTAATATTCCCATTACTATTATTTTTAAGCCTAACCATTTACTTTAGTGCTGGATATGGACGACTAATCTCTCCTGCAATAGTGATATTAATAGCTACTGGACCGCTATGTTTGGTAACACTGATTACCTCTGCCTTATTGCATCGCAGTTCTTCTCAAATCGGGAGTGTTGTTGATCAATCAGGCAGAGTAGATAATGCAATTTCTACTGTATTGCCCATAACAACCACTGAGTTAGTAAGAACATATGGACTAATTAGCCTTATAGCTATTATCCTCTTTGTTATTGCTACTATAGGCAAAGTGTTACAAATAATGAAAAACCGAAGCAGTAATCTTGCATTGCCAAAAAAATAACCAACCATTATCTTGTGAGTTGGCTAGCTATTTTCTCCTAAACAATATCCATAATTTAGTATATATATAGTAAATTTATACAGAACAATATTTAATATAGAGGACCCATAAAGTCTTTTTTGTTATGATACCTATTATGGAGAGTAATCCCAATAAACAAATTTCTGGAGGTGTAGTTCATAAGCTGCCTTTAGATTTACGAACAGCACTTATTGCTTCGCCAGATGCGCTAAAAGAATGGGAAGATATTACTCCGTTAGCGAGGAACGAATGGATCTGTTGGGTAATTTCGGTAAAGAAAGAGGAGACAAGAGCCCAACATATAAAAAGAGTACCAGAAGAATTATTAACTGGTAAGCGTCGTCCGTGTTGTTGGGCAGGGTGTCCACATCGAAGATAGTGTATAGAATAAAACTGATCACAGATGCCCATGTAAATATCGTGATACAATAAAAGCATAAGAGGTTAAAAAAATGGCAAAAAATAGTAATACACACAACAACTCAATTATTGGAGGGGTGGTTTTAGTAGTACTAGGAATTATCTTCTTGTTACAAAGTTATCTTCATATAGATATCTTAGACAAATTATGGCCACTCATTCTGGTAGCGGTTGGTATTGTGATAATCTTCAATTCTACTCGGCGTTAATAGGTATCAATACCACCGAAATAAATAATAACCATTAATATGAAACATAATCTAAAAACAGCAGCCAATAAGTAACTAGACCACTTTAACAACAACTAATCTGATATGATATTTCTATGTCTCATAGTCACGACCACAGCAACCATAGCCTAGACAATCGTTTTAAGCTTGGCTTTGTATTAAACACAGGCTTTATGATTTTTGAGCTTATTGTAGGTATTGCTATAGGCAGCCTTGCTCTTATTTCAGATGCAGCTCACAATCTATCTGACTCACTTTCCCTAGTCATTGCTTGGCTTGGCAATAGAATTTCTAAAAAACCAGCAGATAGTAAACGCACATTCGGATATGGACGAGCTGGCATACTTACAGCCTTGGTAAACAGCTCAATCCTTATAGGAATCGCTTTGTTTATCATCGCCGAGGCTTATCAACGATTTATGCACCCCGAACCCGTTGCTGGCGGAGTTATAGCAATCGTGGCTGGGGTTGGGATTATTGTGAATGGTGCAGTTGCATTATTGTTTCTAAAAGACCGCCACGACCTTAATGTTAAAGCGGCTTTTCTCAACATGGCTTTTGATGCTTTTGTCTCATTTGGGGCAGTTATTGCAGGTATTTTGATAGTGTTTACGAAACAATACTGGATAGACCCGTTGGTTGGTCTTATGATTGCACTTGCTTTAATATACGCAGCCGTTGGAATAGTAAAGGAAGCCACAAGAATACTACTAGAGGGTGTACCAAAAGGCTTGAAGATAGACGAAATACGCCAGTCAATTGTGGATACCAGTGGTGTCTCTGGGGTAGATGATTTGCATGTCTGGGCACTATCCAGTAACGAGGTAGCATTAAGTTGTCATATCGTGCCCGAAAAGCATACTCTCAAAGAAATTGAGGAACTTAATAAACAACTAAAGAAAGAGTTAAAAGAAAAGTTTGGGATTAGTCACGCCACAATTGAGGCAGAGTTGGAAAATTGTCACGAGGACAAGGAAACTCACGATTGAAACAAGACAGTAAGCAACCAAAGCTAGTCAAAATCTTGCCTTACATTCTAATAGTCGCAGGCATTATTGGTTTAATTGCTTCGTTTGTCATCACAATTGAAAAACTCCATTTGTTACAGAACCCTGCTTACAATCCATCTTGTAGTATCAATCCCGTGGTAAGCTGCGGCCCAATAATGGCTTCAAAGCAAGCTAGTGCTTTTGGTTTCCCCAACCCCATACTTGGCCTTATAGGCTTTGCATTTGTGCTAAATGTGGGCGTAAGTATGCTTGCAGGCGGCAAGTTTAAGCGGTGGTATTGGCTATTATTTAACTTCGGAACCTTATTTGGCGTTGTTTTTGTACACTGGCTCATTTTTCAATCACTCTATAGTATTAAGGCACTTTGTATCTACTGTATTGCGGTCTGGATTGTAACAATTCCAACTTTCTTATATACGACACTCTTTAACTTGCAAGCAGGAAATATCAAAGTTCCAGCAAAGTATGAAAAGGCGATATTATTTATTATTAGGCAGCACCTTAATATATTGGTTATTTGGTATTTTATAATTACGTTGATGGTACTATTTCAATTTTGGTATTATTGGAAGACAGTTATTTAGCGAGAACTTTCTCACCATTAATTATTAGTTTCAGGGCATCCAGACTAAAGCCAAACTCTATTTTTCGGTTGCTGAATGCGTTCTGCAGCCCGAGCCAAGTAAAAAGACGAGAAACATCTCGTCTTTTTACTTGCTTGTGAGATTTGAATTTGAGAAACAGATTACCGGCGTAGCCGGCTGGTTCGCAAGGAGCGAAAGGATCGCAGAAGCCGCAGGCTTTGAGAACCGAAGCGACGGAATAGCTAGCGAAGCGCAGCGTCATCCAGTCCCCGGAGCCAAAGTACTTATGCTTAAAAGACCCAGAAGGGTCTTTTTTGATATGATGTAATAATGGATACAAAATAGATATTTATGATAAAGATGAAAAATAGCTCTAACAAACAATTGAATCAAAAGATAGTCTCAACTGAAATCTCACAAGAAGATATAAATATTGATAACAAACATTATGTGATTTTGTCGATACTTATTGCTATCTTGGTGGCTACTTTGCTAGTTATGGTGGCTGTTGGTTTGCTATGGTGGCCATTTAATATAGTTAAAACTAGCAAAAGTACTGTTATTGCTCCTCCGGCAAAATTACAACCTTTAAAGATTGTGGCAGTGGGGGATATTGCATGCGATCCCACTAGCCCCAAAGCCAATGGCTTAGATCCTGTAGAGTGCCAAGATAAAAAAGTTAGAGAGCTGGTGAATAGTATAAATCCAGACAAGATACTCATTCTTGGTGATATTGCGTACGACAAGGGAACTACAGAGTCATTTACTAACGGTTTTTATAAAACCTGGGGTGATATAAAAACTAAATTTTTGCCAGCTCCGGGAAATCACGAATATGGTACTAAGAATGCCGCTGGCTACTTTAATTATTTTGGTTCTCAAGCAGGTGAGGGTTTGGCCGGGTATTATACTACCAAAATTGGTGATTGGTCTATCTATTCACTCAATTCTAATTGTCCAGAAACCAATGATTGTTCGGTAAATTCTACGCAAATAAACTGGTTAAAATCACAACTTCAGAATGATACTAATAAGTGTCAATTGGCGTTCTGGCACCATCCGCAGTTTAGTACCAGCAAACACAGTGTAGACCCAGCACAAACAAATCGTCTACCTAGTGCTTGGCAACTCCTACAGAACTCAAATGCAGAATTAGTGCTGAATGGTCATGAGCATAACTATGAAAAATTTGCACAACAATTGCTAGATGGAACAAAAAGTGACGATGGCATTAGAGAGTTTGTAGTAGGTACCGGGGGAAGATCGTTATATCAACAAGTACGACAAAATGCGAATAGCGAATATTTTTATTCTGGCTTTGGTGCCTTAGAACTCGAATTATACCCATCTTCTTATTCGTGGAAATTTTATAATATCGATAACAAAATTTTAGATAGTGGTGTCGGCATCTGTAAAAGATGAAAAACACTAATGGTTCTTTTTGCTGAAGACAATAATTAGCAATACACCAAAAGCAAGCTGAAACACTATTTGTGCCTGCAACAGCAGGCCGTGGCTTAGGGGGAGATAATAAAAAGCGGCAACCCCACTTAAAAATTCAATTAGTACTAATACCAGAGTTTGCCAGGTAAAATACACCTTTGCTATAAGCCATATCGATAATACTAGTTGATAGAAGAACAGAATCGAACCTATAGCAGTGTGAATAGGATTAACAATTTGGTGTGGGGTAACAACTAGACCAACTAACAATATGGCCATAAAGCGCAAACTTATTATAATAAACTTCCTATGTAACATCTTAGAATGAAGCTTATTGGTAGCACCCCAATAAGAACAGGCTATTGCAAGAAATGCTAACGAATACGGAATGGCAGTGTTGATATAGCCACCGAAGTAACTAATACCATCATTGGCTGCAAGCCCTGCTGGACGAATTGCTATACATAAAGCTAATAGTAAAAGCCCCGTTACTAGTCCATAAAGAATATTTTTAGAGGAATGTTCCATAAGTATTTTATTTATCTATTATCATATCTATATTCACACAAAATATCGAATCGTATGAAATATATGAAATAGTATTTGTTACTATAGATATATGGCTATACGACCAATTTGTGATCTATGCGGTGAAGAACTAAATGAATATGGTGCTATATTACTCAGCCCACCCGACGATAGCGGAAGTGTTAAAAAGTATCATATATGTAAAAAATGCTACGAAAAAATAAAACCAAAAAATAGGAAGGATGGTGAATAGAAGTATATAATTAGAGATATATACAAAGAAGAGGGTGTGTAAATGAATATTATTGAGACAACCAAGCTGAGCAAATTCTACGGTAACGAACGTGGAATAGAGGGTTTGGATATGCAGGTAGAAGAAGGTGAGATTTTTGGGTTTATTGGTCCAAACGGTGCAGGTAAGTCAACCACGATTCGTACAATACTCTCAATAATTCATCCTACTAGTGGGTCTGCGACCATCTTTGGTAAGGACGTAACTAAGTTTGGGCCTGAAATTCGAGAGAATGTTGGTTACTTACCCTCTGAGGTTTTCTATTACGATAATATGAAGGCCATTGATTTGCTGCGATATTCAGCCAGTTTTTACAAGAAGCCACAAAAAGAGACGGAGAAAAGAATACACGAGCTGGCAAATTTATTAGATCTAAACCTGCATAAAAAAATAGATGATCTGTCTTTTGGTAATCGAAAAAAGGTTGGTATTATTCAGGGTTTACTTCATCAGCCTAAATTAATTATCCTCGATGAACCTACAGGAGGACTAGACCCACTAATCCAACAAAAGTTTTTCAATCTAATTCGTGAAGAGAACAAACGTGGTGCGACAGTATTATTTTCTTCACATATACTAGGTGAAGTGCAGCGACTTTGTGACAGAGTAGGGATTATTAAAGAAGGTAAATTGATAGAAGTGCAAAAAATTAGTGAGCTTCTCAAAAACAGCACAAAGCGATTCAAATTGGCCGCCAAAGCACCCATTCCAAAGACCTTATTTTCTACAATAAAAGGGGTGAGCGAGATTGTCCAAGATCATAATGAGCTTAACTTTCTTTTTAGAGGTCACCTAAAAGATGTAACAAAAGTTATTGCTAAACTCGATTTAGTTAATCTAGAGGTGAGTGAGCCTGATTTAGAAGAAATATTTTTACATTATTATAAGTAAGGAAGACACGTGAATTTTTTTTGGCAAGAACTAAAGTACTATCGGCGCTCGGTTGTTGTATGGAGTTTGGTTTTGGCAATTATTCTTTTACTATTTCTTTCGGTGTACCAATCATTATCTTCACAAATCGATACCTTTAGAGAGATTATCTCTCGCTACCCAAGAGCACTATTGGCGGCTATTAACCTCAGATTTGAAATGTTTTATTCAATATATGGATATTTTGGCTATATATTAACGTTTGTGTGGGTTGCCGGGGCAATTCAAGCAATGAATTATGGTACTTCTGTTGTAAGTAAAGAAGTATCTGGCAAAACTGCTGATTTCTTATTGTCAAAACCAATTAGTCGCAACCGCATGTTAAGTGAAAAATTTGCTGCTGTGTTTGTATTGCTATTAATAACAAACATTATTTTCATTGCAGTAGCATTATTAGGAGCTAAACTATTTTCTTCCGGTGGTTTTGATGTAAAGATTTACATTTTACTTGCAGTAACACTGTTCTTTATACAGCTATTCTTTGTGGCACTAGGGTTTTTATTTGGAAGTGTATTGCCAAAAATTAAAACAGTCATTTCTATAACTTTACCAACGGTTTTTGTACTCTTTATTATTGCATCGTTCGGAGGCATTTTAGATAAACCGCAGTTTTATTATCTCACGCCTTTCAAATACTTTGATTCTTTGTATTTATATCAACACGGAACGTATCAATATAAATATCTCTGGGTGCTTTTTGGTTTTGTAATTATTTGCTTAATAACGAGTTATATAATCTATAACCGAAAGGATATTAATCTTTAATATGCAGATGTTTATTCACGAGCTAAAATCGAATTATAAATCGTTACTAGGTTGGTCTGCAGCGATAGTATTCTTTCAGTTAAGTGGATATTCAAAATTTGAGGGTTTTCAGTCGGCTCAGAGTGGGGCAATTAATAATATTACAAATAGTTTTCCTAAATCTCTACAGGTTATTTTTGGGATGTACAATCTCAACATCGCTACACTCATTGGGTATTTTGGCATTCTCTATTTATATTTTGCACTGCTTGCGTCAATCTATTCTGGCTTGTTGGGTGCTGGTATTGTCTCTAAAGAAGAGCGCGATAAAACCTCTGAGTTTTTATTAACCCGCCCAGTTAGCCGTAACTCTATTCTTTCAGCCAAGCTACTGGCAGGCCTTGTGAATATATTCATTCTCTTTTTAGTGATTAGCCTATCTTCGGTAATAGGAGTTGCACTAGTTAACCATAACTTTGCACTTACTAGCCAAGTAATCGGTATGATGTGGGGTATCTTATTGTTTCAAATCTTCTTTTTTTCTCTCGGATTACTATTCGCAGGAATATTTCAAAACCCAAAGCTGCCAACAGCAATTGTTACGATTATGATTGTCGGAACATACTTTTTATTTGTTTTAGCAGATATTAGTAGTCAATTAAACTGGGTACGATTTATTACACCCTTTAAATGGTTTGCTGCGCCGGCAATTATACAAAATGGACATATTAGCTATACATATTCTGTAATAACAATTATTGTGTCTGTACTCGCTGTAGTGGTGAGCTATGTTGCCTATTCTCGACGCGACATTACCGTTGCCTAAATAAATTGTTGCCACTAGGGTGTATAATAGAAGTATAATATTAACTAAAAGGAGTATGTTATGGCTTCAAAAAATAGAGAAGTAACTGGCTGGGTCGGTTGGGTGGCCTTTGCCGGTGTATATATGGTGATTGCTGGTATTTTCCAGCTAATTGTCGGGTTTGTAGCATTATTTAAAAACGACATTTACCTTGTTGGTAAAAGTACTGTTTGGTTCTTCGATTATTCAACCTGGGGTTGGATACACATGTTGATTGGTCTCATTGTCTTGCTGGTTGGTTTGGCAATCTTGGCTGGTCAAACATGGGGAAGAGTGGTAGGTGTAATTATGGTAGCAATTAGCTTGATTGCTACTTTTGCATTTTTACCAATCTATCCATTCTGGTCGGTCGTTGTCTTGGTAGTAGATGCATTAATCTTGTATGCATTAATTGCCCATGGTGGCGAAATGAAGGAAATGGAATAACCCAACATATTTCTTTCTCTCATGCAAAAAACCCACTTAATAAGTGGGTTTTTTGTTTATAGGTAACCTTTGGGTTTATAATAAGCAAAAGCATGTTAAAAAAGAACAAAAGTAAACAGTCTTTCTGGCATCACCATAGGGTATTCTTAGTAATTCTCGGTATTGTATTATTGACGATTCTGATCTTAATTGCTGTCTTGGGTTATCAGCAATATCAAGCTGCTCAATATCAGGCCAGTATTAGTTCTTTTTATAATACGAGCAATCTACCGCTCTCTGGACCACTTGGTCAGGTGGTAAGAAGTGAGTCTCTGGGGCAAACTGTTCCGGGTGGAAATGCTCAGCGAATTTTATACCGTACGCAAAAAGCTGATGGCTCGCCAACATTTGCATCTGGAATTGTCTTTATTCCAACATCTGCCACTAGCTCGCCAAGACCCATTGTAGCCTGGGCACATGGTACGATTGGTATGGGTCCACAATGCGCACCATCGAGAAATGCAAATTATGTGGCTAGTATCGACTGGATTGGTCTAATGATGCAGAGGGGATGGGTGGTAACTGCTACTGATTATGCGGGTCTTGGTACACCAGGAATAGAAGAATATCTTGTTGGTAATAGTGAAGCAAACGATGTGCTTAATAGTGTTCGGGCAGCAAGAAATATTGCTAGTGCCCAAGCGGGTAATACCTTTACTGTTTGGGGACACTCACAAGGTGGTCATTCGGCATTATTTACTGCAAAGAATGCTGCCAGCTATGCTCCAGAATTACAACTAGTCGGTACGGCTGCCACCGCACCAGCCGCCGAGCTAGTGCCATTATTTAACGAGCAAAATGGCCAGGCTATAGACTGGGTAATTGGTCCTGAAGCAATTATTTCTTGGCCATCGGTTTACAAAAATCTCGATGCCAATGCTGTTCTAACAACCCAAGGCAAAAATAATTATCAACAAATTGCACAAAAATGTATCGACGCAGCAGCCATTAGTGGCATAATTCGCAATGATTTGCAGCAACAGTTTTTTAACACTAATATTATGAATATACCGGCATGGAAAAATGTGGCACAGGCGCAAACTGCACCTGTTTTACAACCAAACCAACCAGTTTTTGTGGGTGAGAGTCTAACCGACCAAGTTGTACTGCCGAATACCACAGCGCTGTATATACAAAAAGCTTGCAGCGCCAACTCTAATTTAACTTCGTTGTGGTTAAACGATGTAGGGCATATTCAACTACAAACCGTCATTGCACCAGCTGTTATAAATTGGTTAGGCGATAGGTTTGCAGGAAGAGCGAATGTTTCAACTTGCAATCAACCTCTACCGATAACACCATCATAGACCATGTAATAAGATGAATTGATATTCTCAATAACTCTGGGAAGGTTTATAATAAAGCGTAACCTATATGAGTAAAAAATATTCAAAACTCGACATCCTTCGCTGGATTATTTTAATAATAATTGCCATTACCGATATTTATTTAGTAAAAAATCCAATCTTATCACTCTTGATATTTCTGCTACCTATTACATTTGTCTCTTTACACAGCGGTAATTATTTTGGTTGGATCCATACATTAATAATGTTTGTGCTCATTATTGCTATCGGCTTTTTAGGTGAATACCTGGGCGTACATACGGGTCTGATCTTTGGTAGTTACTACTACAATCCAAGTCCAAGTGTAAATGGCTTTCTTATTGGTGGTGTTCCACCACTAGTAACATTTAGTTACGTTTCTATGGGCTATACGTGCTACATTCTGTCGCGCATTATCTTAGGATATTACAAAAAGGTTACTGGATGGATGGTGGTTGGTGTAGCTGCAATGGCTGCTGTTTTTATGGTTATTTGGGATATGAGTTTTGATCCAACCTCTTCTATAGTTCAACATTTATGGACATGGAAAAAAGGAGGAGCCTATTTCGGCGAGCCATTTCATAACTTTACCGGTTGGTTTATGGTAACCTTCACATTCTTTGTCGCTATAGGCTTATATTTATGGTTGCGCTCTAAGTCTAGTGATTATCTTGCTAAACCGAGTAAACTATTTTTACTTGAGCCAATTTTTCTGTTTGCTGCTAGCGCGTTTTCGATTGTTGTAAAAGAGATGACCCCTAACCCAACTACGCTGCAACAAAACTTAGCACTCATAGCATTATTCGGAATGGGTACAGTAGCATTAATTGCAATTTTACGACTACTAACAACCAAAGGTTTTCATTAACAATTATGGATCTCGATAAAAACACCAAACAAAATATAGCCGCCGCACTTTGGCTAGATGAGTATGATGAAAATAACATTAGTGCGAGCACGTTAGGTAAATTACATTCAGACAAAAATTCTATTAAGCAAATTGGTGCGCGTATGCGACACTATCTCGACTGGCTAAAAAATAATCCACAATCTCATAACCCAAATTATAATAAGCGCTACACGATCTTAAAAAACTTAGTTGGTGATCTCAGCCCACAAGAAGCCTATGTCATTGCAATGAAGTTTTTGGGTCAAAATTCTACCCAGGGTTTCGAAGAAATGCCAGAAGTTTCAAATATTGAGTTTCCGCGCGATCATGCACCTAAACTTCGTAGCCAAGTAGGGTGGCATTTCTTTGTTGGTAGTGCTTGGGATGAGGATGGTGAAGAGTATGGTGTTGAATTAATGTTTTTTAGAATTGCTCTTTTACCACCAAATATGGCCAACCAACTTGGTATTAGTGACATAGAAAATCAAATTGTTGAAATACAACTAGGAATTTCTAAAGCTGGTGAAAGACACTATCAAGCCGAGCCAATTGTAATTGCTGGTACATCTGGCTTGATTAATATTGAACCAAATCCATTAAAGTACACTGTCGGAAAAAACGAAATTTCAGTTGGTAAAAAGGATTCATTCTTTCCAATTACGGTTAAGGCCCGTGGCAAGGATAATGGTCAAAGCGAACCAGTAAAATTGGGTGTAGACCTTACGTTTACAAACGGACGTGAATATCTTTATCAGGGAGATGACGGTTGTATGCCTTGCGTAGCGGGTATGGGTACACTGTACTATTCAATTCCTAATCTCACCCTTAAATCTGGCAGCACAATAATCTATAAAGGTAAAAAAATAACACTAAAAAAGGGTACATTTTGGTTTGATCATCAGTGGGGTTTCTTGGGCGGCAACTCTCACTCTCCAGTTTTAAGAGCTGCAAATAATATTGGCAAGCCTATGCAGATGGGTTGGGATTGGTATATGGCACAATTTGTAGGTAATAGACAATTAACCATGTTTGCTTCACACAGTCCTGCGAATAAGCAATTTTATTTTCAGACTGGGCCTAAACCGCCGGGCACAATGACTGTGGATGTGGCCGGTAAATATATGGATGAGAACAAAAAACTTCATAATACCTGGGGCACATTGGTAATAGATGAATGGGTAAAAAGTGAAGCTAGTCCTAACCCAGATTTGTACCCAGTTACCAACACTTGGCATCCGAATCACTGGAAGTTTAGCTTTGATAATACGTTACCAAAAGACATACGCAATTTTGAGTTTCGGCAAATTGTACCGGTTGCACAAACAAATTATTTTGCAAATGGTTCACAGTATAATGAAGGGGCCGTGTATATCACTGACCTAGAGGGAAAAGATATCGGTCGTGGGTTTGCTGAGGCAGTACAGTATGCAGATTGTACAAAAAATATGATTAAACTAGCTGGTTTCGAATATTCTCAAGAGCTGTATAAACTGTTTTCGCAAAGCTCTTCATTGTCTCGTAAATTTTATAGCTTATTCTATATGCTTACTCATCAGAAGCCATTAAAACAGACACTTACAGAAGCAAAAGGTATGGAATTCTTTATTCGACCAAGTAAAAAATCCGCCAAAGTAAGTTCTCGACATTAATACAATCGTTATGACAGAAAAGACTCGTAAAAACCTTATAGCTGCCATTATTGCGTTGATACTCGTTGGTATTATCACTGCAACTATCTTCTATTTTGTACATTCACAAAGCGAAAACCGCGAAAAATATCTTAAAATTACCCCAACTTTTACTGGTCCATCAACAAATTCTAACCAATAATTACAGTGCATTTTCAGTAAAAATTCAGCAAAGATAGGTTACAATACGGGCTATGCGAATACTTATAGTAGAAGATGAACATAAAATTGCCAATGCTCTAAAACGTGGTCTCGAGCAAGAATCGTACGCTGTAGATGTTGAATATGATGGAGAGGATGGGCTACACGCCGCGCTTAATGAAGAGTATGATTTATTGATTCTCGATAGAATGCTACCGGGTGTAGAAGGAATGGAAATTTGTCGGCAAGTGCGAGAAAAAAATATTCACTGTCCAATTATTATGCTAACCGCCAAAGATCAAATAAAAGATCGTGTGGCCGGGCTGAATGCTGGGGCAGATGATTATTTAATAAAACCTTTTGCTTTTGAGGAATTGTTAGCAAGAATTAAGGCGCTCATGCGAAGACCGCAAGACAATCTTGGTACAGTTTTAAAAGCAGATGATTTAACTCTAGACACAGTCAACTATGAGGTTAAACGAGGAGGCAAGCCTATTAACCTATCTTCGAAAGAATACGCGCTACTTTATTATTTGCTACGAAATCAAAACAGAGTTATTAGCAAAGATACGATTATTGCCCATGTTTGGGATTTTGATGCCGATATATTACCAAATACGGTTGAGGTTTATATGGGTTATTTGCGCAATAAAATAGATAAACCCTTTAAGAGACCAGACTTAATTCATACTGTTCGTGGATTTGGTTATAAATTTGGAATGGAGAAGAATGTATAGTCTGTCCCATTATTGGCAACGGTTAAGTCCGGCACTAAAGCTGACTATTGCTTATCTGAGTATTCTCATGCTAATTAGTTTATTCTTTAGTATTGTCTTGTATAATCTAGCAGCCAATCAATTAGAAAGTAGTCTACGTCGCCAGTATGTAAAACTAACTCCTGGTAGCACTATTGTTGTCCCACGCGGACCCAATCCCGTACAGGTAGCAGAAGAGGTAGAGAACGCGCGCCAGAATCTTTTGTTAGAGTTAATTTACTTTAATGCAATTATACTGGCATTAAGTGGGGCAATTAGTTACTTGCTAGCTCGTCAGACGGTTAAGCCAATACAAGATGCGCTTGAGGCTCAAAGCAGGTTTACGGCTGATGCTAGTCATGAGTTACGCACCCCATTGGCTGCTATGCAGACAGAAATTGAAATAGCCCTGCGAGCCAATAAAATTTCTACATCAGAAGCAAGAGAATTATTGCAAAGCAATTTAGAAGAAGTGATTAAATTACGTAATCTTTCAGACGGCTTACTTCGTTTGGCAAGAGCAGATAGCGATGGTAAGAATCTTACAACAAGCAAAATAAATCTTAACTTAGCAGTAAAAGAGGCAATAAAACGCGTTGCTGTCGCTGCAAAGAATAAAAAAATCATTATTACCAATGAAGTAAAAAAAGTTTCGGTATACGCAGAAAAGGATAGTTTAATAGAGTTAATAGTGATTTTACTTGATAATTCAATTAAGTATAGTCAGAAAAAAGCTGAAGTAAAAATTACATACTCGACCTCGCCAAATCATATAAAACTGTCAATAGCCGATAGTGGCCCTGGTATTGCAAAAAAAGATTTAGAGCATATTTTTGAACGGTTTTATCGCGCAGATAATTCACGCACAAAAAAATCTGGATCTGGGTATGGTCTTGGGCTTTCAATTGCGGCCAAGATTGCACAATTGCATGGCGGAAGTATCGGCGTTAAAAGTGCCATAGGTAAAGGCTCGGTCTTTACCGTGGTTTTACCAAAGAATAATTCTTAGCTTTGTAAGATTATATCTGATAGGATAAGTATAGATAATGAATAATTCTAAAAAAACTCAACCATTTAGTATTGAGCTAGAAAACTGGTTAAATGGTAATTCTCCAAAAACCCTTGGTGGTCTACGAGATGTGTTTGCTGAGAAGAGTTTTGCAATCACCTTTATTTTACTCATGGCAATACCGGCACTTCCACTGCCTACAGGGGGAATTACCCATGTTTTCGAAATTATTGTAATGCTTATGAGCTTTCAGATGATGTTGGGCTTTCAAAAATTTTGGTTACCTAAGAAACTGCAAAAGACGAAACTTAAATCTTTAACCCATCCAAAAACTGTACGTAAAATTACCCGACTTGTTCAATGGTTTGAGAGACATTCAAAACCTCGAATGGCAGAAGGGATTAAAACCAAAGGCTTCGTATCAGTCTCGGCAGCGATAATATTTATCTTTACACTGGGGGCATTCTTATCACCACCTTTTTCTGGGCTTGACACTCTACCAGCACTTGGCGTGGTGATTCTCTCAGTAGGGATATTACTTGAGGATATTATTGTTGTTGTGTTGGGTGTAATCTTTGGAATAATTGGTATTGCACTTTCATTGTTCTTAGGGGATACAATTATTGTCTTTATACACAACTGCATTTCTAGCGTACAGTCAGTTTGTAGACAGATAATTAAATAATTAGCTTTTTTGTAGCTATAGCTTGAAATTTGTAAATCGACAAAATACAATTACTCTTAAGCATAACTATTAATAAGCTAGGAGAAAAAATGACAGATTATTCAACAACCACCACGACAACGGTTAATACCGGCGCGGTTGGTGCAGTACTCGTAATATATTGGTTACTTATTTTGGTACTTGCTGTTTTGGCAATTGCCGGTATGTGGAAGACATTTGCTAAGGCTGGTAAACCAGGCTGGGCTGCAATTGTTCCAATTTATAACATTATCGTGATGCTAGAAATAATTAATAGACCACTGTGGTGGATTATTCTTTTCTTCATCCCATTTGTTAACTTTATTGTTTATATTATCATTTCTCTCGATATGGCAAAGGCCTTTGGTAAAAGCGCAACCTTCGGTATTATTGGCCTGTGGCTATTTAGCTTTATTGGCTATCTAATGCTAGGTTTTGGTCAGGCCAAATATGTTGGTGCGCCAAATAAATAGACATTAACTGTAATATGCTTTAGTATCCCCGGTAGAATTGCTGGGGATACTTATTATTAAGCTGATATACTTTAATATATGAGTAGATTTCGGCTTGTTATCATTAGCTTACTTATACTTACTTTTGCTATCTTGGCGTGGAAAGCTCACGATGTAGATTTTCATAAAAATCTAAGGTCAGCAATTTCGCTCGACCAACATTCGTTTTAATAGTGCTTGATTTGTTACAATACCTAATACCATGAACAACAATATGTATTCAAAACAATCTCTCGAAGAGCATAAAAAAATGGCCGGAAAAATACGCATTACTAGCCGAGCCGATCTAACAAAGCCAGAGCAGTTATCTACGTACTATACTCCTGGTGTTGGCGCGGTAAGCTCTTACTTGGCGGAGCACCCTAATGAAGTTAAGGAATACACGATTGCTGGTAGTACTGTAGCGGTTATTTCTGATGGCTCTGCAGTATTGGGTCTGGGAAATGTTGGGCCCGAAGCAGCATTACCGGTAATGGAAGGCAAGGCAATGTTGTTTTCTCAGTTAGGTGGTCTTAATGCATTTCCAATAGTCTTACGTACTCAAGACACTCAAGAAATTATAGATACGATAATTAATATTGCACCAGTTTTTGCAGCTATTAATCTTGAAGATATAGCAGCACCAGCATGCTTTGCAATAGAAAAAACCTTGCAAGACAAACTAAAAATTCCTGTTATTCACGACGATCAACATGCTACTGCTATTGCAGTTTTAGCCGGAATAATTAATGCATTGAAAGTTGTTAACAAACAAGCGAAGGATACAAAAATCGTGATTTTAGGTGCAGGCGCAGCAGGCAATGCAGTGGCAAAATTATTAGTTGCTTTTGGCGTTGGCGAAGTTATTGTAGTTGACAGCAAGGGTACAATTTTTAAGGGGCGAGATGACTTAGATGAATATAAAACAGAGCTCGCTAACATTACTAATACAAGAATGGTTGACGGTTCTGCAGAAGACGCAGTAGAAAATGCCGATGTAATTATTGGCCTTACAACCGGAGGAATAATAACGTCTCAGTATATAAAAAAAATGAGTAATCAGCCTATTGTTTTTGCTCTCGCAAACCCTATCCCAGAGATAATGCCTGCAGATGCAATAGCAGCTGGGGCAGCTGTGATAGCAACAGGCCGATCTGATTTTGATAATCAAATAAATAATGTTTTGGTTTTTCCGGGGCTTTTTAAGGGCCTAATTGAAAGCGGGCAAAATACGGTTAGTGAAGAAATAAAAATTACTGCAGCAACTGCATTGGCAGAGTGTGTTAAAACACCATCACCAAAAAACATTATTCCGAGTGTTTTTGACAAACAGGTAGTGCCAGCTATTACAGCAGCAATTACAAGCAAGCATAAGCATACTACTTGATTTGCGCCTCTATTGAGATTACGATAGAGAAAACAACTTAACATAAGGAACGTTATAATGGACGTAAAGAAAACACCAAAAAAACCAGCTGCATCAAGTAATCAGGCAGCGCCTGCGACTTCACCAGAGGCTGCGCAAACGAGTACACCACAAGCTACAAAAAAGAATAATGGCATGGCTGTAGCTGCCTTAATACTAGTAATTATTGGCATCTTTATTCCAGGTCTGAGTATTATTGGTATTATTCTAGCTATTGTTGCCCTGGTACAAACCAAAAAGAACAACGAAGGTGGTCGTGGAATGGCAATCGCTGCTTTAGTTATTGCGATTATAGAAATTTTATTAGGCGCAATATTATTGTTTGTTGTAATGTTTGCTTTTAATAAAGCACTTAAAGACAATGGCGTGAATGTAAATAATGGCAGTGTAAATGTGACTGGCAAAAATGGCGAATCTCTAAGCGTTGGTAATGCTAAGATTCCAGATGGATTTCCAAGTGATGTACCAATTTATAAACCATCCGATATAATACTTTCGCTTAAAACTAAGGAAGGCTACAACGTAACCCTGGCTACTAACGATAGCTCACAGCAAGTAGCTGATTTCTATCAATCACAAATGAGTAGTAATGGTTGGACAAAAGATGACACCGGCGCAGTTTTTAACGCCAACGTTGTACAGTCTTATAGCAAGGGTAATAATCAAGTAGAATTACTTATTGGTAGTGACTCTAAGGCTACTAATGGTAAGAAGACAACGGTTAGCATTACCTATGTTAATAAAGCCGATAGCAGTCAATAACCTCACCCGACAATAAAATAATGAGCATCAATACCGCCGACGTCCAAGCAGTTTTAAAACCGAGCATTAAGCGAATTGCCTGGACGTTTGGTATTGCTGTATCGCTGTTAGTGATAATAAATATCAATTTAATAGTATTGCAGGCTACGTCTAATACAATTCTTGCACAAAGCGACGTACAAGAAAGTATTATTACTCAGTTACAAACCTGGACATCATCGCCAATTTTAAATCTTGCAATACTTGTAATCTTTTGGGTTTGTATAGGGCTCATTGCTTACTCGGTAATATATGCAATATACAGTCTGGCTACTGAAGCACAGAATGAGGTAGTAGTAGAAGAAGAGTATGTAAATAGAGGAGAAACCAAAAAACGTCTTAAGGGGTCGGCATATGCACTTGGCATAATTGCTGGCATGATAATACTTGGCCTTATAAGTTTGCGAATATTGGTACCACTTTGGAATAGTTGGTTTGAAAACTTTATTCTAGGAATTCGCTCAACCCCAATAACAGCAATTCTTTATCTTTTTGCCTCACTTTTGGGCCTGGCAATAAACGTGTATTTATTTGAAATACTTATTAACTGGTCGCTTTACTTAGAGTAAAAAAGTTTTTAGTACTTACGAATAAGACCAATAACTACACCCTGAATTTTAAGAGGAGTGCCTGGCTCTACGTAGATAGGCTCCATACTAGAGTTGGCTGGTTGCAAGCGAATACGACGAGCTTCTTTGTAATATCGCTTTAGAGTGGCCTCTGAGTTGTTTACCAAGGCAACTACCACATCACCATTGCTCGGTACTTCTTTTTCTTGCACAACCACATAGTCACCATCATGGATACCGTCTTCTATCATACTTTCGCCCTTTACTTGCAAAACATATGAATTTTTAGAACCGACCATAAATGGGGGAACCTCAAGGGTTTCGGCATGTCCGGTCATTGTTTCTATAGGACTACCAGCAGCAATAAGACCAAGAATAGGCAAGCCTACCCCAGGCTTATTTACTTGCTCTTGCACATCCTCTACTGGAATAAGTGAGCGGGCTGAATTATTACCTTTTTGCAATAGACCCTTTGCAACCAGAGTATCGATGTGTTGTGCAACAGTTGCAACCGAGTTTAGTTTAAGCCCATTGGCAATTTCTCGATAACTTGGTGAATACCCTTTTTGTTCAATAAAGGTGGTGATGTAGTCGAGTGTTTTTCTTTGCTTCTTAGTAAGTGCTTGTTTCATTAGTGACCCTCCGAAAAATATTACTTACTAACATAATAACGAACAGCATACGAACATGTCAAGCGCTTTTGTTAATAAAATTGACATAAATATTACTTATTTACCGTTTTTGTTCTGATAATCGAGAATTGCTTGGCTAACTTTGCCGTCTGGCTTTAAGTTTTCCCAGAAGAGAATTTCTTTCTTGTTAATATACATGCTGTCTTCCGGCCCATGCAATTCATTGCCAAGCTTGGTGAGCGAAAGTTGGGGTTGGGTGGTAGAGGTTTGGCTCTGAGTTTGTCCACTTTGTTGGTTTTGCACCTGCAAGTAAAAAATATTGGTTAGTTTAACATATTCATCATTAATGTTTGATAACTTACCGAAATAGACCATGTTATTACTTAAGAACACCGCCTGATAGTCTTTAGTGTTTACTGCGCTACTAGTACTAACATTGCGCCACAACATAGTAAGAGCAGCACTAACTAACACCAGCGCAATAGCTGCCAGAGCTATAATTCCTACCAAGAAAGGCATTTTGGATTTCTTAGGTGGTGCTGGTGGCGGCGGGACTGCAGCAGGACGATGGGGTGGCTGTGGGGCTGTTTGAGGGCGCACGGCAGTGCGGGGACGAGCAGAGTGACGCATACTTGGTGGTATACCAGTAGGACGGCCAGGTTTAGATTCCATAAATATTAACTCCTTTGCTTTACAAACCTATTACTTACTCTATTCTAACCATATCGCTCATGCTTAGCAACGGGTTTTGACGGGTTAGGATGCAAAAAACTTCGAATTTGCCTATTGACATCACCTTACAGGTTTCGTAATCTTAAGAACATAAGTAAAAATTAATTGAGGAGGAGTTAAATGACTTACGAACACACTAATTCTAGAGGTCAAAAATATTTTCTTCACCAGCGAGAAGTAACTCTCAAAGGTGGACGCTTGCAAACAATTTACTTTTTTGCACGCGAAGTTAAA
>JAKOQC010000001.1 GCA_029778565.1 bacterium
ATACTTGGAATTATGCGTAGATTACAGAAAAAGGGCAAGCCAATAGATATGGCGAGCATTATGATGGAGGTACCAAAAGAGCTAAGAGCGCAATTAAATCCTGTCGTAATTAGAATATCGGAAGCGTATCGCAAATCTTATAAGTTTGATGCATATCTAGAAATGCTTAAAGAGTGCACTGCAAGACGGGAAATGCGAGAATTAGTGTTTGTTATACAAGACGAGCTACAAAAAGACCAAAGCGTAGTTAATGCAAAAGCCAATATATTAGAACGAATAGCCAATATACAGGTAGGGAATCAGAGCAAAGATAACTCTATTAAACAAATCATGCTAGACACTATACAAGAAATAGAGAAACAAGAGAAAGAAAAGGACAAGCCTTCGAGATATACAGGTATTGCCGATATAGATAGAGCTACTGGAGGGCTGCATAACGGAGAAGTTACTGTGTTAGCAGCAAGACCTTCTGTAGGGAAAACAGCATTAGGCGTACAGATAGCTATGCATATAGCACAAAAAGGCGGGCGAGTAGCAATCTTTTCAAGGGAAATGACTGGGACACAGTTAGGGAAAAGGATGGTAGCACATGAAGGACTAGTAGATGGGCAACGGATCCGAACAGGCAAGTTAAGAGATGGAGACTGGGATAAGATTATTGAGGCAAGCGCAGAAATAAGCAGGTGGAATATGTGGATAGATGATAAATCGGCTACAGTTGCAGAGGTTAGAGCTGTGTGCATGGAGTTAAAACAAAAACACGGGTTAGATTTAGTTTTAATTGACTATCTACAATTATTAACCCCCAGCGATAGATCTAACAGCCGGGAGAGAGAAGTAGCAGAGATGAGCAGAGGGATAAAGGTTTTAGCTTTAGAGCTAGATGTACCTATTATTTTACTATCTCAGTTAAATAGATCGGTTGCTAATAAACGACCTACTTTAGACACACTAAGAGAATCGGGCGCCATTGAGCAAGATGCTGACAATGTTATGTTTTTGCACAAGCCAGACTGGAACGACACTATGGAGCACGACTTAGAATTAAGAAAATTTATAGAACAGGAAGGCAAAGTCTATATGGAGATTATATTAGAGAAACAGCGCAACGGAAGGACTGGAGTATTTAGCATAGTGTATAACCCACCGTATTTAAGATTTGAAAATATATGGAGAGGTGATGATATTGGATGATGTAGTAATCTTGCGCAGGCTTATAAGAGATCTAATTAAATGTGTAGACTATTATTTAGAAAAAGTGAAAGAGCTGGAGAGTGAAAACAAAAAACTACGGGAGCTACTTGAACAAGAAAGTAAATGGGGGCGAAGCAATTGGACTATACGGGGATAATATTATTTTGTCTAATATCAATATGGCTAGGGGTAGGCTCTATATGGCTATCCCTAGCAGAAGATGAGGAGGACGAGCAATGCTAAACAAAGTTGTTTTAATAGGCAGATTAACAAAGGATCCAGAGCTTAGATATACCACCAGTGGGATTGCAGTAGCAAGATTTACTCTAGCAGTAGACAGAGGCTTTAAAGGGCAGGATGGGCAAAAACAAGCGGACTTTATACCAATAATAGTATGGCGTGGTGCAGCCGAGAGCTGTGCTAAGTACTTACAAAAAGGTAGGTTAGTAGCAGTGGCAGGACGGATTCAAACAGGAAGTTATGACAAAGATGGACAAAGGCATTATACAACGGAAGTGGTAGCAGATGAAGTTAGGTTTTTAGAGTGGGGAGATAAAGGACAAACCCAACAAGATGGGCAGATACAGGGCTTTACCGAGTATCAAAGCGACGAACCATTACCATTTTAAAGGAGGATGACTGATGGATTACTCTGATTTATATAGATGGCTTGAAAATAAGTTATGCTGCAACAAGTGCAAAGGAAAGGGTTTTATCCGAGAG
>JAKOQC010000025.1 GCA_029778565.1 bacterium
AATGCGGTCAGAGCAAGGCAAGAAGCTAATAAAATCAGTCCATCATCATCCGGTATCAAAACGAAACGCCAGTATGTACTTTCCAGCCGTTTACGTACTGGTGGTAGAAGTGTTGCTTTGCCCCCTAAAGTCAAGACAAGGCAACAGAGGAATCATACCGGACAGCCTGTATCTGCAATTAAAACGAGCCGCCAGAATATTTCTGCCAGACGTAAAACAATAATCAATGCGGTTAAATCCGGCAAATTAACTTATAGGAAACCGGAAAAAGTTAACAGGTTTACATGGAATAAATCTATGCCGCCTAAAACCTCTAATGCACATATTGACAATAGCAAGGTTTCTGATACTGGTTATGAAAGCGTACAAGGGATAAGGGCATCGAATGATAAGGTAAAGCAAGCTGCACATATCGGTAAAAATATTGCTATGGCTACCGGTGCTGCTGCCACTATTATGACCGGCAGATATATAAACGAAAACGCCAAATTATCTTTAAAGGGGTACGCTTTTCAAGGTAATACAACTTTTAAAAGGTTTTATGCCACTAATGCCAAGATTGATAAGGAGAGTACCACAAATACCGGTAAAGAAATCATACAGGGTACACGTATTGCAGTTAAGACCGGCAGAAATGCGGTTGTTGGTGTGAAAAACACTGTAAGGGGTGCAAAAAAGACTTATAAGTTTGGTAGACAGATATACACAAAAACAAAGACTGTTGTAAGGAATACTTCAAAAACCATTAAGTCTATAAAAAATGCTAAATCTTCCGTGGAAAAAGTAAAGATAGCGGCAAGGGCTTTTGTTAATTCCTTAAAAGCTGTTGTAAATACTGTAAAAGCTTTGGTTAATCCGCTTGTCTTGAAAGGTTTAGCTATTATTGCAGCGGTTTTGTTGCTTTTAGTTATAATGTCTGGAGCCGTTCAAGCTATCGCTTCTATCATAAATTCTAATTTCGGTTGGCTTTATAATCCTTCTGACCCTACACAGACGGTTGATACTGTTCTGGACGGTCATAAGACTAAAATAGTTGGTTTTATAGATAATGTTAATACCAATTATACGAATACTAAAAATAACCATACCGGCTATGAGTATGGCTTCCATGATACCGGAAGTGAATACAGTGTTAAGAC